>NZ_FQTP01000032.1 GCF_900128515.1 Bathymodiolus heckerae thiotrophic gill symbiont
GGGGTACTAAAAAGAGTGCATGATTTGTGAATCTGATTTACGTGTTGTCTTCATTTGAATCTCCTTATGTTTTTATTATAAGAAAGTTCTACTTTTACTGAGTGTTAATTTTTGGGAGGATTACATTAGCTGTTTATTAATTCTTGATAACGAAAGCAATTAGTCGATCAATGTAAAACTCCATCTCTTTTAATCACTTTCAAAAATGTCATCCATAAAATTTTCATATCCAACCAAAAGGATTGACAATTCATATATTCTACATCCAGTGCCACTTTATCAGGAATTGATAATTCATCTCGTCCATTCACTTGTGCCCAGCCTGTAATACCAGGTAGCAACTTATCCACACCCTTCTCAGTGCGTAAAGCAATTAAGTCGTCTTGATTATAAAGTGCAGGGCGTGGCCCTACAAAGCTCATGTCGCCTTTTAGAACAGAGAAGAGCTGCGGCAGTTCATCCAAACTACTTAAACGCAAAAAGCGACCAATTGGTGACAAATAAGAATCTGGGTTATCCAATAGGTGGGTTGCTACAGCAGGAGTATCTATCAACATTGACCTAAATTTTGGCATTTTAAAAATTTTATTATTTTTACCAATACGCTCAGACCAGTAAAGGACCGAACCTTTTGAGGTGGCAATAACCAAAATAACTGTTAACAAAAGCGGGATTATCAACGTCAAGAATAGGAAGATTGCCAATATTAAATCAAATATTCTTTTCATTTTGGCACTTTAATTAAATTATTAATTGAAGTATTTTTTGAGCTAAAACCTCTCTTATATTTAGACTTGTGATCCCAATACAAGCACGCTGAAAAATAACACCACAATGAAAATAAATTTCTTGTAAAGAATGTCGCCTCTTTATAATTTGTTACAAGGATTACTACTGTTAAAACTAAAAATACAAATCTTAGAGGGGGAGCAGATTTGAAAAAAATAAAATATGGAGATATTTGAATTAATATTAACAATATAATTCCAAATATTCCAACCATGGAAAAAAAATGTGCGTATGAAATATCAGTATAAAGATAATACTGCCTATCACCTCTGCCATATTCCCCAGTCCCAAAAAGATACTCTAAAACTGTCTCGTTATGATAGTCAAAAGATCCAATTTCTTCAAAAGATTTTAACTCATAATTTCCATCCAAATAAGCAACAACCAACTCCAGAGAATGCCAAATTGATTCATTAAAAAATATTGCCATCATAGTCCCAGTCCCATCCAGTAACCCTGTATCCATATCAACCAGATATTGAAAAGAAAAATACACAGTAAAAATAATAGTAAAAATAATTGCAATATATTTAAATCTAAAGCGCCTCATAAAAATAATTACCGCCAAGAGTATGAATATCAAAAAAGGTACGAGATACAAGCCTACACGCGCCAAAAGAAAAAGACTAATAAATACAACAACAAGACCTAAATAATCATACTTTACTGAAAACAAACTATTCTTAACAAAATAAACTAAAATAAAAGGCATTGCAGTTAGTATAGATGTAATTCCATAACTATGCGTCAATCCTGGTGAGCGTAAATATGACTTTTCAATAAATCCTGTCAGATCAAACAATGCATATTTCAAGTCAGGAATTAAAAATGTCAGAATTACTATTAACGAATGTACATATATTGAGATATTCACCATTGATAAAACCTGACGCCAATTCCACCCTGCATCAAACATTAATTTAACAATTAGAACGATACCTAGATAATTGATTAGCGCCCTCCATGGTTGGAATATATGCCATTGGTCATAAACACCATTCATTATTGCTATAATAAATAATGAATAAATACCATAAGCCGCAATCAAAATCGCCGTATGATTAATTCCAACTATTTTATTAGTCTTAAATGTATTAGTAACTAATAAAACAAGACACGTAATAGGAATAATATCAATAAACGCACCAAATTTAGGACCAAACATTGTTAAAAATATTAAACACCCATAAAGCCATTTCTTAGCTGCAACTCTTTTTATCTGCATGACCATAACCAAAGCCACCAAAATATAGATGAGATAACTAATGAAACAGACAGGGTAACTGGTACTGGCACCATTAGTGTCATTTGAATTACGACCGATACTAGTAAAGTTATAGAAATAAAAATATTTATTTTCAAACTTAAATCAAGACGATTCTGTAATACAGCTACAAACCTACTCCAGGCAGTAATTACATTTGTAGATAATGTTGCAAACATATAACTGTAAAATATTAGTAAGAAGCTATCAGTAATATTGATATTGTAAATATATAAAACAATCATCTCTACATATGGATATATGATCAATAAGAATAATGCAGCTATTATGCCCAATTTCAAACTTACACCTCTGATAATATCGAACATCTTTTTTCCATTATTATCTCTAGATAAATCGTGTAATGTTGGTCTTATAAAATTCCATATCGGTTGAGCTGGCAGAGAGATAATAGATGATAAGCTTTTTATTATTCGATATTCACCTGCATGTATATTTGATGATAGAACTCCTACCAAAAAAACATCAAGCGTAGACCAAATGGATTTTACCAACAATCCTCTTTTCTGAAATTTTAAATTATTAACTAAAGAAGGCGGACACTTCTTGACACTCAATCCTCGATTAGAAAACTCTCTCATTAATAGTATCAGCCCTGATAAAGTTGCAATAATAACTCTTAATGCAGACCCAAATATTAAACCATATATACTAGGCCACAATGTTACAGAAATTAAGACTATTGCCAGACCCACTATAGACTCTATCATCAACATTAGAGATAAATGACTAAAAGACCCGGAACTCAAAAATGAATTAAAAATAATATGGTAGCCAAATAGTGATGGTATAAATAGTACAATTGCTAAAATTACGTTATCTGGGATGTCATTCCAGATAAGATAAATTGACAATATTGCTGAAAATATTGAGAGCCCTACAGTATAAAATTTAAACTCTAATAAGAATACATATCTAATATGTGCACTTATTGATTCCCATGCATCGTTCGTTCCATTATTTATTGCGCCTACAATCCTTTCTCCAGAAATCATACCTATAAAAGTCTGGATATAAATTGGGATAGACAACCAGATCATCGCTTCTCCATACTCTTCCAATCCCAAATATCTTACAAATATAATTTGAGATACAAAAAACGATACACTTTTAAGAATAGTTGATATGTAGTAAATTGAGTTTATCAATTCTATAGCCTGCCCAATCCTGGTAAATCAAATCTCTTAGGTTTCGCAGACCTGTCAATATTCTGACCTAAGTATTCCAACATATCTTCACAAATTAATATAGTCATATATCTAAACCAAACAGAAAATGAATTACTTTCATGAGGCTTCGATACACACATTAACACAGAGTTAGAGTATGCTAATTTATCACTCTGAATAAATAGTCTGGCAATTTTTTTCATATTCCATAAATAGGTTTCAAAGCATTGATGCTTCCGATATGACATTAATGCTATTATTGAACTTGATACAGGATTACCCTCCCTTCCGAACTCTGGAAACCCGCCATCTGAATTAATCATATCAATAATAGACTGGCGTAATTCCAAAGCAATGCTAGATATTTCATTTTTTTGCTTGAGACTGATAAAATTTTCTATAGAGTCTTGCTGAACTAAAAAAAATAAAATTGCAATACAATCGTAATCTATACAGGCATAACCTGCTGGACTAGAAAAAAATCCATTTGGTAGCTTTAAAGATAAAACAGAATCTAATATTTTTTTAGGATTTTTCACTGGCTTTTTCAAAAAATCATATAACGGTAAATAATGAAATGTTGCTGCCAAACTATTTAAAATTGATTTTTTATTTTCACTAGCCCACAATCCAGATATTTTATTTTGTCTACTCTCTATATAGTCAAAACACCACTCAACACTATCTACATTACAACCTCTTTTAGCGTTAAATGATAATAAAACTGCATAAGACATAATTTCATTACTGACACGCCATGCATCTGAATAATCTAATTCATCTAATTTACTATAAAGACCTTCTTTAGATATTTTCTCCAAGAAGTCAATTATTGGAAAGTCATCAATATAATAATCAACCAATTGATAATATATACTTGATAAATGTAAGGATACATATAGGTCACTATGCCACTTCCCTATAATTATTTTTTTATTTTCATACAGAAGTCCAGATTGAAGTTGCAGCCTATACTCTTCAAGACGCTTGCGTATTCTATCAGGGTCACCATTGATAATATGCTGCAAAACAAGATCATAAAGTTCTACATAAATTGATTTAAAATAGGGGTGTAAATTATTAGATGTATGCGAATATCCATTTAAATTTATACTTCTAAAGTTTTCAACCTGTTGAATTAAGTTCATACCTTGTTTCTCGTTATTAAATAAACTCTCAATTTAAACAACACCTTCAAAGGCAGCATTAGTAAAATTAAATCTCTCAATACACCATAAATAAAAAATTTGGACAGCTTATCTTTTAAAGAAAAATACTTAAGCCTTGATTTTAAAGCACTAAATATAGATTTTTTATTTTTCACAAATGTAGTTGAGTTACTTAAATCAAAAGTATGTTGGCTTAAAACCCTTTGTAGTATTGCAAGTTCACCAAGAAGTGCCATTCTAATATACAAATTAAAATCCTGGGCTACTTTAACATTACCATCATAGCCACCAGACTCTTGGTAGGCGCTCGCACGTATCATGATACTTCCATGAACAAATGGATTAGTTTTTAGCAACATCTTCTTAATTTCTTTTGAATTTTTTGAATAAAAAGAGCTACCAGCATCAATTAAATTTCTTTTATGAGATTTGACCCATATGCGTGTTGAGCAACCTAAAACAACACATAGTGGATTGCTCTCCATATAATTTACTTGCTCCTCTATTCTTGCTGGGTGCAGAATATCTCCCACATCTGCGCGTGCTATATATTTAGCATTAGAGTAACTTATTGCAAAAATCAGAGAATATGTAAGACCTAAGCTTTCATGATTATCAATCACAACAACCTCAACTAAACTATTAACTAGTATGTTATCTGGAATAATCTTATTACTATCATTAACCAATAAAACTCGGAAATCTAAAAAATTTGACTTATCAATAGAGTGCAGGGTATTTATCAATGCACTATCATTATCATTTCTTGTTGAAATAATTAAATCAACAATAGGCATTTAATTATTTTTAGAAATAATCATTTTTAGAAAATCAATTTCTTTCTCTACGCCATTTATCATATTATATTTACTTCTGAATAGTTTTAATTTAGAGTGATCAGCCTTGCAAAAGTTAATGTCAGGTAGGTCACAACCATTATGTACTAATGTCCCGTACCCAAGCTCTTCAATAATACGTCTATGTGCTGGAATATCTGATAATATTGGATAAGCTCCACATATTATTCCTTCGTATACAGATTTAGGATTTCCTTCTGTTTTTGACATACTAATAAAGCATTGTGACTTATTAAAATATTTTGGTAAATCATAATTGTCTACTTTACTAATAAGTGTAGCATTATTGTATTTTTTAACCTCATAGTCCAATTTTCCAGAACCTATGACCAAGATATCTTTATCTTTAGGAATTATATTCAGCATGGTTTTAACGTTTTTTAACTCTATTAGTCTTCCAACATAAATATAATCATAATCCCAATTTGTATGCTTATCAAAATTAAAAGTATCTAAATTAAATGCATTTGGTATAACAAGAGATTGCACTGGCCTTCTAACTAAAGATAGATAATATTCCTCCACCTCTTTAGTACTAAAAATATATGCATCGCCCTTATTAATTAGCCATTTTTCAAACAAACCAGGAAGGCTAGAACCACACCTCCACTCGCCACTTCTTTCAATTTCAAACGACTTAGACCATATATATCCGCAGCGTATCACTAAAGGCGCACCTGTCAATATTTTTATTATCCAACCAGACCAGGCGCCCCAAAATTGCTTAGTTCTAATAATATCAGGTCTATTTTTTTTCTTTAATACAACAATTGTCCCTATAATTGACTGAATCCATTTATTATGAAATAATACGGGCAACTCATACTGTTTAGTTGTTCCTCTTGATT
Source organism: Bathymodiolus heckerae thiotrophic gill symbiont (assembly GCF_900128515.1). Classification (GTDB taxonomy): domain Bacteria; phylum Pseudomonadota; class Gammaproteobacteria; order PS1; family Pseudothioglobaceae; genus Thioglobus_A. The sequence continues at coordinate 6,118 of NZ_FQTP01000032.1, forward strand.
TCTGGTAGGTGAATATTATCATCCTAATATGCTTATCTATTTTATGATAATAATCCTCCTCCCTCCTACCTGATCCTAATTGATTTAACCTTTCAATACTAGAGCCTAAAAGCATAGTCTCCAATAATTTATATTCTTTTAATTGCATCTAATTAAGCAGAAAATTCTTCCACTGACCCCCTCTTCCCCTCTACTGTAAGTTATTTTCTTTTTAAGGAATGCCCTCCAGAGTGGATTCAGTGTATAGAATCTATTTTTTATCGCCCTCCTAAATAGTTCAAATATCCAACTATTATTATCAAGATAACGAAACTCTACAGCCTCTAATTTACGTGGACATTTATCAATTAATTCTAATATTTTTTCACTAGAAAAATGCTGCTCATGTTTATCAATAAGCTTTTTATTTTCATGTGGAACTATTATAAGAAAATAGCCATTTTTTTTTACTCTAGATATATTTAAATGAAAGAACTCCCTTACTGAATCAATAGGTATATGTTCTAAAACTTCAATTGAAGTAACCATGTCATATTTTTCCAACATTTCTTTTTCTTCGTGCTTCAGATCAACTGCCAAAAATTCTACATTAGTGGTATTTTGCATTGCTTGTGCAAAACGAATCGCTCTCTTGGAGTAATCTATTCCAGTAAACGCCATCTTGGGGAACTTTATAGACATTTCATTTGCTAACCTTCCATCACCACAACCTATATCCAACAGGCTATTCGGTTTTAAATATTCTACATACTCTTCTACCAGCCTTAAACTAAGTAAATATTCACTAGCCCAATCTAACTCCAAACCTGGAATAACATTTCCATCAATAAATTTCGGTAAATAATGGTAAGGGATATCATATTCCATCTCTTGCTTTTCTTGTTTTAAATTCATGGATTGAATATCTCTTTTAAAGTCTTTTTATTTAATAAAGGATCAAAAATCTCTTCAGATTCAAAAACACTCGCCAAATTCATCATAAATTTATAATCATGCTCAAGCTGTTCTGTATCACCTATCAAGCTAGAAACATAGTCTTTCCATTTTGAAACCTCTTCTTTTGAATCAGCATAGCCTAATAAATTTCTTTTTTCAGAAGCGAAAAAACCAGTTATTTTGGTTAAATGATATGCTATTTTTTTATCAGAAATAATATTAAACCTCTTGCCATTTAATCTTGCTCTGATATTTAAATCAAAACCACCATTAAGCCACACCTTTTGTCTGTGGAATTTCAGCCTCTGACTAAAGCCATACTTAGCCATTAGATAATACTTCCAATAATTACGATAATCTCCAATATGGTAGTTATTTTCAAGATAAGTATCTGTATTCCCACAGGTAAACCACGTCCCCAGGCGAATATCTGACATTCTCTCATTATCAATTAATATGTCATGATATCCATCTATCTCTCTTCTTGTGTCTATATAGCCAGAAAAATCAGAGTTTTTCATTGCTGAAATAATATCTTTGTATAGGTTCTCTGTTGTAATGATCGAATCATCGTGTAATGTCAGAAAAATATCATTAACCTCTGGCTGCCTTATTAAAAAATCATAATTACAATCTCCTCCATAAGGCGCTCTTTTTTTAAGACGTTTAAAATTTGTGAAAGTATTATCATCTCGTGTTAAGAGAGTAATATTATCATGCTTATTAGAAACACCCTTTAGGTATTCCAATAGCAACAAATTTCCTGGATCAACTAGATAAATAATATGATTAATTTTTTCATTATTTTCCTTTGAAGCTTTCAATAAAGCTTTTATATGTAATTTAGCAAGACTTAATCTTGCGCCAAATTGAGTAATTGTTGTTAGCTTCATAATACTGATTCCTTAAACGATTTATTTATCTTATTAATTCTATTGCCCCACGTATGCTTCTTTGCTAAAATTTTAGCATTCCGCGCAATTAAATCTCGTGTACTTGACTTATCTTTTAAATCTAATATAACTTTAATAATCTTTTCTGCTGAATTTTCTACCAAAATTGAATCCTTGTCGCTGGTTAAAATTTCTCTCAATATGGGAAGATTAGATGCGATTATTGGCTTACCTATAGCCATATATTCAAACAACTTAAGTGGTGATGTATACGGACTTATATCAGCTATTCCACCTTGTGGCTCAATCAACAATAACAATATATCTTGCTCCAACATTCTGCTCATACATTGGTCATGATCAATGTACTCATATACACCCAAAGAGTCACTCGGGCCTAGTACCCTCTCATCAGGTGTAAAAATATTGAATTGAATTTTTTTCTTATTAGCGATCCTTAGCAATTCGACAATTGTTGCTAAACCTTTTTGTGGAGATAGCTTTCCAAAATAACCCACATTTATCACTTCTTTTGATAAGATTTCTTTCGTATAAACCTCCCTATTTAAACTAGGGAAATTATGGGCATCGGGTATTGAAATAATACCTTTTTTAGATCCAATAACCCCCCTGATATGCTCTTGAAGTGATTCTGAAATGCAAAATAGTACGACTTTTTTTTTATACATCTTTCTCAACATCCATGCTTCTAATTTTGATCGAACCCCGGCATGAAGCTCTAAGCCATGATTACAAATAGTTAATCTGGAAACCAAAAATGAAAATAAGATATTTCTAGAGTAAACCAAAGAAAAATTACCCCCCCTAGATTGCTTAATATAAGCCAATAAAGTTTGTAGCGTATAGATTATCGAGCATAGTCTACATCTACGCATATTAATTACATGAGAATTCACATTATCCGTAAAAAAATTCTCTGAATTTAAGTTAGTCCTTAAAATTACATAAACAATATCAAACTGTTTTGAAAAAGCTTTTATCATTTGCTTCACTTGAATATAGTTAGCACCTTTTGACTTATGCCAAGACTGGGTAGCGAAAAAAATTTTCTTTTTATTACTCACTAAGCCCGGATTTTTCATTCTATTTTTTTTAACTCTTGAAACCATGCTTCAATTGGCTCTAACTCTTCTTTTGGAACAATACCTTCCTCTATAAGCTGCTCCCAACATAATTTTGTAACTTCACTAAGATTTAAATTTACATCTGAAGATTCCAGCACAGCTTCTAAAATATCTGAAATATTCTCATTTTGTAAATAACCAGGAACTTCATCTTCAAAATCAATCATCAAATTATGTTCATTTCTCACCTGTTTTACAGTTGAGGTGGAAAATGTTAGTTTTTTTCCTATATGCCATAAACCTATTTGAGCTACAAATGACCGCCATATATCTGTCATTCTAAAACTTACAAAACATGGCAAGTACAATAATGGGAATACTTCTGAAAAAAATATGGTGTTTTGAGAATTAAAAGGGCACCAGACACCCCTGTCTAAAACAACTGGATCAGATTTTTGATCAAAATAAACTTCGTTTTCAAATAATAATCGATATATTGCGTCCACATCTGGATCACCATCTGCTAAATACTGTTGTATTGGCGCATCAATTTCAACACTTTCTCCTATATTTCCCATTCCATGAATACTGTCTAATGGTATCCCTCTTGGCCATATAAAACTATCAGTAAAATACTTGTAAACATTAACCCATTTAGAGTTTTTAATAATTTTACCAATTACAGCTTTTTCTATATTTTGTCCAAAAATATCATATGGAATATTATCATCATCTGTTTCTAATATACAGTCGGCGCCATTATTTATTGCATATAAATATCCAATATTCTTCCTACAATAGTGGTTATTGGGTATTTTTTTAGAAATTTTAGGGAATAATTCATTTTGTCTATCAATCGATAAATAATGCACGCCAGGATGATTCCAATTTCTTGGAGTCTTTAAGTCACCCACAACAACAATTGACCAATCATAGACTTTCGACATGCTTGCGATTTTTATTATTGCTTCAGTTGGCTTATTGATAGTTGTTATTACAATCCATTTATTCATAATGCTCACTCAATTAATTATCTTAAACTTGTTACATACCAATCCATTGCCTCATCCATTCCTTGCTCTATCATGTACTTTGGCTGGTAATCTAATAATGTTTGCGCCTTGTCTATATTGGCTTGGGAGTGTCTAACATCCCCTGCTCTAAAATCTCTATAAATTGGCTCTTTCTTTTCTAGTCCTTGTGTTTCTTTGGATGAGTCTATCCTCAATCATTTGATAAAGCTTATTTAGGCTTGTTCTATCATTAAGTGCTACGTTATACACCTGATCAGTGGCTTCATTATTATCAGTGGTAGCTGCTAGAAGGTTCATCTGCACTGTATTATCAATATAACAAAAATCTCTACTGGTTTCACCATCACCATTAATAAATACATTTTCTTTATTTAGAACGGCTGCCACCCACTTCGGTATCACTGCTGCGTATGCGCCATTTGGGTCTTGCCTTTTCCCAAAAATATTGAAATATCTTAACCCGATAGTTTTAAAACCATAAGTTTTTGCAAAAACTTGAGCATACAACTCGTTAACAACTTTAGTAACTGCATATGGACTGAGAGGATTACCAATTTTATCCTCCACTTTCGGAAGATCTAGATGATCACCATAAGTAGAGCTTGATGCAGCATAAACAAAACGTTGTACATTTGCATCTTTACTAGCAGCCAACATATTTAAAAATCCATCAATATTAGCCCTATTGGTATTTATCGGATCTTCAATTGATCTTGGTACAGAGCCGAGTGCTGCTTGATGTAGAACATAATCAACACCACTACAGGCTTTTTGACAATCTTCTAGTTCTCTAATATCACCATTGACAAACCTAAAGTTATTGCTTAAATCTTTACCAGTGGCCTCGTTAGCATCCTCAATAGCTTGATCAATATTATACTGATGACCTGTATCAAAGTTATCTAAGCCCACTACTTTCTGATTAAGAATAAGTAGCTTTTCTAACAAATTAGAGCCAATAAAACCGGCGACGCCAGTAACTAGCCAAGTGTTTTGATTACCCTTTAAATGTTCTTGTAGCTGTTCGTATTTAGTCATTTATAGCCTCCCATCTGATTCATTAGTTTTAAGTAAGTATTTAATATCGTACAATACGTGGCTATCTTTACCGTAGGCTCTAATTTGCTCTACTGACAACTCTTTAAATTCATTATGCGCAACTGCCAATAGAATGGCATCATATTTACCTTTTATTGGACTATCAAGTGGCCTGATGTTATATTCATGAACAGCTTCATTTTTATCAACCCATGGATCATACACATCCACATTACAATTAAAATCTTTAAATTCTTCAACTAAATCAACCACGCGGGTATTACGAAGATCAGGGCAGTTTTCTTTAAATGTCAGACCCATGATTAGGATGTTTGCACCAACCACATGGATGCGTTTTTTAGTCATAAGTTTTGATACTTGATCTGCTACATATGAACCCATATTATCGTTTAATCTACGTCCAGCTAAAATCATTTCTGGATTGTAACCAACCTCAATAGCTTTGTGAGTTAAATAGTATGGATCAACACCAATACAGTGCCCTCCTACCAAGCCTGGACGGAATGAAAGGAAATTCCATTTTGTGCCTGCCACCTCTAATACTGATTCAGTATCAATATCCAGTTTATTAAAAATAAGAGCGAGCTCATTAATAAGAGCAATATTTACATCTCTCTGAGTATTTTCAATAACTTTAGCGGCCTCTGCTACTTTGATACTACTTGCCTTATGCGTACCTGCAATAATAATCTCTTGATACAGTTCGTCAACTTCTGTAGCAATCTCAGGCGTAGATCCTGCGGTAACCTTTTTAATAGTGGTCACACGATGCTCTTTATCTCCAGGATTGATACGCTCAGGAGAGTATCCACAATAAAAATCTTTATTGAATGTTAGACCTGATCTCTCTTCAAGAATTGGTACACACACTTCTTCAGTGGCACCCGGATAGACGGTTGATTCATAGATAACAATATCACCTTTTTTTAAGATAGAGCCTACCGCTTCGCTAGATTTTTCTAATGGTGTTAGATCGGGTCTTTTATGTTTATCAATTGGGGTTGGAACGGTAATAATAAAGATAACACAATCTTTAATATCATCTAGGCTGGTTGTATAGCTTAGATAGATTGCATCTTTAAGCTCTTTTTTTGGTAATTTCCAAAGTAGCATCATGACCATCTTTAAGTTCATTAATTCTACCTTGATTAATATCAAAGCCAATTACTTCACGTTTTTTTCCAAATTCAACAGCTAAAGGCAGGCCAACATAACCTAAACCTATTAAGGCTATTTTTTTATAGTTCATATTTTTTATTCCTTTTAAAATTTGTTATATTCCTTATACCACACCGCAAAATTCTCCACACCCTGCTTAACGCTCATGCTTGGCTTGTAGCCGAATTGCTCTACTAAATCATCAACATCTGCATAAGTGTCTGGCACATCGCCAGGTTGTAATGGCAGCAACTCTTTCTCTGCGGTTTTACCCAATGAGGTTTCCAATGCTTCAATGTAATCCATAAGCTCTACTGGATTATTGTTACCAATGTTATAAACTCTGTATGGTGCACTGCTTGTTGGAGGATCTGGATTATTACTATCCCAATCAGGATTAGGTGGTGCCGGCCTATCTAGTATCCTTATAATGCCCTCTACAATATCATCAATATAGGTAAAGTCTCTTCTATGTTTACCATAGTTATATACAGTAATAGGCTCATCATTCATAATAGCTCTAGTGAACTTTTGTAATGCCATGTCTGGTCTATCATAAGGGCCATACACAGTAAAGAACCTGAGGCCTGTGGTCGGTAGATCATAAAGGTGTGAGTAAGTATGAGCCATTAACTCGTTAGCTTTTTTGGTGGCTGCGTACAGGCTTACTGGATGGTTAACAGCGTCATGCGTTGAAAATGGCTGTTTGGTGTTTAGGCCATAAGTAGAGCTTGATGAAGCATACACAAGGTGTCCCACCTTGTTATGCCTGCAACCTTCTAGAATGTGTGCAAAACCCACTAAGTTGGTATCAATGTAAGCTAAAGGATTCTCAATAGAATATCTCACACCTGCTTGCGCGGCAAGATTCACCACACCTTCAAATTGCTCATCTTTAAATAGCTTAGCCATAGCTTCACGATCTTCAAGGTTCATTCTAATATGTGTGTAATTCGGATGATCAGCATGTCGTGCTAGGCGTGCTTCTTTAAGCTTAGGATCATAATAGTCATTATGATTATCAATACCTACCACTTCATCACCTCTATCTAGAAGTCTGATTGAGAGTGCTGAGCCGATGAAGCCCGCTGAACCTGTTACTAATATTTTCATTTGATATTCTTTTTAATTTATTTATTGATTACTATTGCTTATTCTGTTTTCTAATCTGAGTTAAATAAATCTCTTGTATAAACCTTGTCTTTAACATCATTAAGCTCTTCCACCATTCTATTAGCCACAATCACATCACTGATTTGCTTGAATTCTTCTAAGTTGTTTATTATTTTAGAATGGAAGAACTCACTCTCACCCTGTTCTGCTAGTACTGGCTCATAGATAACCACTTCAATACCTTTGGCCTTAATACGCTTCATAATACCTTGAATAGAAGATGCTCTAAAGTTGTCAGAGCCACTCTTCATGATAAGTCGGTGTACGCCGACTATCTTAGGATTCTTGCTAATGATTGAATCTGCAATAAAGTCTTTACGCATGGAGTTAGCATCAACAATAGCGCTAATCAGTGCATTAGGTACATCTTTATAATTAGCCTTAAGTTGCTTGGTATCTTTTGGTAAGCAGTAACCACCATAGCCAAAGCTAGGGTTGTTATAGTGTGATCCAATTCTTGGATCAAGCCCTACACCTTCAATGATTTGTTTAGCGTCCAGGTTGTGCGCTTCAGCATATGAATCAAGTTCATTAAAGTATGAGACTCTCATAGCAAGGTAAGTATTACTAAAAAGCTTTACCGCTTCTGCTTCAGTAGAGTCTGTAAACAGAACATCTATATCTTCTTTTATAGCACCTTCTACTAGAAGGTCAGCAAACTGCTTGGCCTTATCTGATTTCTCACCCACAATGATACGTGAGGGGTGTAGGTTGTCATAAAGAGCAGAGCCCTCTCTTAAGAATTCTGGTGAGAAGATGATGTTACTGATATTAAACTTATCTTTAATGCTTTGTGTATAGCCAACCGGTACGGTTGACTTGATGATCATCGTCGCTTTAGGATTAATATCAATAACATCTTTAATCACCGCCTCAACAGATAAGGTATTAAAGTAGTTGTTAGTAGTATCGTAATCAGTTGGTGTGGCAATGATGACAAAGTCTGCATCTTTGTATGCCAGCTCTTTATCTAAGGTAGCTGTAAAGTTAAGATCTTTATTAGCTAGGAAATCTTCTATCTCGGTATCGACTATTGGAGAGATTTTATTGTTAAGTTGTTCGATTTTCTCAGGGATGATATCAAGAGCAACAACTTCATGATTTTGAGATAAAAGCATGGCATTGGAAAGACCTACGTAGCCGGTTCCGGCTATTGTGATTTTCATTTACAACTCTCCAAATACCAATTATAGGTTTTTGTAAGGCCATCTTTCAGATCTATATTGTACTGCCAACCCATATTTTCCAACCTAGTCACGTCAATCAACTTTTTTGGGGCGCCATCAGGCTTTGTTGCGTCAAAAGTTAGCTTACCTTCGTATCCAACTACCTGTTTCATTGTTTCTGCCATTTCTCTAATGGTTATATCCTTGCCTGTGCCAACATTAATATGAGATAGCATTGGCTGGGTGTTGTCTTTGTACGTTTGCTCATCTAGTTCTAATACAAATAATGATGCTTGCGCCATATCATCTACATATAAAAATTCTCGCATAGCATTGCCTGTGCCCCATACAACTACTTCAGGATCGTTATTAACCTTCGCCTGGTGGAACCTTTGCATTAGTGCTGGGATAACGTGTGAGTTCTCTGGATGGAAGTTATCATTAATACCGTATAGGTTAGTTGGCATAACTGATCTAAAATCTGTACCGTGCTGTCGGTTATATGATTCACACAGCTTAATACCCGCAATCTTGGCCAGTGCGTACGGCTCATTGGTTGGTTCTAATACATCGGTAAGTAGCACATCTTCACGCATAGGTTGTTCAACTGCTTTAGGATAGATACAAGTACTGCCTAAAAATAGTAGACGTTTAACCTTACTCTCGAAAGCTGAGTTAATAACATTAGCCTCTATCATCATGTTTTGATAAATAAAGTCTGCAGGATAGGTGTTATTCGCATGAATACCACCTACCTTAGCTGCCGCCAAGATAACGTAGTCAGGGTTTTCTTGCGAGAAAAAGCTTTGCACTTGTGCTTGATTAGTAAGATCAAGTTCTTTATGCATGCGCATTAAAATATTAGTAAAGCCTCTTAACTCTAATTGTCTGATAATAGCAGAGCCTACCAAGCCCCTGTGTCCTGCAATATAGATTTTATCGTTAAGATTCATTTAATAGTTTACTTGTCTACTTGTCTACTTGTACTACTTGTACTACTCGTTAAAGTCTAGCGCTTTAAAACCGTACTCTTTAACTAATGAATCACGCTTAGCAATATTGATGTCATTTTCCATCATTTCATACACCATCTCTTCAAGCGTAATTTTTGGCTCCCAGCCTAGTTTTTCTTTAGCTTTAGATGGGTCACCTAACAAGGTTTCTACTTCCGTTGGACGGAAGTAGCGTTTATCAACTGCTACCAGTAAATTACCAGTTTCAGTGTCATAACCTTTTTCATCCATGCCTTCACCTTCCCAGCGGATGGTTTTACCTAGATAGCCCCAAGCGAAGTTGACAAAGTCACGTACTGAGAACTGTACACCTGTAGCGATACAAAAATCATCTGGTTCATCTTGTTGTAGCATCAGCCATTGCATTTCAACGTAATCTTTAGCATGACCCCAATCACGTAGAGCATTCATATTACCCAAATAGACTGTGTCTTGTAAACCTAGTGAGATACGTGCTAGTGCACGGGTGATTTTACGAGTAACAAAGGTTTCACCACGTACTGGAGATTCATGATTAAACAAGATACCATTACAAGCGTACACACCGTAGGCTTCACGATAGTTAACAGTAATCCAGTAAGCATACAGCTTTGCAGCAGCGTATGGAGAGCGCGGATAGAACGGTGTGGTTTCTTTTTGAGGGGTTTCTTGCACTTCACCGTACAGCTCTGAAGTAGAGGCCTGGTAGTATCGTGTTTTCTTCTCTAAGCCTGAGATGCGAATAGCTTCTAGTATGCGTAGTGCACCAAGGCCCACGGTATCAGCTGTATATTCTGGGGTTTCAAATGAGACAGCGACGTGTGATTGTGCACCAAGGTTGTAGATTTCATCAGGTTGGATTTGCTGAATGATGCGCACTAGACTCATTGAATCAGATAGATCACCATAATGAAGTGTAAGCTTACAATCAGATTCATGCGGGTCTTGATACAAATGATCAATACGATCAGTATTAAATGATGATGAACGGCGTTTAATGCCGTGCACTTCATAGCCCTTGTCTAATAAAAACTCTGCTAGATAAGCGCCATCTTGTCCGGTAATGCCTGTAATTAATGCTACTTTGTTATTTGCCATATTTAATTCCTAAAATAATCCTTTGTATAATCATGCACTTGTTTACTTTCTAATAATTCGTTAATAGTAAACCATTTGTATTCACTGTGTTGCTCGGTTGGTAAATCTGGAATCTCTTTCACCTCATATTCATAAGTAATATCCACATAATGTGTTGATACGTTTTCATAGATACTGTCATCATAGAAATGCTCAAAGACGCCAATAAATTTTGGTATAGATTTTAACTCAATATTAAGCTCATTTAAGACTACTCTTGCCATTGCATTGTCAATGGATTCATTCTTATTAATTCTGCCACCCGTAGAGAAAAAATAACCTTGTGCAGGTTTATTAATCCTCTTTCCTAATAAAATTTTGTTATCTTTCTTTAATAAAATATCTATAGAGATGAGTGGCGCTGAATCTATGATTGTTTTAAACGTTGTATCGTCCAGCATTAATCTTTGACCCTGCCATAAATATCTTCAAATCTCACAATATCATCCTCACCCAGATAAGTGCCGCTTTGTACTTCGATAATCTCCAGCTGTTCATTGGTTTTATTTTCTAAACCATGTGTTACGCCAATCGGAATGTATGTTGAATCACCTTCTGTTAATGTAAGAACTTCTCCTCCATTAATGGCTGTAGCTGTGCCACTGACCACTACCCAATGCTCTGCACGTTTATGATACATTTGCAATGAAAGCTTTGTACCTGAATTAACATGAAGACGCTTGACTTGAAAGTGCCTTCCCATTTCAATAGAGTCGTACCAACCCCATGGCCGATAAACCTTGCGATGACAAGATTGCTCCTCTCTGTCTTGGCGTTGAAGCTGTTCAACAATATTTTTCACTTCTTGCGATTTATCTTTGGTTGATATGAGTGTGGCATTAGGCGTATCTACTATCACTAGATCTTGTACGCCGATAGTTGCCACCATATGGTGGTTAGCGTGAATATAAGTGTTGGTTGTATCTTCGGTAAACACGTCACCTTGAATTACATTACCATTACTATCTTTTATGCCAATATCATGCAGTGCAGACCAAGAACCAATATCATTCCACTGTGCATCTAAAGATATAACAACCACATTATCACTTTTCTCCATGAGTGCGTAATCAATAGAGTCACTTGGAGATGATTCAAATGCTTGCTTATCAAGACGAATAAAATCAAGATCTTGCTCGGCATTATTAACAGCGTTATTGATTGACGTGACAATTTCAGGTGAATGAGTAGTCAGCTCATCAATTAGCATAGTAGCTTTAAACATAAACATGCCAGAATTCCAAAGGTAGTTACCTTGTTCTAGATATGACTCGGCAGTCTTAAGATCTGGCTTTTCAACAAACTCTTTAACTTTGTACGCACCATTAATACTTTCTTTTGTAGATTTGATATAGCCGTAACCCGTATTAGCATCGGTTGGTACAATACCAAAGGTTGCCAACCTGCCCTCTTGCGCTTGCTGGCAAGCAATATTAATAGCCTGATGAAACGCATCAATATCTTGAATAACATGATCAGCTGATAAAACTAATAGCACTGCATCATCTGAATTTTTAAGTGATTGAAGTGCGGCGGCGGCAATAGCAGGCGCGGTGTTTCTGCCAACAGGCTCAAGCAGTATTGTTGGGTTTTTAATATCGATTTGTTGACACTGCTCAGCTACTAAAAAACGATGATCAGCGTTACAAACAATAATCGGATCTGCGAGGTTGTTTAAGCCACTTAAACGCAGAATAGTTTCTTGAAGCATAGTGTTGTCACCAACAAGCGGTAGATATTGCTTAGGGTATTGTTTACGAGACAAGGGCCACAGGCGTGTACCAGAACCACTCGATAGGATAACTGGGATTATTTGCATTGCAGATCAATAATTAAGAATTCAGTAAATAGCGTTTTTGTAATCATCTATATTTGTAAAGTTTGTAAAGTTTTATTAGCAGATTTATCAATAATGATAATGGCTATTATCAAGATTCATGAATTAGCCACCCTTCTACAAAGAGTTTAAAATCAGTAGGCTAAGCGCTCTATTAGGCGATTTTCCACTCAGATTCTATTGTATCTGCTGATAAATCTGCCC
>NZ_FQTP01000033.1:0-15052 GCF_900128515.1 Bathymodiolus heckerae thiotrophic gill symbiont
CAAAATCAAAATCATGCTCTTTAACCATCTCAGCAATTGCCTGCTGAGAATACTTTGACACTCGAACCATGCGAGACTTATTAATCTCATAGCGACTCGCGGTACAATTTCTCAAAATTCTAAATAGAAATTTAATCGTTGAAAATGTTAGCTTCGGGTTAATGATCAAAGGTGCATACTTAGCTACTAGCCATTTCATAGCCTTCACAGGAATGCCAGGCCCAGCCCAAGGTGATGACATGCCGTATGACAATTGTCCTGCATTAGCAAAGCTAGCGCCCAATGCTGGCTCTAACTCTTGCTCAATAACGGTAACCTTGTGACCAGATTTTGCCAAATAATATGCCGAAGCAATACCTATAATCCCACTACCTGCAACCAAAACTTTCATACTATGTCCTCAAGTAAAAATATCTATTTTCATTAACTAAATATACTACCTTTATCTTAAAGTGATTGTCATTAAAAAAAAATTTAAAAAGGATGGTTAAGTTGGGACTACTGTTAGTTTTTAAATGCCTTAAATCCGATATCTGTACGATAGTATGCTGTCGGCCAATTGATTTTTTTAAGTAAAGCATAGGCATTTTTTTTTGCCTCTTTAGTGTCTGCACCAAGTGCTGTTGCACAAAGCACACGACCGCCACTTGTGACTACATCGTTGCCGTTCATCTTAGTACCCGCATGAAATACTTTAGCATCATCGGTATCTGCAGGCAAGCCAATCACTTCATTTAATGGATATGAATCCGGATAACCATTAGCTGCTAGCACTACACCCATGGCTGAACGTTTATCCCATTCAATGCTCGCCTCATCTAGTTTGCCTTTAATTGCCAACAAACAAAGCTCGGCCAAGTTAGATTTAAGACGCATCATAATTGGTTGGGTTTCTGGGTCGCCAAAACGACAGTTATATTCCAGTACTTTAAATTGATTGTTTTGATCAATCATTAAACCAGCATATAAAAATCCCGTATATGAGTTGCCTTCATCAGCCATGCCATCAACTGTTGGACGAATAACTTGATCGATGACTGCCTGAAAAATTTCATTAGTTACAATTGGTGCAGGAGAGTATGCACCCATACCACCTGTATTTGGGCCTTTATCGCCATTATCCCTAGCCTTGTGATCTTGTGAAGTTGCCATTGGTAAGATATTCTTACCATCAACCATAACAATAAAGCTCGCCTCCTCACCCACTAAAAACTCTTCAATAACAACACGTGAACCCGCCTCACCGAAACGATTACCCTCTAACATATCATTGATAGCCTCAATGGCCTCTGCTTCTGTATTGGCAATAATCACACCTTTACCTGCAGCCAGGCCATCAGCCTTAATAACAATTGGTGTGCCTTTTTCTTCTACATAACTAACTGCTGGTGCCACTTCAGTAAAGACGCCGTAATAAGCTGTTGGAATATTGTTACGCTCAAGAAAATCTTTACAAAAAGCTTTTGAGCCTTCTAATTGTGAAGCGGCTTCAGTTGGGCCAAAAATTGCCAAGCCTTGCGCTTGGAACTTGTCAACCACACCAATAACCAGTGGCGCTTCTGGGCCAACAATAGTAATATCAATTTGATTATCTTTGACGAATTTAATCAGTCCGTCGATGTCTTCTGCACCCACATTAATATTCGTAAGCTTAGATTCTGACTCAGTGCCTGCATTACCCGGTGCTACAAATACTTCTTTTACTGTATCAAATTTGGCACACTGCCAAGCCAGTGCATGCTCACGCCCACCAGCGCCAATTACCAAAACTTTCATATTTTTTCCATCAACTCATCAATTAAATCTTGTAACTCATCAACACGAGCCTCAAGTATTGCCACCTTTTCCTCCAAGGGGGTTAATTGAGGGGTGTTTAATTCGTCTGTATTAATATCAATTTTCCCACAAAGCTGATGTATGTAACGATGCTCTTTAGTACCAGCGCGTTTTGGCAATTTGATAATTAATCCATTTTCTACTAACTTAAGTAATTCATCATAAGTTTGAGCCTGAGTATCAAAAGCAAAAATCCGCTTTGAGCGCGTATAAATTTCGTTTAAAGTTTGTTCACCTCTTAATAATAAAATCGCAACAACTGATAAGCCGGGCTTATCAGTTTCTAAGATGCGATCAAAGCGATGGCGGTATTTTTCAGTTTTGCCAAAGTTATCTTCCACTAGAATATGAGATTTTTCAGCTAAAAGATGAACGCAGTGCAATAATTCCCCATCGGCAATATTCATCACTGGATGGCGTGCGGATTTTTGATTGCACGCTAGTTTTAAACTATTTAGCGTCAGCGGATAATTGTCAGCCACAGTGGCTTCTTTTTCAATTAAACAGCCCAAAACTCTGGCTTCTAAAACATCTAATTCAATCATAAATACTCCTTAACAAAGGTTTTAAATTTTTGATGCGACATAATTTGCGTACCATCGCAATTAAATGACATTGAAATTGTAGAATTGAATAAATTAATCACAGCTGAACGCAAATAGTAGCCATCTAAATTTCTAAGTGCTGGGATATGTTCAACAATATATCTAAGCTCATTTTCATTAGTAAGTTGCTTCATACTTTGATTGCGCTGATGAAATGCCTCTTGCCATTCATCAGATAGATAATCAAAAGCTTCATCATGCTCAAGCATTTGATAATAACGTTTAATGAGCGCTTCTTTTTCATCCAATGCAATCATACCAAAGTGGTTAAAAACATAATCTGTCACAAGTAGATCTTCAGCTAAATGGATCTCGACATTAAATGGGTCAAATACGGATGAGGTTCTGATCTCGCCATTATTAAGGCCGATAACAATTCGATAGATACCAGTAGATAATAACAAGAACAAAATCACATCCATCAATTCATCAATGTTTTTATCGACAATATTGTGTGTGCGTTCTCGATTATAGACGCTGTCTTTTAAACTTTCATCGCCCTTAACGCTACGCATTAGGTTTTCATCAAAACCGTATCCGACTAAGGCGCCTTTTTTATTGTCTCCAATATTCATCTGATAAATTATAGATTAAACAAATAATCGTTTGGGCTGAATCATTCCGTCTTCGGACAATTCCCCAATACCCAGAAACACTTGATTTTGATCAAATAGTTTGACCTTGTGTAACGAACCTTGCCTATTGCCAAAAACAGCTCGGCCAAATCTAATATCTTCAGCTTGTTTTTCATCAAGAGTAACACTTTCAATGGTAGGCAACATATTTTCACTGGGGAAAATATGTGCATCTAACTGCTGATAATCATCACTAGCTAATGCTTCAAGTTCTGAAAATTTAATGGTTTCACTAATATCAATATGTGCAAATCCTGTGCGTCTTAATTCAATCACATGCGCACCACAACCGAGTTGATCGCCAATACCTTGAATTAAACTACGAATGTAAGTACCCTTTGAGCAGCTAACATCGAGTGTCAGTATTCCGTCCTCATAGCTAATAAAATCAATGTTATGAATAGTCACTGGGCGCGCAGGGCGCTCAATTTCAATGCCTTGTCGAGCTAGTTTATACAAAGGCTGGCCATCTTTTTTTAATGCTGAATACATAGGTGGTATTTGCAAAATATCACCCACAAAACTCATTATGGCTTTTTTGATAGCTGATTCGCTTAAATGCTTGTATCCTTGGGTTTGGATAACCTCACCTTCACAATCGAGCGTATCAGTATTCTCACCAAGCTTGCCACGAACAAAATAACGCTTGTCGTCGTCAAGTAAGAATTGAGCCACTTTGGTTGCTTGACCTAAACAAATAGGCAGTATGCCACTGGCAAGTGGATCCAAACTACCTGTATGTCCTGCCTTTTTAGCAAAGAAAAGTCGCTTAACTTTTTGTAAGGCGGCGTTTGAGCTTAGACCTATATCTTTGTCTAATAGAACAACACCATTAATATCTCTGCCTTTAGCATTGAGCCGTGACACAGAACTTTATAGCTTGGCTAATAAATCGTCAATTCTTGCGCCTGTATTCGGAGCAGGATCAAAGATAAATCTAAGCGCTGGTGTATGACGTAAATCTATTGTTTTTGATAAACGCGAACGAAAAAAACCTGACGCTTTCGCCAATAAAGGCACAACAGCAGATTTATCTTTTTCTGATACGGTGTAATATACTTTGGCAGCGCTCAAATCGCGACTGGTCAAAACATCGGTAATGTTAATGTTGGCCAATCTTGGATCTTTAGTTTCGTTTTTTAATAACGTCACCAACTCTCGACGAATCAATTCGTTAATACGTTCAATTCTAAATGAATCCTGTTGTTTCATTGTGCGCTATAAAGTACGGGCGGTTTCAATACGTTCAAATACTTCGATTTGATCACCTGGCTGAACATCATTATAATTCGCAACACCAATGCCACATTCAGTACCTGATTTAACTTCCTTAACATCATCCTTAAAGCGTCTCAATGATTCTAACTCGCCTTCGAAAATTACCACACTATCACGTAGTACACGAATTGGCGAGTCTTTTCTAACCACACCTTCTTCAACCATACAACCAGCAATATCGCCTAATTTCTGCGAACGGAATACATCTTTAACATTGGCAATACCAATAATATTTTCACTCAATGCAGGGCTCAATAAGCCACTCATGATCGCCTTAACGTCATCAATTAGGTTATAGATAATTGAATAATATTCAATACGAACACCTTCGTTATCAGCCGTTCTACGCGCAACTGCATCGGCACGTACATTAAAACCAAGTACCAATGCACCTGAGGTTGCCGCTAAGTTAATATCGGTATTGTTAATACCACCAACACCACTAGATACCACTTTAACTTTAACTTCATCAGTTGATAATTCTTCTAACGCCTCGACCAATGCTTGTGCTGAGCCGCGAACATCTGATTTAAGCAGTACATTAACCGTTGACACATCGCCTTCTTCCATTTTCTGCAAGAAGTCTTGCATTTTAGAAGCTTGCTGCTTCTGTAATTCTGCTTCGCGTTCTTTGGCCTTTCTAAAGTCAGCGACTTCACGTGCCTTACGCTCAGATTCAACAACCAGCACTTCGTCACCAGAATTTGGCACACCAGATAAGCCCAATACTTCAATTGGTGTTGATGGGCCTGCTTCTTTAAGTACTTTACCCTGGTCATCTACAATTTGTTTAACTTTACCGTATTCCAAACCAGCAATCATAATATCACCTTTTTTCAACGTGCCTGATTGAACCAAAATTGTCGTTACTTTACCTCGACCTTTCTCTAGGCGTGCTTCAAGCACCGTACCATTCGCAGGCGCCTTGACCACCGCTGAAAATTCTAATACTTCTGCTGTTAATGAAATCGCTTCAAGCAGTGTATCAATGCCTTCACCGGTATGAGCTGATACTGGAATCATCATTACGTCGCCACCCCAGTCTTCTGAAATAACATCATGAGTTGACAATACTTGCTTGATCTTATCAAGATCGGCACCCTCTTTATCAATTTTGTTAATTGCAACAATGATTGGCACGCCGGCTTTTTTAGAATGCTTGATTGACTCAACTGTTTGCGGCATAACACCATCATCTGCGGCAACCACTAAAATAATAATGTCTGTTACATTGGCACCACGTGAACGCATTTTTGAAAATGCAGCGTGTCCTGGAGTGTCAATAAAAGTAATCTTGCCATTAGCTGTATCAACCTGATAAGAGCCAATATGCTGAGTAATCCCGCCTGCCTCGCCATCTGCCACTTTGGCTTGACGAATGTAATCAAGCAATGACGTCTTACCATGATCAACATGACCCATGATAGTTACCACCGGCGGCCTTAGACTTTCGTCACCCATTGGCTTTGCTTTTTCAATCATTGTGTCTTCGATTGTCTCTTCAACACTAACTATGCCTTTATGGCCCATTTCTTCAACCACTAATAATGCAGTATCCTGGTCAATAACATCATTTAACGTTACCATTACACCCATGCCCATAAGTACTTTTAACACTTCGCCAGCTTTGGTTGCCATCTTTTGTGCTAAATCACCAACTTTAATATTGTCAGGAACAGCAACATCATAAGTTACCCTTTCAACCGGCTTTTGGAAGCCATGCTGTGCTTGCTCATCTTGAATCTTTTGACTTAAGCGCGTTCTATCTTTTTTCTTAAGTCTACGATTCGGATTATGTCTTGCTACATGTAGTTGTTTTCTACGGCCAGCAGTGTTGCCACTTGGTGGCGCTTTATGTAAGCGCTTAGGTTTTTGATCTTCCGCTTTCTTTTCAGCTACTTTTTTAGCAACCTCTTGCTCTTTTTCTTCTTTTTGCTCTTGCTTAACATTTTCTTGTTGATTTTTTAATGTATCAGCTTGTTCTTTTTGTAAACGCGTCATCTCAAGGCGTTTAGCATCTTGTGCTAATAATTTTTCATCAGCATCACGGCCCGCATCTAGCGCTGCTTGTGCTGCTAAAGCTGCTTTATTAACGACAACTTCTTCTTCAACAGCTGCAACTTGCTTAACGCGTTTTTTCTTGACTTGCACCTTAATGCCATCACCCATTTTGCTGCTTGATTTGCTGCTTGGCTTACGTGAAACTGAGATGCTAGATTTGCTTGATGAGCGTTTTGACAAACTACCCATTAAAATTTTTCTTTCCTCAGTAGAGATTCCTGAATCAGCTTTTTTGCCTTCAATGCCGGCGCTCGCTAGAATTGTAATCACCTCATCAGGTGTCTTTTTCAGAAGTTTAGATAATGTTTCAACTGTATGTGCCATAGTGCTTGCCTATTTTTTTGTAATGATTAATTTAGCGCTTTTTCTTACTGCTATTTATTAATCGAACCATCCTTCGTTTTCTCTTGCTGTCATGATAACACCTGAGGCTTTTTCTTTGTCCATAACTTGAACTTCAAGTAACTCATCGATAGATAGCTCTGCTAGATCTTCAACTGTTGTAATTTCAGCCTCAATTAATGCATCAGCCAAATCTCCATCAACACCTTCAACGCTCATTAGCACTTCAGAGGCATCAGCATCACCCAACGCTTGTACTAACTGTGCATCAGCTGCACGTTCTTGTAATTCTTCAACCACTGAGGCGTCAAACTCTTCAATGTTTTCTAATACTTTTGAATCTACATCAGCAATATCACTCACCGTTGTAAAACCTTCTTCCAATAAAACGCCGGCTACTTCGCTATCTACACCAAGCTTATCAGCTAATTTTTCGCTGGCTTTTTGTGACTCTTCCGCTTGTTTTTCATCTGCCTCTGCAGTTGACATAACACTCAGTTTCCAGCCAGTTAAGCGTGCTGCTAATTTAATATTTTGACCGCCACGACCAATCGCAAGCGCCAGTTGATCTTCTTCAACAGCAATGTCCATTGCATTACGATCTTCATCAACAATAATAGAGCTAACTTCTGCTGGTGCCATTGCATTAATAACAAATTGCGCAGGATCTTCATCCCATAAAATAATATCAACACGCTCGCCATTAAGCTCGTTTGAAACCGCTTGAACACGTGCGCCACGCATACCAATACAAGAGCCAATTGGATCTAAGCGCTTGTCTTTAGCCTTTACTGCTAATTTTGAACGCAAACCTGGATCTCTAGCACCACCCATAATTTCAATCACTCCTTCAGAAATTTCAGGAACCTCCATTGCAAATAGTTCAATCATCATTTCTGGCACGGTACGTGATAGAAAAATTTGTGCACCACGAACCGAAGATTTAACCTCTTTAATATAAGCTCTTAGACGGTCATTCTTACGTACTGATTCGTTTGGAATTAAATCAAATTTAGAGATCATGCCATCAACACCACCCATGTCAACATAAACATTGCCGCGATCAACGCGCTTCACCGTTACCATAATTACTTCGCCCACACGTTTGGTGTAGTCTTCAACGATTACTTCTCTTTCAGCTTCGCGTACTTTTTGGATAATAACTTGCTTAACAATTTGTGCTGCAATACGACCAAACTCTTCAGTTGCAATTGGCTCACGTACAAAATCATCAATGGCAACACCGCCTGCATCTTTTTCATAAATATGAAGTTCAGTATCAAATGGTGTGCCGTCATCGTCAACAAAGTTCTCTTTATCATCAATGACCATCCACTGTCTAAAGGTATGGAATTCGCCGGTTTTACGGTCAATTTCTACATGAGCATCAATTTCTTTACGCTTTTTGGTAGCGACTGCTAACGCCTCTTCTAATGATTCAAATACATCCTCTTTGGTGATGTTTTTTTCATTAGAGATTGCCTCAACCATCAAAAATAATTCTTTACCGTCCATGTTTTTCTCCTAAAAATCAGCGACTAAATTCGCTTTTTCAATCATATCAATGTCCAATGTTACTGGACCCAATTCTGTTACTAGCTCTATGCTATTGTTTAACTCACTGACACTGCCAATCGCACCTTTAAATTTACGCTGACCATTAATTGGTCTAACCATACGTAGCCTTATGTCGTTGCCCAAAAAACGCTGGTAATGACTAATATTAAATAATGGTCGCTCAATACCGGGCGAAGACACTTCTAAATTATATTGGCTCGCAATTGGATCTTCAACATCAAAAATAGCACTTAATTGGTGCGATGCCTTTTCACAGTCTTCAATGCCAATGCCATGTTCAGTATCAATAAAAATTCGTAAAGTACTGTGCTTACCGCTGGCAATATATTCAACGCCTACCAGCTCATAACCCATATCTTCCAATACAGGTGCAATTAAATTGGTAATTTTGTCTGTAATATTTGCCATCTAAGTTTGCCTATCCTATTTTTTCTACATAACAAAAACCCCCTAGAAAGGGGGAAGCATAACGACGTCCAAGAGAACACTACAGGAGGCAAACTTTATTTCTTGAGTTTGTAAATGTCCTAGTGTTAGGGTTGTATATGCCAAGTTTTATCTCTCCTCAACTCTAAATTGTACTGACTTTTTTAGATTTATCAACCACTTAAGCTCAAGTCACTTTAATTCTCTTCAGATAATTTATAATAACCATTATGAAACTAATCAAAATCGGCGTATTGATGGATGACATCAAAAACATCAAACCCCACAAAGACTCTTCTTTGGCAATGATGCTTGAGGCAAGCAGGCGTCACTGGGAAATTTATACATTTGACTCTAACGATCTATTCGCCCAAGAGGGGCGAGTTCTAGCAACTTGTGCAAAGACTCGTGTGTTTGACAACACCACTCATTGGTATGAGCAAGAGCCAAAAGCAGACTTACCACTTGATGATTTTGACGTCATTTTAATGCGCAAAGATCCGCCTTTTGATATGAATTATATCTACGCCACTTATTTCTTAGAGCAAGCTGAAAACAAAGGCGTACTTGTGGTTAATAAAGCCCAGTCTTTGCGCGATGTCAATGAAAAATTATTTGCTTTAAATTTTCCTCACTGTATTGCTAAAACCCTTGTTAGTAGTAACAAAGATCGACTTAAGGTCTTTATTAAAACTCAAGGCATTAGTGTGGTTAAACCACTTGACGGCATGGGTGGTAAGGATATTTTTAAGCTTGAATGGGGTGATAGCAATATTGATGAAGTGCTTGATTACATTACCCATCAAGGCAACACGCCGATTATGGCTCAAGAATTTTTACCTGAAATAGCCCAAGGCGATAAACGTATTTTACTAATTAATGGTGAGCCTATTGATTACGCATTAGCACGACTGCCTGCTGAAGGTAGCTTTAAAGGTAATTTAGCCGCAGGCGCTACTGGCGTTGGTCAGCCACTATCTGATAGAGATCGATACCTATGCAAGCAAATTTCGCCCACTCTAAAAGCCAAAGGCTTGATGTTTGTTGGCCTTGATGTGATTGGTGATTATATTACTGAAATTAACGTCACTAGCCCAACTTGCATTCGCGAGTTGGACGAACAATTCAACCTAAGTATTGCTGGTGTACTGTTCGATGAAATTGAGAAAAAACTAGCTAGAAAATAAATATCGAGTCAATGCTACGCCTGCACCTGCAGCTGCCAAAGACAACAGCACATTAAGCAAAATATTAATTCCAGCCTGACCATAATGACCTAAGCTGATCATCTCTACCGACTCCCATGACAAGGTTGACATGGTTGTTAATGAGCCCGTTAAACCAATTAAAAGTAATAAACGATAAGCCTCATGCAAGGCGGCTTTTTCCAAAACAACCACCACCAAAATACCCGCTAAGAACGAGCCGATAATATTAGCACTCAAGGTGCCATACGGAAATGATGATCCCATCGTTGCATTCATAAACTGAGTGAGATAATAACGCACGCTGGCACCAATAGTGGCGCCCGCTCCAACGGCCAAAATAGTGGGTAATAATGTCATGATTCTCCTCGTATTTTTCTAAGCTTTTCTGCAATTTTAATCTCTAACCCTCGGTCAGTTGGCACATAATAATTCTGCTCTCCTAGCGCTTGTGGAAAATAGCTCTGACCATAACTGATGCCGTCAATTTCATCATGTGCATAACGATATTCCTGCCCATAGCCCAAATCACTCATCAATCCTGTTGGTGCGTTACACAAGTGCTTTGGTACTGGCAAATCACCCGTTTGTCTAGCATCAATCATAGCCTGATTAAAGGCCTTGTAAACCGCATTGGATTTAGGTGCAACGGCACAATAAACTGCTGCTTGTGCAATGGCTCGATTACCCTCTTTATCGCCTAATCTTTCAAACACATTCCAAGCATTTAGCGTAATTTCTAACGCTCTTGGATCGGCATTACCAATATCTTCTGAAGCAATTGCGAGCAATCGTCTGGCAATGGTTTTTGGATCGCAACCACTCACCAGCATTCTGGCCATCCAATACAAGGCGCCATCTGGGGATGAGCCACGTACTGACTTATGAAAGGCCGATAGTTGCTGATAAAAAATATCACCACCCTTGTCAAAACTAGCCACTTTATCTTGTAAAAATTGATCAATGCTTTTCTCATCCAACTGACTTAATTTTGCCTGATCAATTTTTTCAACGATATTGATTAGTCGTCTGCCGTCGCCACCGCTACTGGCCACAATCTTTTCTTGAGAGGTTTGGCTTAATATCAGTTTCAAGTGCTCAAGACTGCGCTGTAATATTTGCATGAGACCGGCCTCATCTAACGATTCCAATACATAAACACTAACGCGTGATAACAAGGCTCTATTCAGTTCAAACGATGGATTCTCTGTTGTAGCGCCAATTAAGGTGATTAAGCCAGACTCAATATGCGGCAAAAAAGCATCTTGCTGAGCCTTGTTAAATCTGTGAATTTCATCCACAAACAACACTGTTGGCTGACCTATATTTTGATATTTTTTGGCATTTTCAATCACTGTGCGTAATTCTTTAACGCCATCTAACACTGCACTAAGTTGTACAAAATAACCCTCAACTTGAGCACACATAATGCGCGCTAAGGTGGTCTTCCCCACACCCGATGGCCCCCATAAAATCATTGAATGCAATTGTTTATTATTGATTGCCTGCTTAAGTGGGTGTGCATCATTTAGTAAATGCTGTTGAGAACAAAAAGTTTCTAAATTATCGGGTCTTAGTATTTCTGCAAGTGGCTTCATAAGCCTATTTTAACGATATTTTTAGATAAGCAGGGCGTGTCACATTTTTCTAAAATTAGCACTGTTTTTAAGTTTAGTCGTTGCGCCAGCTCAATGGCTTTTTCGCTACCCATTGACATCATTGCCGTGGCATAGGCGTCCGCCAAAAGATTGCTTTGATGAATAACACTAGCTGAGAATAAATCACTATTCACAGGCAGGCCCGTATGTGGATCAAGGATGTGGGCGTAGCGCTTACCCTCCCAAACAAAATATTGTCTATAATTTCCTGAGGTAGCAATTGACTCATCAGCCAGCTTAATTTTAACAGGTACTTGCCCCACAGGCGCTTCAATACCAATCGTCCAACTGCCTTTAACTTTAATCTCGCCACCAATTTCCAACATAAATCGCTCAACACCCTGCTGATCTAACAACTTATAAATCTCATCTACTGCATAGCCTTTGGCAATTGCTGATAGGTTTAAATCGATATCAATTTGCTTACTGAATGTTTGCCCTTCTAGGGTCGTTTTTGAGATCGAAGAATTAAGCAGTGCTTTAGCAATCATCGCTCTGTCTGGTTTTGTTAGAACCTCTGTTACGCCAAAACCCCATGCATCAATTAACCGACCAAGGCCTGGATCAAAATAACCATCGGTTTGTTGTTGCACTTTAATTGCCAAGCTTAATACTTGGGACAGTTCTGTTGATAATAATACTGGATGCTTTGTCGGCTGACGATTAAGCTGAGATAATTCTGAAGACCTATTCCAGCTAGAAAAAACTCGGTTGATTTGATCAAGGCGTAAATCAACTTGTTGTTGATCAATCTCAAGACCTTTACCTTTAATAAGATAAGTTGTGCCCATGGTTTTACCAGATACTTGCTCAAGCGTTTGATTTTGGTCGCAACCTGTTAAGCTTAAAAAGAGAAAAATAATCAGTCGTTTAGGCATTATAATTTTGTCATGTTTCGATTGATATTTTGCTTATTATTTTCTGGCTGGGCTTATGCCAATGATACCCTAGCGCCAAAGAATGCGCCTGAAGCCCAAAGTTTTGAGGCGTTCATGACTGATATTCGTCATCAGGCACTAGATCAAGGCATTTCTAATGCTACGCTTGAACAAGCTTTAAGTGCACTTACCCTCAACCCTAAAGTGCTTAAATTTGATCGAACTCAGGCAGAATTTAGTCAAAATTTTTGGCGTTATTTAGGCTCTAGAGTGAGTGAGTATCGCTTAAATAATGGCGCTGAAAAGTTAAAAATTCATCAACAAACCTTACAAAAAAACCAGCAAAAATACGGCGTTCCAGCACATATTGTGGTGGCGTTTTGGGGCTTGGAAACCAACTATGGAACCTATACTGGGGACTTAAGCTTAGTTAGGTCTTTAGCCACGCTTAGCTACGACCAGCGTCGTCGTGATTTTTTTACCAAACAATTATTGGCCTTACTTAAATTGATTGATGAAGGGAAAATCCCAGCAGATGCTAAAGGCTCTTGGGCAGGTGCGATGGGCAATGTGCAATTCATGCCGACCAATGTTGCAGCTTACGGTATTGATGCTGACAACGATGGTGAAGTTGGCTTGTGGGATAATACCCAAGATATCTTTGCCAGTGCTGCAAATTTTTTACAAAAAATCGGCTGGCATCGAGGTGAGCGTTGGGGATGTGAAGTCAGTATTCCAACTAATTTTGATTACCAGCTTGCCAATTTAAAAACCAAAAAAACAGTCAATGAATGGCAAGCTCTAGGTGTACGTACCGCTCAACACAACAACTTACCAAACTCAACTTTAAAAGCCTCATTAATATTACCAATGGGCTACAACGGCCCTGCTTTTTTAACCTATCGTAATTTTCATGCAATCCTACGCTGGAATCATTCTATTTTATATGCCTTATCTGTTGGCCACTTATCTGACCGTCTAGCAGGCACAAGTCAGTTAGTCGCCAAGCCTATTACCGAGCCCTCATTAAGTCGTGAAGATACGGTGTTAATTCAAACCAAACTCAACCAACTAGATTTTGATACAGGGAAGCCAGATGGCATATCTGGACCAAAAACCCGCAACGCAACACGCCAATACCAGCGCGTTAACAACCTACCAATTGATGGCTACGTTGGCTACCAGCTTTTGCAACAGCTTAAAGACATTTCTAAATGAATATTGAGACTTATCTAGGTTTTGATGTTGGCACCAAACGCACTGGTGTTGCTATTGCCAATAGCTTAACTCAGCAGGCCAATGGCATAGATGTTGTCTCCCATCATAAAAATGGCGCCACTAATTGGGACGGCTTTGACACAATCATCAAGCAACACAGCGTTAATTTGTTTGTTGTTGGCGTGCCTTACGATAAAAATGGCAAAGAGCAAGAGATGACTTTTATCGCCAAGTCTTTTGGTCGTAAACTTACTACTCGCTATGACATTGACGTGGTTTTTGTTGATGAATATTTATCATCCAATGAAGCCAAAAAACAACTAAAATATAATCATCATCATAAGAACGCAGATCGCAGTAAGGTTGACAAACTCTCAGCAGCTCTGATACTACAAACCTGGTTAGGAAATTCATGAAAAAAGACCCGATTAACAACCACATTCAGCTAAATGATTCTGGCAAGTTAATTCATCTATTAGGTCTTGAAGATTTATCCAAAGAACACTTGCTTGAAATCATAGATAAAGCTGACAAGCTAATTGACAAGAATGGTAATCTAAAAAAATCCAAAGCATTGGACGATATGTCAGTTGCCAATCTATTTTTTGAGCCATCTACCCGTACTAGAAACACCTTTGAAATTGCTGCCATGCGTAGTAGTGCCAATGTCATTAACGTTGATTTAGCTAACTCCGCTTTAAAGAAAAACGAAGCCTTGATGGATACCATGCATACATTAAAGGCAATGCAAATTGATATGTTTGTCATTCGCCATAAGCAATCAGGAATGCCACATCATGTAGCACACCATCTAGATGGTGTGGCTATTTTAAATGCAGGTGACGGCACCAACGCACATCCAACTCAAGCATTACTTGATATGCTTAGCATCCGCCAGCATAAACCAAATTTTGAAAATTTATCTGTTGCTATTGTTGGTGATATCACCCACTCTCGAGTAGCACACTCAAATATCCAAGCCTTAAAAACACTAGGTACGACTGATATTCGTCTAATTGCGCCAGAAGGCCTACAACATGATTCAGCGCGCTGTGAAGTGGTAGCCTGCTTTGATGATATCAATAAAGGCCTAAAAGACTGTGACGTTATTATTGTATTACGCTTACAAAAAGAGCGCATGATTGAAGCTGACATTCCTAATGAGCAAGAATATTTTGACCATTACGGGCTAACCCCTGAACGCTTAGCACTTGCCAAAAAAGATGCCATTGTTATGCATCCAGGCCCCATTAACCGTGGCGTAGAAATTGACTCATCTGTTGCTGATGGCAACCAATCAATTATCCTGCAACAAGTTACTAACGGCATTGC
>NZ_FQTP01000033.1:15527-18545 GCF_900128515.1 Bathymodiolus heckerae thiotrophic gill symbiont
ATCGAATGGTGTCAGGGTTATTTAACCGGCCTGGGATTGCAAAAAATCTCCACCATTGATGATGACGCATTAGAGATGATGAAAGACATTTCTGAAATTTCAAAACTAGATGCTGATCTACTTGATACCGAGCAAAATGCACAAGATTTGAACGAAATCATTGAGTTTGTACGCATGGGAGCCCTACTAATACAGGAAACCTTGCAGCCTTCCAAGCAGGACTATATCAGCCCAGAAACACTGCATTAATCACTTAAACGCAGCTGTAGCAAGCGTTAAAACACTTTAAGTTCTGATAATATAACAATATCATAAAATTATGCCTTAGTGATAGTGTTGCAAAGCTGTTGCATGTGTATATCATAACGCACCCATAAGGGGATTAAATCTTGAGGAGGAGGTAGCCGCCTAACTAAACTTGAGGAGAATAAAAAAAACGACTGCCTAATAGAAAATCATTAAATAAATCTCGGGGAGAGTAATGATCTTCTAGATATTATTATAGTTTTAATTTTTTTAGAAGGACTAAATATAGATATGAAAATGGCAACAACGTCACCATTCCCCGCCAAAATTATGGCGACTTTTCTAGTTGCACTAGCTTCATTGTCAGCTAGTGCATTTGTTGTTGATCATAAAACTGAAGTTATTCAGGCTGGAATCACTGGCGTTGAACCAATTTATATGAACTACACACTAAAGAAAGTCAGTACGCCATGTGCTTCTGGTGTGCGCAATTGTTGGCATGTTAGCTACGAAAAAAAATCCTCAAAAGTGCTTAAAGGCTATCGTGTTAAATTAAGCTATAACAATAACACCTTTACGGCAAGAATGCTTAAAAAGCCCACTAAAGAGCATTTAAACATTCGAGTAAAAAGTGATTTACTAACCATGCCAAGCACAGTTGCCATCAATGCATCTGTTGTTTATTAAAAGCCCTAACGACCTAAACTAGCAACTTGCTGTGGTAGCTTGGCTACTGACATAGGCGCAGACTCTACAACAAAATCATAACCCTTGTTACCATAGTTATAAAAAGCTGAATTAACTTGTTGTACTTGATTGTGTGCTGGCGCTTCAAACATGGCTAATGGATTAAACGTTGCATACGGAGCTGATGATTGTGCAGAAGTGCTAGCAGCCAAAAGTAATGTTGTTACTGCAAAGGTGTTTAAAATTAGTTTCATAATGTTTGTTTTAATTAATTAGTATGCCGACACCTTATCTCTTGAGGAGAGAATAATTCTTGGGGGAGAGTGCCGACATGTGAATCATTATATCATGTTTTTATAATATGTCAAATTTATAATATAATTATTTTCTAATATAGATTTATAGACATGAAAGTAGTTATAATTACCACTCAGACACAGTCCAAAGGCTGCTTAGCATTGAGATCAAACATTATGTAGGAGTAATGTTAAAATACCACACGAGGAGAGAACAGCCTTATAATCATGCAAAATGAAAAAAACCGATTATTAAATGATGTTTCCTTCACTTAAAAACATTCAATATTTAGTTGCCTTGCGCAAACACCTGCATTTTTCAAAAGTGGCTCAAGAGTGTTTTTTGTTAGTCAACCAACCCTCAGCGCTGGTATTAATAAACTTGAAAAAGGGGCTGGAAGTGCAGTTGGTTGAGTGCAATAATAAGAGTGTACTATTCACTCCAGCAGGTGAAAAAATTGTGGGACAAGCTAAGAACGTGATGCTTTCAACCTATGATTTGGTACAAATTGCACAACAAGCCTTATTCAATATAAGTAAATTTTTAACAAATAATAGGCGATAAAAAAGCACATCCAAGGATGTGCTTTTTTTATTAAATATGGTGGCCGTACCTAGAATTGAACTAGGGACACAGGGATTTTCAATCTCTTACCCTTGCATACTCATATAAATTTATCTCAATTATATAACTTTTGAAAGAAATAGGTAAACAATTTAAAAATAAAATTTTAGCGATCATGGCTACTGAAAATATAAAGATGCCAGAATTTTCTAGAAGAGTTGACATACCTTATAATCGTATACACGATTATATCGCCCGACCAAAATCTAAGCCATCTATTGATAATGTTGGTAAGGTTATAAATGCCTTTCCTCAATACACTTGCTTTATTTTAGACCTCGATCCAAAACAACTACATAAGCAAATAATTCTAAAAGAATAGTTAAAGTAATCATAATCCTTATTTTTAACCAAAACAAGAACTATTATGAAGCTATCTCAACTTTTAAATCTACATACACAAGAAAACCCTCAATTATCGCCAAGAACTGTCGAAAAATATCAATCCGTTATTAGAAATTTTACTAATGATACTGGAATTAACAGTATTTTCTTTAGCCATCAAAATTGCATCGATTGGTATAACAAAATTTACAATAGAGTGAGTCCAACTACCTGTAATAATTATTGCATTCATTTGAAAGCTTTATTCAATACAGCAGTTAAATTAGGGCATCTTAATGAAAATATTTTTGCATCGATGCCAATCTTAAAAAATATAAACATAAACGTGAAAACCTTAGATAAAGGCGCTATTGTTGACCTGATATCAATGATAAGCTCAGACTCTTATTATTCTAATGTTGACTGGTTTTATCTCGCTATGGTTGATGTATTTAGACTTACAGCTATTCGACGCAGACAGTTAATTGGCATCAAGTGGCGAGATGTTGATTTTAAAAACCAGACTTTGTATTTAAATTCTGAATTTTCAAAGAACAGGATTGAAAATTTAATACCTCTGAATAAGGTTCTAATTGGCCATTTTCAAACAATTAAACAAAAAGCACATAAACCCAAGAGTAGCGATCAAGTATTTAATATAACCGAATTTGTAGGGACTTATAAAAGCAACGTGATGACCGAAGATCATGTTTCTAGACTTTTTACAAAATGGAGCAGAAAAATCGGTGTAAAAATATCTCCTCATCGCTTCAGACACACAACAGCGACTAAATTAGCCAATAACGGCTGCAATCTAAAAGCCTTGCAAAAATTACTAGG
>NZ_FQTP01000034.1 GCF_900128515.1 Bathymodiolus heckerae thiotrophic gill symbiont
AAACTGGCATGAATATTTTTAAAGAAATGCAGCGATTAAAAAGCCTAAGGGATTATTACATCCAGTGAGTAAAAAAGGCTAAAAAGAGAGAAATAAGGCTAAAAAAATCAGACAAACAAGGTGTTTTTTAGATTTTTATGGAAAAATACGGAAATTTTGAGCTATTTTTTTTTTGAAAAATTGCAAGGGTTGAAAATAGGATGGGGAATTATGAATTATGCAAAGGTCTCATCTTGTGCGGTATCATTCCAACCAAAGTACCCACCTTGAGTGTTAAGCTTGTTAAGTATCATATCCATACAGTCAAGAACTTTTACTGGATCAACATCTAAGTAATCACCAAGCTTGCTTGCTGCAAGATCAAGGTTATCAAATTTATCTTGAGCCTGTAATAACTCATGAAATTTAGTGAGTATCCAGTTTTTATCTATAACAGCAACACCTACCCACCAATAGAAACCTTCAAGTTCTTCTTGTTCACCCCCCTCCATTACAAGAGATTGTCGCCATTCATACAGCCTCTTCAGCCTCTCCTCAATATTTTTATCTAAATCGAGTGTATTATTTAGACTTTGACCGGAAAACTCAAGAGCATATTTTCGTAACTTCAATGGTGCACACCTATAAAATGTTGATAGAATCTCGCCATCAAGCTCTAATTTTGAACGCCAATAAAATGTGATTAAATGTTCTACTAGACTTCTTGGTATTTGCTCTTTATCATCATTATTTCTAATACTAGACAGCTTTTTTACATGTTTAGTATATATATCAGGCATAACCTTTAATATGTCATCATAGGGTGGACAGAATTTTATATAGGCATCCCATGCCGCATCACCCAGGCCAAATTCATCATTAGAAAATATCCAAGATTTAGCTTCTTGCGCCCACTCTGTGTCCAGTAGATTTAACCAGGAGTAAAATTCGCCATATATAGATCTAATTGCCAGAGATGGATCATTTTTAGAGTTAAGATGACAATCTAAAGTCTCTCTCATTTCAGGGGCATCATCAAAGCAAAACTTTTCATCTGTTGCTGTATTACGTGCAACCCACAATCCATATCTAACCAATGCATACATAGCTTCACCACGAACGGTGTTAATAGACCTAGTAGCAGGATCCATATTATTGCCGCCATATGTTGAGTCGTCAGCTGGAGTTGGATCAGGGTCCAGAGTTAATGGCAGAATAAGCCCCTATATCTGTTCTTTCAAAGCTATAGGGATTTGTCCTTCGCCTTTTTTTAATCCAACATCAAGTAAATTAGCAATAGATTTCTTACACTAAGACCAGCTTGGATCCTCACCCGAGTCCATATCAATTTCTAGTTTGATGCTATCTTCTTGTGATAAAACCCATTCAGATAAATCAATAATTTCAGACCAAGACTCTTGATCCAATTGAGAGATGCCTTCTTTAAATCCTTGAAACAAGCCGCGGATATAAGCTGGTGACAACTCTTTAAACGAAGAGGCAGAATGTTTATATTTATCCACATCTTTCTTTATAGCTTCAGAGAGATTTCGAGACAATCCTTCAGGTGAGGAGTCCATACTTTCCTTACCAGGCTGCCAATTTCTAAGATTCACTACTAATTTAGTAATATTTAGCTCGCCTATCTCATCAACCGTCATAGGACTAGTTGGCCCGGTCCACGATGTGGCATATGATGAATATTCTGGATGATTTGGCACGCTTCCCTTTTCTACCAAGCTATTGTATTCAGCCAGCTTTTTACCTTTAAGATGGTGTTTAATTAGATATAAGCGCGCTATTTTCCAGTAATTTTTGTAATCTTCAAGATCTTCTTTGCTAGGTGGATTTTCTTTAAGCTTCTCATATTTCTTGATGTATTTTTTAAATCAAATCCGTCTTCAATCCAATCGTAGACTGTATGTTGTGTATTTTTACTAACCAGTTTAAAGGCTGAATCTAATAAAAGTGAATATTCATTGCGTGTATGTAAATTTTCATATAAACCTGTGTTACTGATCAATCTATTCGTCAAATTAAGATCAATTTCTAGAAACTTAACGCTTAGATATATAGACAATCTTTCAAAAATCTTCCATTTATATTTATTTTGATTTAACTCTTGATTAATCACTTTAAATTGATTGCTATCTTTTTTGATTAGAGCTATAGATAAATCTCTTAATAATATTAACAAATACTCTTTGACGCCACTAATATGACGTGTTTGCTCGTTATCTTCTAAGGTGTTTCGCCACATCCAAGAATAATCATGTCCATCACTATCTGTTTCTAGGTTCAATGTATTCAGTAGATGATTAAACAAATGTGCTAAATATTGAGACTTATTTTCACTGAGTAATATAAATTGTTTTACATGTTCATTGAGGAATGATTGATATTCCCAATCAGAGTATTTTGCTTTTACATCAATGTTCTTATAATACGTATCAGTACCAGGCTTACCCACCTCTTTCGTAATAGCATCAACTTTAAGAAGTTCATTTATTAGACTAAAAGCACTCTTCTCATCACATTTTTGGATATGCAATATCAATTCCCCAGAAAGCTTAGGGTATAGACCGTATAAGTTTTCTTGTTTTTTACACCACCTAATTTCTTCTTGAGCATGAACGGTCGCAACATTACTTCTATCATGCGTTCATGCAGTTTTGCATCATTAATAGTAGTTATAGAGCTCAGATAGCGAGATGCTTGGTCTGGCACTTTTCCGGCAACCTTCAACAAAATAGCCGATCCAATTGATAATCTTCTAGAAATAGTAGTTTTTTAGTACGGTATACTTTAAAGAATTCTGAATTTAAAACCACATTTACCCATTCTTTATCTGTAATTTCTTCAAAAAAATACCGACAGATGGCGGGTGACTCTAAGTAGGTCTCTATCTTTTTAAAGGCCTTTTCATGGCCAACTTTATCTACAGAATTTATGTAGACATCTATCAGATCGAGTTTCTCAAAAAACTTTAATTCAGTCATAATTTAGACTCTCTTCATATGGACTTACCGTGTTTAGTTCGGGTGCATTACTCCATTTTTTCAGGATTTCATCTACTGGAGTAAAATCCCTGTCCCTCCACCACATTTAATAAAGCAAAATGCCAGCAACCAGATACACTATCTCAGGCGTTACCCAAGACGGTCAGAAGTTCAGACCTAGCGACTGGACTGAAAGATTAGTTTGCATCAAAAAAGAACAACTCATCAAATATAACGGACACCTAAAGGTTAGAAGAATTGACGGTATAAAATCGATTGTTTTTGATAGTCAACTCCAAGAAGCCTGCTCTTTTACGTTTGAGCGATTATTATCATTCGCTAAAATCAGCCACCTTGTTGTGACTGAAGAACAAATCAACTCTCAAGATTCAAATTAAATACCGTACTGATCTCTATAAGCTTCAATGCGCTTAATCAGATCTTGATCATCGCCCTGCTTTAAATAATCAATCAAATAAGAAAGATCAATAATACTTAGCACGGTAATACCGAAATTTTCTTCAACTTCTTGAATAGCTGACTTATTACTCTTGCCTTTTTCTTGACGACTAACCGCCACAATTACACCTTTTGCTTTAGCACCGTTGGCATCAATAATATCCATCGCTTCACGAATCGCTGTGCCGGCAGTAATAACATCATCAATAATTAAAATATCGCCCTCTAATGCGTGACCAACAATATCTCCACCTTCACCATGGGTTTTAGCTTCTTTTCGGTTAAAGCTATAAGGTACATTTCTACCAAATGAATCGTTAAGTGCCATTGCACACGCGGTGGCTAGCGGAATACCTTTGTAAGCAGGGCCAAATAATACATCAAATTCTAGTCCACTCTCTTCAATGGCTTGTGCATAAAAATTGCCCAATTTTGATAAATGTTCGCCAGTATTAAACGACCCCGCATTAAAGACATAAGGGCTAACGCGTCCAGATTTAAGCGTAAATTCACCGAATTTCAACGCACCAATTTTTAACATAAAATCTACGAAGTCTTTTTGATACTGTTTCATGGCTTTTCCTATAAAATTATTTCAATGAAGAGAATTATAACGGCTAATGTCAATGGTATTCGAGCAGCTGAACGAAAAGGTTTTTTTGAGTGGATGAAAACTCAAGATGCTGATGTAGTCTGCGTACAAGAGATCAAAGCGCAAGAGGATCAGCTTGATGATAAATTCTACCCAAAAGACATCTACACTTACTACAAGCCTGCTGAGAAAAAAGGCTACAGTGGCACCGGCCTATATTGTAAGCAAAAGCCTGATCAAGTTATTTTTAGCCCCTGGGAAGATTTTAATTTTGAAGGGCGATTCATCCAAGCTGACTTTGGAAACTTAAGTGTTATTTCTATTTACATCCCTTCTGGTTCGGCTAAAGAAGAGCGTCAAGATTATAAAATGGATTTTATGACTGAGCGTTTCATGCCTTATTTAAAAACCCTTCAGGATAATGGTCGAGATTATATTATTTGTGGCGATATCAATATTGTGCATAAAGAGATTGATATCAAAAACTTTGCTGGCAATAAAAAGCGCTCAGGCTGTTTGCCAGAAGAGCGCGCTTGGATGGATCAATTATTTGGAGAGGCGCAATATACTGATGCTTTCAGAGAAGTCAATCAAGAGGCTCATCAATACACTTGGTGGTCAAACCGTGGACAAGCCTGGGCTAACAATACAGGCTGGCGTATTGATTATCAAATTCTCAGCAAAAAACTTAAAGGCAAAGTGCAAGCTGCCTGGGTTTATAAAAATGAGCGTTTTTCTGACCATTCGCCGCTTATCATTGATTACAACTTATGAGTAATAAAGTAATTCGAAAAATTCAAAGTTTTGTTAGACGCTCTGGCAGACTCACAGAAGGGCAAAAATACGGACTGAACGAGCTTTGGCCAAAATATGGTATCGATCCAACTGATAATAAAATTATTAACCTTGATACTGTTTTCGAAAAAAAACAAGATGTTATTTTGGAAATTGGGTTTGGCAATGGCGACTCATTATTGCAAATGGCCATCAACGAACCTGAGTGTAATTTTTTAGGCATTGAGGTTTATGAAGCTGGCGTTGGTCGACTGATTAACGAAGCCTATAAGCACAATCTAAGTAACCTTAAAGTTATCAAAGAAGATGCGGTCGAGGTATTAAAAAATAATATTGCTGCCAATAGTTTATCTGGATTTCAACTGTACTTTGCCGACCCTTGGCACAAGAAAAAACACCACAAACGTCGCATCGTTCAAAATGAATTTATGGACATGATGTCCGACAAGTTAATCGACGACGGCTTTGTGCATATGGCAACTGACTGGGAGCATTATGCACAGCAGATGATGGAAACCCTGGAAGCGCACGCCCACTTTAAAAACACACTTGGCGCCCGTATCTATTCACCAAGGCCTATCAGGCGCCCTATTACCAAATTTGAACGTCGCGGTGAAAGATTGGGTCATGGCGTTTGGGATTTAATTTTTACCAACAAGAAATAACATTAAGTTTTTTATATTTATTTAGGATCGACCAACTATGATTTTTCCAATATTTGTTGTAATGACGTTACTCGAAATCTATGTACTGGTATCCGTGGGTGAATCTATCGGTGGATTCTCCACCATTTTACTGGTTGTTATTACTGCATTAGTGGGTTCTACCCTACTCAAACAACAAGGCTGGTCAACTATGGCCAAGGCTCAACAAGCTATGGCTAATGGTCAAACACCAGCATTTGAGATGATGGAGGGTGTGGTTATTTTGATTTCTGGCGTATTGCTGCTGACACCAGGGTTTATCACTGATGGCATAGGCCTGTTGGGACTCATGCCTTTTTCAAGAGTATATTTTATCGATAAAATTTTAAGTAAAAATGCTGAAAAAATATTTCAGCAAAAAAATTCAGGCTTTATTCATACAGCCTCATCTAACGACAAGAAAGATAATAAGAAAAAAGATACGATTGATGGTGAATTTTGGGAAGATTAACAACGCTTGATCAATGGCTTAGCTGGCAAGAAAGTTTGCACAGTCAAGCCATTGACCTTGGCTTAACGCGTATTCAAAGTGTTTATTTAAAGCTATTTCCAAATGGCGTTGCATTTACCAGTATTGTTGTTGCAGGAACCAATGGTAAAGGCTCGACCACTGCCTTTATTGAAAGCATTTATCAACAAACCCACTTTTTAGTGGCCAAATTTACCTCTCCACATATTCATAACTACAACGAACGCTTTGTTATTAATGGCGTGCAAGCAACTGACGCTCAAATTTGTACAGCGTTTGAACAAATTGAGCAGGCTCGAGGTGAGATTTCTCTAACCTATTTTGAATTTTCAACCTTGGCGGCTTTACTCATTTTTTCTGATCAAAAAATTGACATTGCTATATTAGAAATTGGCTTAGGTGGTCGCCTAGATTCAGTCAACGTTGTTGATGCGGATATTGCGGTCATTACCAATATAGCTATTGATCACGTGGATTATTTAGGCGATACACGTGAACTCATTGGCCATGAAAAGGCTGGCATTATGCGTAGCAATACGCCGTGCGTTTGTGGCGATATAGACCCACCCTTATCGCTTAAAAAACATGCTGATGATATTAATGCCTTGCTTGAGTTTGTATCAACCCCTTATTCAGGCGCTTTAATTCTTAAAGGCGAGCATCAACAATATAACGCAACACTTGCTGCTTTATGCGTTAAAAAACTTAACAAAAAATTTAAAGTTAGTGATTCTTTGATTCAACAGGGCTTAGAAAGTGCGCAATTAGATGGTCGTTTTCAGATAAAAAACATCAGTAATAAGCAATTTATTTTTGACGTGGCTCATAACGAGGCTGCTATCAAAGCGCTGGCCAAAGAATTGAGCAAGGATAAGCAGCCAACTCTAGCTGTCTTTTCCGCGCTTAAAGATAAAGATATCCCCTTGATGATTACAGCAATCTCGCCAGAAATTGATCAATGGCTAATAGCACCACTAACGGTTGATCGAGCTGCAGATATTGCTTTTTTAACCAATCAGTTTAGCCTTAAAGAATCGGTCAAAGCCTATGACACTATTAAATTAGCCCTTTGCGAAGCTGAAAATCAGCAATCTTATCAGCGTGTTGTGGTATTTGGATCCTTTCATGTCGTGACTGATGCGTTGGCGATGTTTAAGTAACGTTTGAATAAAAAACCTTGTAAAATTGGCGCATATAATAAAACGATCTCTGGAGAGAATCGATGAATGATTTTTTTGCAAATGCTTGGAACGTGATTGGACTACTAGTCTGGTCTGATTGGATTACTCTTGTTATTTTAATTGCATTCTTAGTGCTTGGCTTCAAGCGCGGCATGGCTAAAGAGCTGATTAACTTTAGCTTTTTACTGCTCGCTATTATTGTTGCCTGGCTGTTTTATCAACCTCTAGCTGTGAGTGGTGCTATTACTTGGTTATTGCTATCACACCAATCACATATGGCCATCGCCTTTGGCGTTATTTTTATTGGCACACTGTTGATCAAAAAAGCCATTTACAAATTAACTGACGCCTCATCCAATGTCAGCAATCCATGTGCTCTAAATAAAATATTTGCTTACTTAATATTTTTTGCAGCTACAGCTACATTAAGTTGGTACTACTTTGATATCGTCGCCAACCTAGGCTTAATGGAGATTGTTGTAACTAACACCTCGACTCGTATTGGCTTATCATTTGCCATCACTTTTGCTGTTATTATCGGTGTTTGTTCAAGCATTTCCAATATGCTGAATATTTCTATTGATGCAACAAAGCCTTGTTTCTTATCTTCATTTTTTAAGAAGATTCTTGATATTTTGCATGCTCTGGATGACAGGCTTAATGCTAAAAATATCAATAGCCGTAAAAATAACTTTGGCGGCCTACTAGTTGGTCTGATCAAAGGTAGTTTAGCTATTTTAATCATGGCGCTCGTATTTCAAAGTATCGACAGCATCTCGCAACAATACTATTGGCTTGATACGAATGGCGCTTTAAGAATCTTTCAAGATGTAGCTGTGGATATTAAACCCGCACTATCAGAACATTTATTATTTATCGAAAACGAATAAAGGGGAAAATTTATGTGCGGCATCGTTGGCATTCTATCCACCACTAAAAAAGATACAGCTGTCTATATTTATGACGCTTTAACCATTCTTCAGCATCGAGGACAAGATGCGGCAGGCATTGTTACTTCGCACAAAGGTCGCTTTTATATGCGCAAGTCAAATGGCTTAGTTAAAAATGCTTTTAGAACCGAACACATGACTTCTTTACTGGGTGACATGGGTATTGGTCATGTTCGATACCCCACTGCTGGCACCTCGAGTGGCGCCGAAGCGCAGCCTTTTTATGTGAACTCTCCTTACGGCATCGCTTTTGCTCATAATGGCAATTTAACCAATACCAAAGAGCTGGCTCAAGAGTTATTTGAACAAGATTTACGCCACATCAATACTAATTCAGATTCTGAAATTCTACTTAATGTATTTGCCAGTGAACTAGCCAAACTACAAAAGCAACGCATTAACGAGCAAGATGTTCTTGATTCCGTTAAACAAGTACACAAACGTGTTCGTGGTGCTTACGCTACTATCGGCATGATTCCGGGCTACGGAATTTTTGGCTTTAGAGATCCTAATGGCATTCGACCACTTATCCTTGGAAAGCGCACCACCAATGGTGGAACCAAGTACATGCTTGCATCAGAAAGTGTTGCATTAACAGCGCTTGGCTATGAAATAACTCAAGATATCAAGCCAGGTGAGGCGGTTGTTATTGATCGTAAGGGTAATATTTTCATTCAGCAATGTGCACAAAATCCTAAATACTCGCCTTGTATTTTTGAGTTTGTTTACTTTGCAAGGCCTGATTCGGTTATTGATGATATTTCTGTTTACAAAACACGCTTAAGAATGGGTGAGCGTCTAGCTGCCAAAATTTACAAAGAATGGGGTGATGAAAAAATTGATGTAGTTATCCCAATTCCTGACACTTCGCGCGTTTCAGCTTTGCAATTAGCGCATGAATTAGAAGTTAAATACTCCGAAGGGCTGATTAAAAATCGTTATATTGCTCGAACTTTTATTATGCCTGGGCAAAAATTGCGCAAAAAATCTGTACGTCAAAAGCTTAGCGCTATCGGACTTGAATTTAAAGGTAAAAATGTTTTACTGGTGGATGATTCAATTGTTAGAGGAACAACCAGTCAACAAATTGTCAAAATGGCTCGCGATGCAGGCGCCAATAAAGTATTTTTTGCCTCAGCTGCACCAGCCGTACGACACCCAAATGTTTATGGCATTGACATGGCTAGCAACAAAGAGTTTATTGCTCATAATAAAACCACTGAAGAAGTTTGTGAGGCGATCGGCGCTGATAAGCTTATTTATCAAGATTTAGATGATCTTATTTGGTGCGTTCAACAAGGTAATAAAGACATACAAGAATTTGATTGTTCTTGCTTTAATGGTGAATAT
Organism: Bathymodiolus heckerae thiotrophic gill symbiont; assembly: GCF_900128515.1. Classification (GTDB taxonomy): domain Bacteria; phylum Pseudomonadota; class Gammaproteobacteria; order PS1; family Pseudothioglobaceae; genus Thioglobus_A. The sequence goes on from NZ_FQTP01000034.1 coordinate 9,479, forward strand.
GTCACTGGTGATATCGATCAACAATATCTAAATGACATTGAAGCTGCACGAGCAGATTCTGTTAAAGAAAAGAACAATACTAATGAAAGTTCTGAATTAATCTGCAATGATGTAGAATAGTCTTATTTGTCAATTATTTACATTCAATGAAAGCGTTAAATTTCGATACTAAAGCAATCCGCGAGGGTTATCGGACAACAGGTGAGCAAGAACACTCTGAGGCAATATTTCTTACCTCTAGCTTTGTCTTTGATTCTGCCGAGCAAGCGGCCAATCGCTTTTCTAAAGAAGAGCCTGGCAATATCTATGCACGTTTCACCAATCCAACCGTAGATGCGTTTGAGAAAAAACTTGCCGCCTTAGAAGGTGCTCAAGCCTGTGTTGCTACATCATCAGGTATGGCTGCTATCTTTGCCACCTTAATGGCTTTATTAAAAACAGGCGATCATATTGTTACTTCTCGCAACATGTTTGGCACCACAATTGTTTTGCTTAATACCATTATTGCCAAATTTGGCGTCAGCGTTAGTTTTGTTGATTTGTCAGATTTAAACGCTTGGGAAAATGCAATTAATAACAATACCAAACTTTTCTTACTAGAAACACCGTCTAATCCTTTAGGTCAGGTTGTTGACTTAGTGGCGCTTAGTAAAATCACCAAAGCTAACAATATTTTATTGGCGGTTGATAACGCCATTCTAACGCCAGCACTGCAAAAGCCATTAGAGCTCGGCGCTGATATTGTAATTCATTCGGCGACCAAATATATTGATGGCCAAGGTCGTTGCTTGGCTGGTGCAGTATTAGGCACTGAAGAAATCATTGAACAAGTACATGGCTTTGTTCGCACAACTGGGCCAAGCCTTAGCGCCTTTAACGCTTGGATTGTTCTTAAAGGGCTAGATACACTCAGCCTAAGAATGAAAGCTCATTCTGACAACGCCATGAAACTAGCAACTTGGCTAGAGCAACACCCAAGTATAGAAAAAGTGCATTACCTAGGCTTGCAATCTCACCCGCACCATCAATTGGCCAAGAATCAACAATCAGGTTTTGGCGGTATCGTTTCGTTTGAAGTTAATGGTGGCCGACAAGCTGCATTTGACATTATCAATGCCGCAGATATATTTTCAATCACAGCCAATTTAGGTGATACAAAATCAACCATTACTCACCCCGCTAGCACTACCCATGGAAGACTAACAGATGAAGAAAAACACAGTGCAAATATTTCAGAAAGTCTGATTAGAATCTCAGTTGGACTTGAAGATGTAGACGACTTGATAGATGATATAAACAAAGGACTTTGATGTATAATTTCATCAAAATTAGAACAAGGTAATCTTATGCAAAACTCATACTCATACGAAGAATTAATTCAATGTGGAAATGGCGAATCATTTGGCCCAGGCAATGCCCAACTGCCAAAGCCACCAATGCTAATGTTTGACAGAATTACTCACATTTCAGACGAAGGTGGAGAATTCGGTAAAGGTGAAATTATTGCAGAGTTAGATGTTAATCCTGATTTATGGTTTTTCGCATGTCACTTTAACGAAGATCCAGTTATGCCCGGTTGCCTAGGTTTAGACGCTATGTGGCAGCTTATTGGATTTCATTTAGGCTGGTTAGGTGGTCCTGGTCGTGGTCGTGCATTAGGCGGTAGCATTAAGTTTACTGGCCAGGTTTTACCAACAGCTAAAAAGGTAACTTATCGCATTAATCTTAAACGCGTTATTGCTCGCAAGCTTTATATGGGTATTGGCGATGCCACCATGGAAGTGGATGGAAAAATTATTTACGAAGCCAAAGATTTAAAAGTTGGCTTATTCACTGATACGAGCAACTTCTAATGAATAGAGTAGTCGTAACAGGAATGGGTATTGTTTCTAGCTTAGGTGCAAATTGCGAAGAAGTTTTAGAATCATTAAAAACAGCAAAAACTGGTATTAAGTTTGACGAAAAACAAGCCGAAATGGGCCTTAGATCACACGTCTCTGGACAAGTGGCCGAAATAGATTCAAGCGATATTATTGATCGAAAAATGAAACGCTTTATGGCGGATGCAGCTATTTATAATGCAGTCGCCTTAGATCAAGCCATTAAACAATCTGGCCTTAGCGAAGATCAAGTTTCAAATACTCGTACCGGTCTAATCATGGGATCAGGCGGCGCTTCAAACCAAAATGTTGTTGAAGCTGCAGACATCTTAAGAGAAAAAGGCATTAAACGAGTCGGCCCATATCGAGTGCCTCGCACAATGGGATCGACTACTTCAGCTTGTCTTTCCACCATGTTTAAAATTAAAGGCATTAATTATTCAATTAGTTCTGCTTGCTCTACCTCTGCACATTGTATTGGCAATGCTATGGAGCAAATCCAAATGGGCAAGCAAGATGTTGTGTTTGCTGGTGGTGGTGAAGAATTAGATTGGTCATTAACTATGTTATTTGACGCCATGGGTGCGCTTTCTTCAAAGTATAACGAAACGCCGGAAAAAGCCTCAAGAGCTTACGACGCAGACCGTGATGGCTTTGTCATTTCTGGTGGTGGTGGTGCTTTAGTGCTTGAATCTTTAGATCATGCTCAAGCTCGTGGCGCAACCATCCTTGCTGAATTAACTGGCTATGGTGCAACGTCAGACGGCTACGATATGGTTGCTCCATCAGGCGAAGGTGCAAAGCGTTGTATGCAACTAGCCATATCAACGGTTAATGGCCCTATTGACTATATTAATGCACACGGCACCTCGACTCCAGTCGGAGACTCTAAAGAACTAGGCGCTATTAAAGAAGTATTTGGCAATGATATTCCTAATGTGGGTTCAACAAAATCTTTATCTGGTCACGCCTTGGGCGCTGCCGGCGTAAACGAAGCAATTTACTCATTACTAATGATGCAAAATGATTTCATGGCTGAATCAGTCAATATTGAGAATATTGATGAAGCAGCTGAAGGCGTTCCAGTTGTACGCTCAACCACAATTCAATCACTTAATCGCGTGATGTCAAATAGCTTTGGCTTTGGTGGCACTAACGCTTGTTTGGTATTCGAGAAATTTAAAGCATAAATATAAGAAACCAAAGTTTATTAAAAAGGCCGCTTAATCAGCGGCCTTTTTAATGGGTTAAAACCTTGACTAAGGTCTTGTATCGATTTCTTGTTTTTCTTTCTCTGAAGGAAGTAAATCTTCCTTGGTAATACCCATGGCAAGAATCATTGAGCTTGCCACATATATAGAAGAGTAAGTACCAATCAATACACCAATCAAAAGTGCAACAGCAAAGCCGTGAATAATTTCTCCACCTAAAAAGAATAGCGCCAACAACACAATTAGAGTTGTTACAGATGTCATGATTGTTCTAGAAAGCGTTTGATTCAGAGCGCCATTAATGATTTTCTGAGGATCGACATGTCGAGTCGATAAAAAGTTCTCACGAATTCGATCAAACACAACAATAGTATCATTCAAAGAATAACCAATAACCGCCAAAATAGCAGCTAAAACTGTCAAATCAAACTCTACTTGAAATAACGAGAAGAAGCCTAGAGTGGCAATAACATCATGAATTAAGGCTGTAATTGAACCCAATGCAAAACGATATTCGAAACGAAAGGCAACATAAATCAAAATACCGATCAATGCATATAGCATCGCTAGGCCACCATCATTAGTGAGCTCTTCTCCCACTTTAGGGCCAACAAATTCAACACGGCGGATATCAACATCATCACCCAGTAGGCGAATAATCTTTGTGCTTAGCTTGGCACTAGAAATAGTTTGCGGCTCAAGACGAATTAAAATTTCATTAGTAGAGCCAAAATATTGTACATTTGCACGCTTAAAATCAGCCTTATCAAGTGTCGCCCTAATCTCGGTTAAATTAACACTCTGCTTATAGCCAACTTCAATTAGTGTTCCACCCGTAAAGTCGATGCCTAATTTTAGGCCATTTGTTGATAGTGAAAAAACACTAAGCGCCATTAACAATGCAGAAAATACAATAGCGTAAGTGCGTTTGCCAACAAAATCAATTGTTGGGATCTTTAAAGCGGTTATGCTCATATTGAAATCTCCTCTAGTTTTTTCTTGCCGCCGTAAATTTTATTAATAATTGCTCGTGAAACGATAATCGCAGTAAACATTGATGTCACAATGCCAATCGACAAAGTAATGGCAAAACCTTTAATTGGACCCGTGCCAAAGCTGAACAATACTAACGCTGCGATTAGTGTTGTAATATTTGCATCGGCAATAGTCAATACTGCCTTATCGTAGCCTGCTGCAATGGCTTTTTGAATATTGCTATTCACACCTAGCTCTTCTTTAATACGTTCAAAAATTAACACGTTCGCATCAACCGCCATACCCACTGTTAATACAATACCAGCAATACCTGGTAAAGTTAATGTCGCTTGTAATAAAGATAAAACTGCCACAATCATCACTAAATTAAGTGTCAAGGCAATATTCGCTACTAGGCCAAACACTCTGTAGCGGAATGCCATAAAGAGTAACACTAGAATAAAGCCAATCACTACCGACATGACGCCCTTGGCAATATTATCCGCACCCAAGCTTGGGCCAATAGTACGCTCTTCGATGATTTCAATTGGTGCCGACAATGAGCCTGCTCTTAACAATAATGCTAGATTTCTGGCTTCTCTAGCACTATCGATACCCGTAATCTGAAATCTTGATGAGAAAGTTCCTTGAATGGTCGCTGCATTAATAACATCTTGCGTGGTCGAACGTTTTTTAACGATCTTGCCTTTTTCTAAAACAGTTTCAACTTTGTTTTCAATAAAAACTACAGCCATGCGATGATGTAAATACTTTTTGGTTGTATCTAGCATTGCACGTCCACCAGCACTGTCTAAAGTAATGTTAACCATTGGTGTTGAGTTTTCTGAATCAATACCAGATGAGGCACCTGTAATATTCTCACCCGTTGTAATCACGCGAGTTTTTAACAATAAAGGGCGGCCATCTCTAAAATAATACAATTTTGAACCAATGGGGGGTTTTCCTGACTGAATGGCGGTTTGAGGATCGTTTTTCTCATCCACCAAACGAAACTCCAAGGTTGCAACAGCACCTAAAATTTCTTTAGCTCTAGCAGTATCTTGCACACCTGGCAATTGTACGACAATACGTTCTAATCCTTGCTGTTGAATGATTGGCTCAGCCACACCCAGTTCATTGACACGATTACGCAGAGTTGTAATATTTTGCTTCAAAGCATTACTTTTAGCCTCAGTTTGAGCACTCTCAGTAATACCAATATTAATTTGCAAACCATTATCTGATTTAACTTCCAATATCTCAAGATCCGTTAGTTCTTCTTGGATTAATTCAATCCCTTTATCTCTAGAGTCACTAGTCTTAAATAAAATAACAATATGATCACCTTTGGCTTCTACACGCTTATATAGTCGATCTTTTCTTAGTAGTGTACGTAGCTCATTGTAAGACTTATTCAACGACATATTAATAACAGCATGCATATCAACTTCTAATAAGAAGTGCACACCGCCACGCAAATCAAGCCCTAAGGACATTGCCTTGCCACCTAAATCAGCCAACCAAGAGGGCACTGAAGGTGCGAGATTTAAAGCGGTAACATAGTTACGACCTAGATCTTGCTTTAACGACTCTTTAGCGCTTAACTGAGACTTATTGTCTGCAAATCTGGCCAAAATTCTACGACCAGTCAGTTCAACCGATTTGTAAGAAATTGACTTAGTATCCAAGGCTTTTCTAACCTTGTCCAAGTCTTCTTGTGATAAAGCAGCATCACCAGTGGCAGATACTTGAACCGCCAAATCTGATCCAAAGATATTTGGCAATGCATACAATGCTGCTAGCAATAAGAAAAATGCTATCAGTGTATTTTTAAGTGCAGAAAATTGATTCATAAAAAGCCTAGGTTAATTAAATTTTAGCACTGCCTTTTGGTAGTTTTTGATTGATACCTTGCTTTTGAACTTTAACAATAATACCTTGTGCAATTTCCAACGTAGCAAATGAATCCTCTACCGATGTTACTGTGCCGATAATGCCGCCATTAGTTACCACTTCATCACCTTTTTTCATCGCTGCCAATAGTGTTTTGTGTTCTTTTGCACGTTTCTGTTGAGGTCTGATGAGTAAAAAATACATCAGTACAAACATAATAATCAAAAATGGCAAGCCGCCCAATGGATCACCTGCACTGCCTGTTGAGCCTTCTGCAAAAGCAGGACTAATCACTAAATCTAAAATATTCATTTTTTTTATCTCCTATTGTTTAATAAATTCTAAGCCACCCATGTAGCTTTGCAATATTGATGGCACCTTAATGCTGCCATCAGCTTGTTGATGATTTTCTAACACTGCCACTAGAGTTCTACCTACAGCAAGACCCGAGCCATTGATTGTGTGTAATAATTCTGATTTACTGGTTTCTTTATTTTTAAATCTAAGCTGTAATCGACGTGCCTGGAAATCTTCAAAACACGAGCATGAAGAAATTTCACGATAGGCATTTTGGCCTGGCAACCACACTTCAAGATCATAAGTTTTGGCTGAAGAAAATCCAAGATCACCCATACATAAATTAACCTTACGATATGGCAATTCTAACGCTTGCAAAATACCCTCTGCATGAGAGGTTAACACCTCTAAAGCGGCATAAGAATCTTGTGCTTTAACCACTTGAACCAGCTCCACCTTTTCAAACTGATGCTGGCGAATTAAACCTCGAGTATCACGCCCATAAGCACCTGCTTCAGATCTAAAACTTGGTGTATGGCCAACAAATTTCAATGGTAAATCTGCCTCATTAACAATGGTGTCACGCATCATATTAGTGATTGGTACTTCGCCCGTAGGAATAAGGTATAAAGTTTTAGCATCACCCTCTTCGCCATGCAAATGGGTTTTAAACAAATCTGCCTCAAATTTAGGCAATTGACCTGTGCCCATCAACGATTCTGCATTAACCAAATAGGGCACATAAGCCTCCACATAGCCGTTAACTTCTGTATGCTGATCAAGCATAAATTGGGTTAAGGCACGATGTAGGCGTGCAATATTACCAGTCATCACTGAAAATCGACTGCCTGAGATCTTAGCTGCCGTTTCAAAATCTAAGCCAAGTTTTTCACCCAAATCAACATGATCTTTAACTTCAAAATCATAAACGCCAGGTTCACCCCATTTTGACACCTCAACATTATCATCTTCTGATTTGCCTTCTGGTGCAGACTCGTGTGGAATGTTTGGCATTGACAAAGCAATATTATCAATCTGAGTCTGAATCTCTTGAAGCTCAGTTTTGGCCGCATCAAGATCATCGCCTAAGTTAGCTACAGCCTTTAATAAGGGTGCAATATCTTCACCAGCAGCCTTAGCTTTTCCAATTGACTTTGATTGAGTGTTTCTCAGGTTTTGAAGTTCTTGAGTTTTAACCTGATTTTTTTTACGACTATTTTCTAATTTGGTTAAGACGTTGATATCAAAGGAAAAATGTCGCTTTTTTAGTGCCTTGGCGACCGCCTCTACATCATTTCTTAGTTGCTTTTTACTTAGCATTGTTATATAATGGTTTCCTTATATTGATTTGAGCCTCTTAATGAACTAGAGATTCAAATAAAACTTATTCAGGAAATTATACTATGTTTAACTCATTTTCGTCCGCTGATGCGTGCAAACTATTAGCCGATGGCGCTCAACTTGTTGATGTTAGAACTGGTGCAGAATTTTCACGTGGCGCCCTGCCAAAAGCAATCAGCTTGCCACTTCAAGGCATCATGAATGCAGCCAATGTTCTTGATAAAGATAAGGCTGTTATTTTGTACTGTTTAAGTGGTGCACGCTCAGCAACTGCAAAAAACTATTTAACGCAAATGGGTTTTAATGAAGTGCATGATTTAGGCTCATTTAAAAATTATAACTGTGATTAATTCTCCTTTATAATTACAAGTAATCAATCCAAGATTGCTTGTTAAAATTCTTATATTAAATCTTAATCATAAAATAGTATGAGAATTAAAAGCACTTGGCATAAAACTCAAGTAAAAACTATTGATGAAATTGCAGGCGCCCTTGCTTTTAATTCTTGGCGCATTACTAAAAACCATTTAACTGATCTCATCAACAAAGCTTACGTTATTGAAAAAGCACAAGTTTTTGACGTTATTAGAGAATACATGTGCTATCTAATACAATGTGTAGACCGATTAGCATTTGATATTCTTGACAGTAAAAAGCGTCAAGAATTAATTGTTGCTATGGCCAAGCAATCGGCAGACTATTACCAAGAAAACAAACAAGAGCGCATTGGCGAAGGCGATCATTGGCAAGAATTTATCAACACTTACAACCTGCGCTCAAAAGACTATAGCGATTATGAGTTCTCAGAAGGTGAACCCAACTATTTATTCATGCGCTATTTTGGTGAAAAAGTCCAAAAAGCCATGACTGAAGTTGATGAAAAATGGATCATTCAACAAATTGTTGAAATTCAAGCGCCAAAAGCGTTTGAAGCAATTAAAAAAAGTGTCAACATGCTTGTTGCAGTCGATAAAATTGTCTCAAAAGAAGAGCAAATCGAGCGAAAAAAGAACAAAGTTCCACGCTCAAAACGTAAATCCACCCGACAAGATCTGACTTATAAAAACGAATCTTCAGGCGATCATCTGCTTTAACTTGTAATTTACACAAAGCATCCATAGATAATCCCTATAAATAAAAATAAAGGGTCATGACAACTTAAGCGACTCTTTTCTGAACATTTCAAGCAAAATCTTATAAAGATTTTGCTTGCGATTATTGAATCTAAATTCACATTCTTTCAAGTGTAAATTAAACATATTTTTATTCA
>NZ_FQTP01000035.1 GCF_900128515.1 Bathymodiolus heckerae thiotrophic gill symbiont
CAAACTTATGAAGACTCAAGTAATACCTACCAATGGTCTAGAAAACCATCTTATAAATTAGTTAATGACCAGCCCCATAGTCAAGACAACCCTGATGGCTATCGATACAAGGGGGAGGTGTTTGAAGAAATGGTTTCACTTGGTGGGTTTTTGCCAAGCATGGTATCTAGAATTTGCACTGTATCAATGAAAATTTTTATCACCAATGCTTTTTTAAGTGATTGGTTTGCACAAAAACAAAGTATTGAAAGACTAGGGCATTATGGAAACACGCCCAAAATGTCAAATGCTGATGTAATAAAAACACATAAAAAAAATGGCGGTAGCGTACCAGACAATATTTTATTATCTAAAAAAGCCTTCGTTCGAAGCTGTAGCTTTGTAAGGCCAAGACAATATTGGAAGGATTGGACTAATGCCGATATAGTCATCAATAATGATGTTTTAGAAGACAGTGTAATTGGCAATAAAGCTCAATTATATGGCGATCTTGCCATTGATTATATTTCTGTATTAGGCATTAGAAGTGATGAGCAAAGACGAATAACCAAGATTGAAAACCGAATTGATGAGGCGCAAGAGAACCAAGGAAAATCTTTGTTTAATCAGCCACATGGTGAGGGAATTCTTGCCCCATTGGTTGATGACAGAATCACCCAAGATCAAGTGATAGAGTTTTGGAAAGAACAGGATTTTAATTTAAGATTGTCTAATACGGGGCTTTTCTCTAATTGCCTTTATTGTCCACTTAAAAGTAAGGCGAAATTACAACAAATTGCCACATTGCAACTAGAAAAAAATGTCGATAAAGATACGCCAGAAAGTATAGATTGGTGGATAAACATAGAAAAAAAATACAGCCGAAACTTGATAGCAGAAGAAAGAGAAATAACTTCAGAAAAAGCACCTAAATATGTTGGATTTTTTGGTCCTGTTAAAACACTTGTTTTTGAAGATATCAAGAATAAGGTTGTTAGTGGTGAAAAAATTGATCCAGAATTATTAAAATTAGATAGCGCAATTCCATGTAATTGCACCGATTAAAAGGAGTATAAGAAATGTCAGAATTATATTTTAGAGCGGGTGAAACTGAAGGTTTTACCTCGAAAAAATTAGCCGATAAAAAAAGTGGTTACGCCAATCCTATTAGGGAATTATTGCAAAATAGTCTAGATGCTTCTAAGGATGCTAAAAATGAAAAGTGTGAAATTAATATCTACATTGAAAGTATCAAAAAATCTGATATCCCACATATAGAAAGCTACGAAGATTACTTAAATCAAGCTGTGGAATTCCAAAAAAGTGTAGGAAGTTTTGGTCATAATGCTAAGCAAACTGTTGCTTTCATGAAAGAAGCGTTAAAACAAGATGAACTAGATATTCTAATGTTTGTTGATAATGGGATAGGTATATCGCCCAATATCTTAAATGGTTTAATAGGAGATCGAAGTGTTAAGTCAGACGAGTCATCTGGCGGATCATTTGGCGTTGGACATTTATCCTCTTATTTTTTGTCATCACTTCGTTATGTTTTATACGCTAGTAAATACAAAGACAATGGAGAGGTTAAAAACTTGTTTAGTGGCGCTCCAATTTTGGCAGGATTTGAAGATAAGCAAGAAATTCCGAGAGGTAGCATTGGTCGAATATTGGAGAAAACACCAGAAGATGAATTAAAACCAAAATTTATCTTTCCAACAATATATCCTGATTTTATTGCTGACAAAATGAATGATGTTGATACAGGCTCAATGGTTGCTATTTTAGGGCTGAATACAGAATGGAAAAGGGAGGCTAATTACGCTATTGTTAGTAATTTTTTCTACGCTATCAACAAGCAAGAATTGGAAATAAATGTCGATTATGGTATTGTTTCTAATTCTATTAATAGTAGTGACATTGAGCTTATGTTATCTACATCAAAAGATGGCAAGATGGCAACAGGTGATAGTATTTTATCTGGTAGTGACATTTACCAGCTATGGTTAACAGTAAAAGACGAAAGTTTAAAACAAGAAATTAGCCTAGACAACGGCGACAAAGTCTGTGTTCACATCAGAAATAATATTGAAACCAATTCAGTTATCGCTTTAGTAAGGAATGGAATGCTAATCTCAAGGCATGACAAAATGCTATCAAATCCTATAAATAATCTTAGGAAAAATGAAGATTTTGAGCCATTTTCAATCGTTATAAACGTCGATGATTCAGACTGTAGCCAATTATTCTCCTTAGTTAAAGGCGCTGAAAATCCATATCATAACAAATTAGAAAACGGCAGACTTAGCCCAAAAGATGAGAAAAAATTGAAAGACTTACTTAAAGAGTTAAGTGAAAAAATTCAGAATTTTTTACAAGAAAAAGATAGAGAAGGTTTTGATTTGGCCATACCTTTACTAGAAATCCCCAACAAAGCAGAAGTACAAGGTGAAAACAACTCTCGCCCAAAAAGTCAAACACCCAAAGCAAAACCCAATAAACCAACTCCAAAACAACCAACAGGCAAGGTTAACAAAACTGGAAAAGGTAAAAAACGTCCAGCGCCTGTGATTGTTAATAGAGTTTTAGAATCAAAAAATGCCGTCAGATTTAAAGACAATGGTGACACTATAGATGTAATTATGAGAATTAAACCACACAAAATAGATCTAAAAGATGATGTGTATTTTTCAGTTAGCTTAGCAATGGACACTGATAACAATTCAACTGATTCAGCGCTTGATTTGGTGAAATTATCCGTCAACGATAAAGACACACCTATACCCAAATTTGTTGATATTGAAAAAGATGGTGAAATAAAACAAGAGCCTGCTGATCAGACCCAAATCAAACTAGGCAAAGCTTCAGAAGAAGGAGTTTACAACGTTATAGCAACTGTCAAAAAACCAGAAAAAGTTAAAAACATTGGTGTGGCTTTAAAGCCATTTCTAGGATTAAAGCAAAGCAATGGAGGTAAATAATGAGTGATGAAATAATATTGAGCTTTCCTGTTCTCAAACAAGATAGCGGTGATTTTTCAGACCATGTCATCTACACAGCTGAGGCAATTCAGCATCAAAATGATAGAAAATTAATAATCTCTCACTCTTTAAAAGGCAATTCATTTATTGCTGAATTAATAAAAAATAAAAAAGCAAAATTCTTAATTACTTTGTTTTACAAAGATAATGCAGAAAGACAGAAATTTATTTGTGATGATTGGGATTATGATGAGGATACGCAAGAAATTAGCGCTGAACAAAATATAGATATTGATTTTAGCTACGCACCAGAGATAACACCTTGCATTGTTGTTATAGATGATGAGCAGATTACTGTTAGCAAACAATCTGGCTTAACAGGCTTTTGGCAGGGGGAGGTGTTTGATATTCCTGCATTATCAAGAATAGCCTATCATCTAAAACTACAATTCACCAGTGGCGATGTTTCTTCATTGATGCGTGTTGACATCAATAAAAATTATCCAGAAGGATCAATTAAAACAACAGTCATCGACACAATAGGCGAAGGCGAGCAACCTATTACGATTATTTGCGCTCAAGATGTATATGATGAATTAAACAGACCTATACCAAGTAAGCCTATAGATGCAAAAACAGCCATGAGAGCGTCAATTGTCACTCAGGTTTTATGCCATGTTTACGCCTATATGAACAACCTAGATGATAAGGAAACCGACATCCATAGCGGATTATTACAGCACATGGAAAATCTCAAAGAGAAAACTGGACAAGACTGGAAGGGTGATGATTTTAATGCTAGCTGGGCAGCCACGCAAATACTACCTTACGCCATTACAGCATTAAACAGCGAGGATAGATAATGATTGAATATAAAAAAATTGATGAAAGTGCATACCTTAGATTTGGAAAAAATCTTTCTCAAGAAGGTAAAGAGAAAAAAGTTTTAGCCAATCAAATTGATTTTTTGCAAGCGTGCAGAAACGGAAAAGATGTGTTTTTACAGTATTTAGACAGCCACCTTTTTAATGAGAAAGACACAATGGTCAACGGAAAAGGTGTATTTTTTGACCATAAATTTACTGAGGCGGAATTTAGATTCCCGCCCACTGATACACAGCAGATAATCTGGAATGTATTTGAAAATATTCCCAAGCAAAACATGGGCTCTTGTGGATTTTGGGGTATTGTTATTATCAACTTAATTAAACATGATTGCATTAAGCCAGACTATTTAGCCTCTAACATGAATGGCGTTAATGAAACCGGGGTTTATATGCTTGATAGTGCATTAAATTCTAATGATGGTAAAAAAATAGATGATTGTGTTCGAAGAGTATTAAGGTCGATGGGCTGCCCGCCAGCTGGAAGAGGAAAGAGGATTATTTTCAATGACTTCTATTTAGGCAAGGCTTATTGGCGTTGGAATTGGGCCGACAAGATGTCTAATGAAATCAATCTAAGTTTTGAAGATATTTTAAAAATATTTGATGAGACTAGTTACACTATTTTTTCAGAAAAAATGCACTCTAAACAAAGTTATATTGCGCAAGTAAACACTCTAGGAGGGTTGTTACTATTCCTAAAAAAGAACAACCTAAAAGGGAAGCTTAAAAAAGTAATAGACACTATTTCTTATTTAAGTATTTGGAAGGCAATTGAAATTCAATCTCCAGAAAAAAACCAGCATGAGATAGAAGTAATAGCTAACAATCTATAAGCAATTAATCCAATACTCTTTCTAAATATAAATAAACCGCATAAGCATTCTTGCGATTAGCCGCTTCAAAAGCGGGCTCATCTTCAAATTCTGACCAATCGATAGCTGAATATGCTTCATCAAAAGGTGTCATTTCATCAACAAATAACGTCAACTGTTTGATCAAAAAATTAAGATAGCGATAGGTTAAATCCATAGTTTCTTGTGGCTGATCTGACGCCATTCCGTGCCCAGGAACAAAATATTCCATTTCAATATTACGTACCTGGTCTAGTGTTTTAGCCCATTTAATAATATCAGCATCGCCCACAAAAGGAATGCGCCCTTCAAAGATAATATCACCGCTATAAAGGGTTTGATCATTCAGACTCAATAAAGACATGTCGCCCTCTGAATGCACTTTGCCAAAATATGTTAGTAAAAAATCATGCTCACCTAGTGCAAATTTTGTATCTTTATCAATGATACGATCTGGCTCTACCAAATATGTTTCGTCATTAACCCATGGATAAAGCGACGTGCGCCTTGATTCTAATAAGCTTGGTGCTATTTCAGAATCTAGATAATCCCAAGTGCCTTTTGGCGCCCAAATTTGTGCACCCTGCTCTTTAAATACTTGTAAGCCATAAATGTGATCTGCATGATAATGACTAACAATCACTAGCTTAATAGGTTAGTCAGTGATTTTTCTGATTTCTGTAAGCATAGCCTTTGCCAATGATGGCGTACCAAGGCCATCAAACACAACCACACCTTCGGTAGTTACGATAAAACCTGCATTAGAAATAAAGCCTTCATATTCAGTCGCTGAACCTGACAAGCCTGGAATGTAATAAGCTTGGTCATTGAGGTTTTCAGCAACGACCTCAACGCTGATCTTTTCATAATCATTCGCCTGAGCGAATGCAGATAATAAACTTAATAATAAAATGATTTTTTTCATAATGACTCCAACACTTTTTTTATGGCCTTGGTAACAACAAGCAATTCTTGCTTGCTAATAGAAAATGGTGGCATGGTGTAAAGCAGCTTGCCATAAGGCCTAAGCCAAACACCCTGTTCGATCAACAGCTTTTGAACCTTTTCTACATCAATCTCTTCGGTTAACTCTACCACGCCAATTGCACCCAAAATACGTACGTCAGCAACCTTCTCATGCGATCGTAAAGAATTTAACTCGCTATTTAGCACAGCTTCAATGCTGGCAATATCATCTTGCCAAGGAGAGTTTAATAGTAAATAAATACTGGCGATCGCAACACTGCAAGCCAATGGATTAGCCATGAAAGTTGGTCCGTGCATGAGTGTGCCCACACCCTTAGATATTTCATCAGTAGTAAGTGTGGCGGCCAGCGTCATGTAGCCACCTGTAAGCGCCTTTCCAAGGCACAAAATATCTGGCTCAACATCTACATATTCAAGCGCAAAGAGTTCGCCAGTACGGCCAAATCCTGTGGCTATTTCATCCAAAATAAATAGTATTTGATATTTTTCACAAAGCGCTTTGGCCTTGGTTAGATATTGTGGATTGTACAATCTCATACCACCCGCGCCTTGCACCACAGGTTCTAATATCATCGCTGCAATATTGTTTGAATATTGTTCTAGAGTTTCTTCTAGATCCAGTAGCGCCTCATCCATCGCAACCATAGAGGGGCTTTTTACAAAATAATGCTTTGACAAGACGTTTGAAAATAAATGATGCATGCCATTATCTGGGTCGCACACACTCATAGCACCAAAGGTATCACCATGATAGCCACCCCGAATGGTGACAAATTTATGTTTGTCTGTTTGACCCTTATTATGCCAATATTGCAAGGCCATTTTCAAAGCTGACTCAACTGCAACTGAGCCTGAATCGGTAAAAAAGACTTTGGTTAGATTATCTGGCGTCAGATCAACTAAGATTTTAGCCAGCTCAATAGCAAGATCATGAGTTAAGCCACCAAACATAACGTGTGACATTTTGCCCAGCTGATCAATTACTGCTTGGTTTAAAACCGGATGATTATAACCATGGATTGCCGCCCACCAAGAACTCATGCCGTCGATAACACGCTTATCGCCTTCAAGGTTTAAATAAACACCATCCGCTGACAGCACTTTATAAGCACTGTTTAGATTAGGTACTTTGGCATAAGGATGCCAAATATGTTGCTGATCAAATGTATCCATATGACTACATTTTACGCATGATATTTACTATTCGGATACAACTGTTACAACGATCCAAAGAGGAAGGCTCTGCCCTCCTCCGAAACTACAAGTAGTTTTTTAATTCTGCCATTGAGTCAATCACTAAATCAGGATTGGTGTCACGAATATCATTGCCGTGGTTGTAGCCATAAGACATACAGATAATATTAAAACCTGCAGCACGCGATGCTTTTACATCGCTCACTGAATCGCCCAACATTAAAGAGTCTTTTGGATCAATACCGAAAAACTCAGCACTGTGTAGTAATGGTAATGGATCTGGTTTTTTCTTGGCTAGTGTATCACCAGAAACCACAATGCCAAAATAATCAAAAATACCTAAATCTTTTAAAATTGGCAAAGTGAACTGCTCAGCTTTATTGGTCACACAACCTAGCGTGTAGCCTTGTGCTTTCATATAATCCAAGCCTTCTTTAACACCGTCATACAAACATGAGCGCACTGATGTATTTTTTGAATACAATTCCAAGAAAATCGGATAAGCCTTATCAAAATCAGCCTTATCCACCGTGCCTTCTAGCTCTCCAGTTAATGATCTTTCTACCAATTTTGGTACACCATTACCCACCCAATGGAGAACTTGCGATTCACCCCAAGTATCTCTGCCCATGGCTTTCATGGTTTCATCTACACAAAATGCCAAATCTGGAACGCTATCTACTAGTGTTCCATCAACATCGATCATAATTAATTTTGGATTGAATTTTTTTGTACTCACGCTAAATACCTCTTTGGTTAATTTGGTAGAATAGTCACAGACTAAATTTAAAAAAACATTGTAATGCAAAACTCAACAACAATTGGTTTTATTGGCGCAGGCAATATGGCCTATGCGATTATGTCTGGACTTATTAATAATGGCACTTCTGCTAAGCAAATTAAGCTTAGTGATACCAATGAAGCGCTATTATCCCTGAGAAAAGATGAATTTAACCTCGAAGTCTTTACGGATAACGTCAAACTCGTCACTCATTGTGATGTAATCGTATTAGCCGTTAAGCCGCAAGTGCTGTCAACAGTTTGCCATCAATTAGAAAATACTCTTAAAACCGGCACGCTAATCATTTCGATTGCGGCGGGGGTTCGTGCACGTGATATTGATCGCTGGCTAGGTGGCAATCAATCTATTGTGCGCACCATGCCTAATACACCGGCTTTATTAAACCAAGGTGTAACAGGATTATTTGCAAACGAATCGGTTACTGATTTACAAAAACAATTGGCAGGAGATATATTAGACAGTGTTGGTCAGAGTTTATGGGTTGAAGAGGAATTAATGCTTGATGCCGTTACCGCATTGTCTGGCAGTGGTCCAGCTTATTTTTTCTTGATGATTGAATCTATGGCAAATGCAGGTGTTGCTTTGGGATTAGACGAGCAAACCGCTCAAAAATTAAGCATCCAAACAGCGCTAGGCGCTAGCATGATGGCCAGCACTAGTGGAGATTCTGCTCATGAATTACGTGCAAAAGTTACCTCACCAAATGGCACAACACAAGCGGCAATTGATTCATTTCAAGATCAAAATTTTGATGTGATGGTTGCTCATGCTATGCGCGCTGCTTTTGATCGAGCTGGTGAACTAGGCGTTGAACTGGGCAATAGTGACTGAAGGAATAACTTTTAAACTTCAGGCCTCGAATGTATATTTTGGTCTTTCTATTATTGTTCATGGCTTTACATTATTAAGTGTTTGGCTTTATAGCTTTAATATTTATGCCAGCCTTGCATTTAGCTTGGCTTTAGTTGTTCATTTTCAAAAGTTAAGTGCTTATATTTTTCTAAATAAGCCAAGCTCAATCCACACTTTTGCACTTCAAGGGCAAAGTATTATCACAACAGATAATGCTGGCGTACAACAAAAATATCCTTATGTTTACTGCGTCTATCAATCACGCTTGCTGGTGATAATCAAAATCGGCAAATGCTCTTTGATTATTTTTAAAGATTCTGTTGTCAATCACCCTTTGTCACAACTAAACAGACTACTGAATGCTTGAGCCTGAAGACACACTAAAACTAAACGTACTTATTGCAACTTCAATAGCAATACGCATTGATACCTACAAGCTTACTGTAGTTGGGCTTAATGCTCAATTTAAAGAGCAAATTATTGAGCTAAAACCCAAGGGTGATAGTGAAGCTTACATTAAAGAAGTTAAAAAATTATTGGTAACTCAAGTGCTAGGTGCAATGGGCGGCTATCCTTCGTATTTGAAACGTTGGTCTAGAATGGGCCAAGTAGAATCTTCAAACCTAACATCGTTATTAAGGCTTGGAGAAGTTGAGGCGGTTATTGCTGTTTCTAACTCTACCAACCTAGATGATGAATTACTTAAACTCACTTGGTGGTGCGCCACTAATACTAATAACCAGGCAGAAATTGGACGTTTTTTATTGACCAAACCCTTTGTTTTAAAGACTCAAACGGGTCGAGACATTGCCCAGTATTTATTGGAGTTTTTACCTTTTGTTAATGATATTGAACAGCTTATAGACACAACCAGCTTAGTGCTGCAAGAGGGATTAATCGAGCAAAAAGATCAAGACAGGCTGTGGAAACAAGGGCAAAGAAAAACTGCATTTTTAGTGGGATTTGTTGAACGTATGAGTGGTAATTTACCAAATGAATTCAACATCAAAACACCAAACTACGAACATGCTGATTTACAACTTATTAACAATGAGCAGTCGCAATTATTTCTCACTACGCTAGCTCACATTCTTAAGAAAATCAATCAAGAATATGTGTTGTATCGCGCTTTAGAAGTATTGGGGCGATATATGCAGCATCAAAGCATTAGCTTTCAAAATTCCATTGAAAAGATTACTGATCAAATCAGTGATTTATCACTAGTTGCCAATAATGAACAAAATCAGCTTGATGCAAGATTGTTATTGGCAGGTGTGAATGAGCGCTTAGTAGTCAGAACTATTTCAGCGCATAATTTGACTGGATCAGCCATTCGTAAAAAATTAGTTCACGTATTAGAGCCAATTCAAAAGGCTCTAAAAATCCTAACTACCCCATAATAACTGCATATTGGCAATTGCTGCCAATGATGCGGTTTCTGTTCTTAATACTCTAGAACCTAACAACAACGGCTGAGCATTGCAATCAATAGCATGCTTAATTTCAATTTCATTTAAACCGCCCTCTGGGCCGATAATGATGGTTGCTTGAGTTGCTCTTTCACAGGCTAGTAAAGATTGTTCAGCTCGATGATGTAATACAAATTTTTGACCAAAATCTTGTTCAATGAAATCTTCAAATTCTATTGGCTCAAATAATGTTGGCACAACAGATCTGCCTGATTGCTCGCAAGCGCCAATGATAATTTTTTGCCAATGTTGCGTGCGTTTTTTGAGTTTTTCACCTTTGAGTCTAACCACACAGCACTGAGTAAAAATAGGCACAATTTGACTTATCCCTAATTCCACTGCCTTTTGTATCAAAAAATCCATTTTTTCACCCTTGACAATACCTTGTGCCAAGGTTAATGTTAGTTTTGATTCACTTAGGTTTTCAAAGCGAGCAACAATATTCACTTCACATCGTTTTTTAATACTAATAACGGTTGCTTGATAGTTATAGCCATCTCCATTAAACAGCATAATATCTTGACCTTGAGGAAAGCGTAAAACTTTGCCCAAATGATGCGATCCATATTCATCCAATAGAAAGATATCATTAATTTTCAAAGGGGAATTTTGGTACAAGCGGACTTGTTTCATGGTATCTTTGCGCTACTAAATTGACTTGAAAAATAATGATACATCAAAACAGACAAAAAGAATTACTAAGCCAGTTAGATGATAATGCGTTAGTCATCATTTCGACCAATCCTGAGCAGTTCAGAAATGGTGATGTTACTTATGCATTTCGCCCACAAAGTGATTTTTTCTATTTGACTGGATTTGAAGAGCCAGAGGCAGTTGCAGTGATTAGTCGCAAACATTATTCAATGTTTTTAAGAGATAAAGATCCAGCTCGTGAAATTTGGGATGGTGAGCGACTAGGACTAATCGATGCGCCAGAAGTTTTAAAACTTAACCAGGCTTTAAACATCAACAACCTGGAAGATCAATTATCTCAATTAATTTCAACTGATAGCACTATTTATTTCGATGCGAAACCCTGTGAATTTGATGCAAAAATCACAGGGTTGTTAGCTGATTACAGCATTAAAAGCTTGCAAGAGCCTTTGCATAAAATGCGTTTAATTAAAGATGAGTCTGAAATTAAAACCATGCAAAAAGCTGCTGACATTTCAATCATTGCACATCAACAAGCTATGCAGTATGTGGCTCCTGGCATGTTAGAGTGTGATTTACAAAGTGTATTTGACGCACACTTTGTTAAAAATAATGCCGAGCATGCTTACACGCCAATTGTTGCCGGCGGTAAAAACGCCTGCATTTTGCATTATATTAAAAACAATCAACCGCTTAATGATGGGGACTTAGTACTCATTGATGCAGGTTGTGAGTTTAACAACTACGCCAGTGATGTCAGTCGAGTATTTCCAATTAATGGTCGTTTTAGCGACGCACAAAAAAGCATTTATCAAATTGTTCTTGATGCTCAACTAGCTGCTATTGAATGCATTAAGCCAGGGGTTAGCGTGCACGAGCCACACAAAATCGCTTCTAGTATTATTCAACAAGGGCTTGAGTTGCTCGGCTTACTTAAAGCTGGCGAACCGCTTTCAAAGTTTTACATGCATGGCACAGGGCACTGGCTAGGTATGGATGTTCACGATGTTGGTAAATATCAACACAAGCAACAACATCGAAATTTTGAAAAAGGTATGGTGATTACAGTTGAACCCGGCATTTACATTCGTAAGGATGATAAAATCAATTCAATTTATGCTGATATCGGCATCAGAATTGAGGACGATATTCTAGTAACAGAGTCTGGCAACACGGTCTTAACTGGAAATCTTATCAAAACTATTAATGACATTGAAGCTCTAATGAGTAAAAACTAACCCATGAATATACAACAAGCGATCAAAACAGTTATTGCCAAACAAGACTTAGACGAAAGCCAAATGCATAATGTCATGACCGACATCATGACCGGAAAAACCACTGATGCACAAATTGGCGCTTTTTTAGTTGGGCTTTCTATGAAAGGCGAAACTGTATCGGAAATCACTGCTAGTGCCAAGGTAATGCGCTCATTAGCCAAAGGCGTCGTGATTAAAAATAACAAGCATTTGGTAGACACTTGTGGTACTGGTGGAGACGGCTTGGGGTTGTTCAATATTTCTACAGCCTGTGCTTTCGTGGTTGCGGCGGCTGGCGGCTCGGTTGCCAAACATGGCAATCGATCTATTTCTTCAAAATCAGGTAGTGCCGATGTTTTAGAGGCTGCAGGTGTTAATTTAGATATGAGTGTCGAACAAATTAGCAACAGTGTGGATAAAATTGGCGTTGGCTTCATGTTTGCTCCAGCGCACCATTCGGCCATGAAACACGCCATTGGTCCACGCAAAGAATTAGCCGTTAGAACTATTTTCAATGTACTTGGGCCTTTGACTAATCCAGCCAAGGCGCCAACTCAAGTAATGGGGGTTTATGCTCACGATTTGGTTGAGCCTATTGCCAATGTTTTAAAAAGCCTTGGCTCAACACACGTAATGGTGGTTCATTCCAATGATGGTTTAGATGAAATCTCTATTGCAGATGACACTTTTGTAGCTGAACTTAAAGATGGAAAAGTTACCACTTATACCATTCACCCAACTGATTTTGGCTTGCCATTAGGTGATTTAAAAGATATCAAAGCAGAAGATGCCGAAAGTTCTTTAGTGCTTATTCAGCAAGCACTTGATGGCAAAGATGGTGCCGCTAAAAATATTATTGCTTTAAATGCAGGTGCTGCAATTTATGTTAGTGGCCTAACCGACTCACTGAAAAAAGGTATTGATAAAGCGATAAAAATTTTAAACAAAGGTTCTGCGCATCAAAAATTAGACGATTTTGTACGTGAATCAACCGGCTGCTAGGAGATTATTATAAACAAAGAAACTAACTTAATTTGGATCGATTTAGAAATGACTGGCTTACTGCCAGAGCGTGATGTAATTATCGAAATTGCCACTATTGTGACTGATAAAGATCTCAATATTTTGGCAGAAGGCCCTTCACTGGTCATTCATCAAAGTGGTGAAATATTGGCGGGTATGGATGAATGGAACACCGAACACCATACTAATTCAGGTCTAGTCCAACGCGTTAAAGATAGTATTATTTCCAGCAAGCAAGCTGAAAAACAAACTATTGAATTTTTAGAAAAATATGTCAATGCTGGCGCTTCACCCATGTGTGGCAATACCATTTGTCAAGACAGACGATTTTTATACAACTACATGCCGGAACTGGAAAAATTCTTCCACTATCGTCATATCGATGTTTCAACTCTTAAGGAGCTATTGGTACGTTGGAAACCAGAAGTCAAAATGATTCGCGAAGGTGAGCCAGCTCATCTAGCCTTGGCCGATATTCGTGATTCAATTGACGAGCTTAAATATTATCGAGACGTCTTTATTGATGTCTAGCACGCCAAATACCTGGCTTGCACCCGCAAAAATAAATCTATTTTTGCATATCAACAGCAAGCGCGAAGATGGCTATCACAATCTCCAAACTATTTTTCAGCTGCTCGATTACCATGATGAGCTAAGCTTCGAAGTCACTAATAATGGCATCATTAATCGAGTGTCTGGCAACGATGATGTTGATCCAGATACTGATTTAACTGTTCGTGCTGCCAAGCTTTTACAGAAAATTAGCCAGACAATACTTGGCGTTAATATTTCGATTGTTAAGCGCATTCCTGCTGGCGGCGGTCTGGGTGGTGGATCATCTGATGCGTCCACTACATTGATTGCACTTAATAAACTTTGGGATATCGGCTTAAATCAGCAAGAGTTAATGCAGCTCGGCTTAAGACTTGGCGCTGACGTGCCGCTTTTTATTAATGCAAAAAGCGCTTGGGCCGAAGGTGTGGGAGAAATATTAAGTCCGATTGACACGCCAAAGCATGTGTTTTTAGTTGTATTTGTCAACCAACACATCTCAACCAGAGAAATATTCTCGCACAAAGCATTGACAATGAGCCCAATGATAGGGAAAATATCGGACTTCTCTGAGCTGACAAATACTCGAAATGATTGTTTGAAAGCGGCGCTAGCGCAAACAGATGAAATCAGACTTGCCTTGGAACAGCTTAGTACATGTTCAAACCTAATTGGAAAAGCAAGGATGAGTGGTACAGGTAGCAGTGTTTTTGCTGAATTTTCCACAGAAAAAGATGCTATAGTAGCATTAGAAAAAATGCCAAAAAAATGGATGAGTTTTACTGCGAAAGCAATTAATTCTTCTCCAGTACTTAAATGGGCTGTCGCCAAGCGGTAAGGCAACGGGTTTTGATCCCGTCATGCGCAGGTTCAAATCCTGCCAGCCCAGCCATTTTCTAAAAACCGCATCTTAATTAAGATGCGGTTTTTTTATGTCTTTTATTTACTCAAAGCCACAAGCAAATCATATTTTTGCTTTCTTATCGTAGTATAATTTAATCAATTCTCAACCAAACAACAATTCCTATGTCTCTTGACACGATCAAAATCTTTAGCGGCAACGCTAATCCACTACTTTCTGGTGAAATTATTTCTAGTTTAAACATTGCCCAAGGCAAAGCAATTGTCGGTAGATTTAGTGATGGTGAATCACAAGTTGAAATTTTAGAAAATGTTCGTGGCTGTGATGTGTTCATTATTCAGCCAACTTGCGGACCCTCTCCCGCTGAAACATTGATGGAATTATTAGTAATGGCTGATGCTTTAAAGCGCTCTTCTGCTGCGCGAATTACTGCCGTTGTTCCGTATTTTGGCTACTCGAGACAAGATCGTCGTTCGCGCTTAACCCGTGTACCGATTACTGCTAAGCTTGCCGCTAAGATGGTTGAAGCTTCAGGCATTGATCGAATTTTAACGGTTGATTTGCACGCGGATCAAATTCAAGGATTTTTTGATATTCCTATTGATAATATTTATGCACAGCCTGTTTTGCTTGACGATATCATCAAACAAAACTATCAAGATATCGTTGTTGTTTCGCCAGATGTTGGTGGAGTAGTTCGAGCTCGTGCTGCTGCCAAAAAACTTAATGATGCAGATTTGGCTATTATCGATAAGCGTCGCCCTGCACCAAATATGGTCAAAGTTATGAATGTTATTGGTGATGTTGAAGGCAAAACTTGTGTCCTCATTGATGATATGGTCGATACTGCTGGTACTTTATGTCAAGCAGCTGGCATCTTAAAAGAAAGAGGCGCTAAAAAAGTGGTTGCTTATGCAACGCACGCAGTGTTATCAGGCAACGCAATTGACAATATTAATAATTCAGAACTAGATGAATTGGTAACCACTAACACCATCCCGTTAACTGCTGATGCAGCTAACTGCAGTAAGATTAGGCAGCTATCCATTGCACCAATTATGGCTGAAGTCATCAAACGCATTAGTGAAGAGCAATCTATCATTAATATTTTTGCCGATATTCAATAATCACCCCTTATAAAAATCCACGCAAGGCTATGATTTTTATAAGGCAACTTTGTGTATAATCCATCATCTGGTTTGTCAAAACGCATTATTCTATGAAATCTACTACTAAAGCACACAAGCAAGCGCTACAAAAACTTATCATGGTTGGTAAGGAGAAAGGCTATTTAACCTACTCTGAAATCAACGACATCTTGCCGGAAGACTTATTAACGCAAGAGCAAATGGAACCTATTGTTACCATTTTAGAAGAGTTAGATATTACCGTTTCTGACACCATTCCTGATGCTGATACATTGGTTGTTGAATCAGGTGCAAAAGCACAGGCTACTTCTGCAGAAGCAGCTGTTGCAGCACTTGCAGCCCTAGACTCTGAATTTGGCAGAACCACAGATCCAGTTAGAATGTACATGCGTGAAATGGGTGTAGTGGCCCTACTCGAGCAAAAAGACGAAGTTCGTATTGCTAAAGAAATTGAAGCGGGTGTTTTTGAAATCATGAAGTCAATCACCTTATACCCATCAATTACGGGCTACTTCTTCAAGGCGCACAAACGCCTTGAAGAAGGAAAATGTAAAATGACTGACGTTATTATTGGCTACCAAGGTGACGCCGCTGATTTTGAAGCAAAAAAAGCCGCTTTTGATGCAGGTGAATTTGATGACGATGAAGAATATGAAGACATGGAAGAAATGGAGTACACTGGTCCAGATGAAGAGAAAGTAAATACTCGATTTGATACTGTTTTAAACGGCTCTAAAAGCTATGAAGAGCTTAATGAAAAACACGGCTTTCGTCACAAGAAAACAATCGCTGCACGTGTAAACCTATCTGAAGCTTTATCAGACTTACGTCTAGCACCAAAATTAGTATCCACTATGATGGAGGTAATTTGTGATCGCGTTGCGCAGGTTAAAAAACAAGAAAAAACCATTCAAAATGCTTGTCTATATGCTGGCATGGAGCGACTAGATTTCTTTGAATTATATACTGGCAATGAAACCAACTACAACTGGCTAAAAGAAGCAAAGCTTGATGATAAAATTTCTAAAGCTTTAGAGGGCTCTAGCTCTAAAGATGAAATTTTTTATGCACAAAAAAATCTTCATGAGTATGAAGAGGAAATGCATCTAACCATCGCTGAATTAAAAGCGTTAAACAAACTTTACCGTAAAGGTGATCGTCGCGCTAAGCTGGCCAAATCACAAATGATTGAAGCCAACTTAAGATTAGTTATTTCTATTGCTAAAAAATATGCCAACCGTGGACTGCAATTCTTAGATTTAATTCAAGAAGGCAATGTGGGTCTAATGAAGGCTGTTGATAAATTTGAATATCGTCGTGGTTACAAATTCTCAACTTATGCAACGTGGTGGATTCGTCAAGCTATTACTCGCTCTATTGCAGATCAAGCACGTACGATTCGTATTCCAGTACACATGATTGAAACCATTAATAAGCTTAATCGTGTTCGTCGTCAATTATTGCAAAAATTTGGTCGTGAAGCGACACCTGAAGAATTGGCCATTGAGATGGAATTGCCAGAATACAAAATTATTAAAATCCTTAAAATTGCCAAAGAGCCTTTATCAATGGAAACACCAGTAGGCGATGATGAAGATTCAAATATTGGTGACTTTATTGAAGATACAAACCTTTCTTCACCTGTAGATATTACAACCAAAGAAAGTTTAAAAGAAACAACTAGTGAATTGCTAAATAACCTTTCTCCACGTGAGGCAAAAGTACTCAAGATGCGTTTCGGCATTGAAATGAATACCGATCACACATTAGAGGAAGTCGGCAGACAATTTGATGTAACTCGCGAACGCATTCGTCAAATCGAAGCTAAAGCATTAAGAAAGTTAAGGCACCCTTCTCGTGCTCACAAACTGCAAAGTTTCTTAGATTCGTAATCTATCCGTTTAACGGGCCTATAGCTCAGCTGGTTAGAGCAATCGACTCATAATCGATTGGTCCTTGGTTCAAGTCCAAGTAGGCCCACCAATTTAAAACATTGATTTACCTAGTTATTTATAGTAACTCATTGTTTACAACCTGTTGCTATTTATCAGGTATTTACAAAATCGTAAGGATTGCGTAAGATTACTAAATACCCTGTATATCAGGGCGTTTTTTAATTTTATGGAGTAAATACAATGATGATTACATCACAACAAGCAAAATCAGCATGCCTTGAATTTGGCATATCTAAAAACAAAATAGCCAAAGACACAGGGCTTAGTTGCCCATATCTGTCTAATTTTGAATTAGATAAATCTATGAAGTTCCCCCAATAAACTGGACACCAAATTACAACAATTTAGGAGTCCAAAATGACCAGAAAATACACAGCCTTTACCAAAGCGTTTAAACTAGAAGCCCTGCATTTGGCAAATCAACCTAACAC
>NZ_FQTP01000036.1 GCF_900128515.1 Bathymodiolus heckerae thiotrophic gill symbiont
CCGTTAGCTTCAGCCATTACTTTAGTAATTGCTGCAGTTAGGGTTGTCTTACCATGGTCAACGTGGCCAATTGTGCCAACGTTTACATGGGGTTTGGTTCTTTCAAATTTTTCCTTTGCCATTTTAACTTCCTCGTTGTTTAGATCTTATTAATTTTTGGAGCTCACCAGCGGATTTGAACCGCCGACCTCTTCCTTACCAAGGAAGTGCTCTACCCCTGAGCTAGGTGAGCACAACCTTGCACTTGGAGCGGGTAACGAGAATCGAACTCGCCTCATTGGCTTGGAAGGCCAAGGTAATACCAATATACGATACCCGCAAATCTTTTTTGTTTATGGTGGTGAGAGAAGGATTCGAACCTTCGAAGCCGGAGGCGATGGATTTACAATCCACATACTTTAACCACTCGTAAATCTCACCAAAACAATCTTGAATTATCCCATAGCTACTTTGTCTTTGCAAGCGCTATTTTGAAGTTTTTATGAGTTTTTTTAAAGTCGTGAAACGCCGCTTGAAATTGCCGCATCAAAAACAGCTTTTGGCACGACATCAATTAGTCTTTTATCAAAAGGTTTTGGAATAATATAATCCTTTCCAAAGCTGATAGAGTCGGTATTGTAGGCTTTTAAAACATCTTTTGGCACTTCTAATTTGGCCAAATCTTTTAATGCATGCACAGCAGCAATTTTCATTTGCATATTAATTTCACTGGCTTTAGCATCTAACGCACCTCTGAAAATAAACGGAAATCCTAAAACATTATTAACTTGATTTGGATAATCACTACGCCCTGTTGCCATAATTAAATCATCACGCACTGCATTAGCATTTGCAGGTGAAATTTCTGGATCAGGATTTGACAAAGCAAACACAATAGGATTGTCAGCCATCGACTTAACCATTTCTTTAGAGACTAGATTTGCTGCAGCAACACCAATAAAAATATCTGCATCTTGCATAGCATCTGCTAACGTTTTTTTATCTGTTTTTACTGCATATTGCGCTTTGACCTTGCTAACATTTTGAAGATCTTTAGTAATAACGCCTTCCCTATCGACCAATAAAATATTATCTTTATTAAGCCCTAATTCACATAACAACCCAAGTGTAGCAATGCCTGCAGACCCAGCACCTAAGCAAACTAACTTTGTAGTTTTAATATCTTTACCTTGAATTTCAATTGAGTTTAATAGGCCTGCTGCAATAATAATGGCAGTACCATGTTGATCATCATGGAACACAGGAATGTCTAACATTTCAATTAAACGCTGTTCGATTTCAAAACAGCGTGGTGCAGAAATATCTTCTAAATTAATGCCGCCAAAAGTTGGTGCAATATTTTTAACAGTATTGATAAATTCCTCTACATCTTGAGTATCGACCTCAATATCAAATACATCTACATCAGCAAATTTTTTAAATAAAACAGCCTTGCCCTCCATAACCGGTTTGGCTGCTAACGGCCCAACATTGCCTAAGCCTAACACTGCAGAGCCATCGGTAATAACTGCCACTAAATTATTTTTAATGGTGTAGTTATTAACTAATTCTGGATTTTCAGCAATTGCTCGTACCGGCTCAGCTACACCTGGCGTATAAGCCAAAGATAAATCCTCTTTTGTTTCTAAAGATTTGTGCGATGAAACAATTAACTTTCCAGGTCGATCACCTTGATGATAATCTAGAGCGGCTTGACGTAAATTTGAACTCATATTTTTTCTTATTTTTTTTATATATTTAAGTTATTATCCAAGAATATTGTTCATTCTTGTAATATTTTGTAATGAGATTCCTTTTGGGCAAACTCGCTCACAATACCGATGATTTGAACAACTACCAAAACCTTCATCTTGCATCTGCATCATCATATTGTGCGCACGCCCATTACTTTCTATTTCACCTTGAGGTAGTAACATTAGATGTGAAATTTTAGCCGCAACAAATAAGCTTGCGCTAGCATTCGGACATACTGCAACACACGCACCACAGCCAATACACTCTGCAGCACTGAATGCTTCATCAGCAGTATTTTTTTCCACCAAAATATTATTAGCCTCTGGCGCTGATCCAGTATGCACAGAGACATAACCGCCTGATTGAATAATTCGGTCAAATGCAGATCGATCAACGGTTAAATCCTTAAGCACCGCAAAGCTATTAGCACGCCATGGCTCGATCCATAATTCTGTTTCATTTTTGTATTCACGCATGTATAACTGACACGTGGTTGTGGCGGTTTTTTCGCCATGTGGATAGCCATTAATTACCAATGAACAGGCGCCACAAATACCTTCTCGACAATCATAATCAAACACAATGCAATCTTCATTTTGATGAATTAATTGCTCATTAAGCTGATCTAGCATTTCTAAAAATGAGGTATCGCCATCAATGTTATTAATTATATAGGTTGAAAAACTACCCCCAACTTGAGGGCTTTTTTGTCGCCAAATATGCAAAGTAAAGATCATTTATAATTCCTTACTGTTGGCTTAATAAATTCAAAGTGTAAATGCTCTTCATGTAATTTAGCACCCTCTTTGTGATATTCCCAAGCTGACACAAAAGAGAAGTTTTCGTCATCACGCTTAGCCTCGCCACCACTAGATAAATATTCCTCACGCGCATGCGCACCACAAGACTCTTCGCGCTTTAATGCATCCTTACACATTAACTCGCCCAACTCAATAAAATCAGCCATTCGTCCTGCTCGTTCCAAGGTTTGATTAAGATCCTTATCAATACCAGTGACTTTAATTTTTTGCCAAAACTCACACTTTAGATCATTAAGCTCAACAATTGCTTGTTCAAGCTTACCTCTCTCTCTGGACATGCCACAAGACTCCCACAAAATTTTCCCTAATTTTTGGTGGAAATATTCTGGCGAATGTTGCGCATCAGGTGCTTGCATAAGTTGATCAATTCTATTTTTAACCGAGCTCAATGCTACTTGCACTTGATCATGATTTTCATCAATATCATCGAATGTATTTCTAGCTAAATAATTTGCAATGGTTTGTGGCAAAATAAAGTAGCCATCTGCCAAACCTTGCATTAGTGCTGAAGCGCCTAATCGGTTGGCACCATGGTCAGAAAAATTTGCCTCTCCTGCTGCAAACAAACCATCCAATGTAGTCATTAAGTTATAATCAACCCAAAGCCCGCCCATTGAATAATGTGGCGCTGGATAGATTTTCATCGGCGTTTCACAGGGGTTTTCATCTGTAATTCGCTCGTACATTTCAAACAAATTACCGTATTTTTCTTCAACTGCCTCTAGGCCAATTTTTTCAATTACATTAGAAAAGTCTAGATACACGCCCAAACGCTGATTATGGATTTTGACGCCTACACCATAACCTTCGTCACAAATATGTTTAACAGCACGTGAAGCTACATCGCGTGGCACCAAATTAGCGAAGGCGGGATATAGCCGCTCAAGAAAATAATCTCGATCTTCTTCTTTAATATCTTTTGGATTTTTCTTGCAATCAGCTTTATTTTTTGGCGCCCAAATACGTCCGTCATTACGCAGAGATTCACTCATTAAAGTAAGTTTTGACTGATTTTCTCCTGTTGGCGGAATACAAGTTGGATGAATTTGAGTAAAACCAGGATTGGCAAAATAAGCCCCCTGTTTAAAAGCACGCCACGTGGCAGAGGTGTTACAACCCTTAGCATTGGTAGATAAATAATAAGCATTTGAATAGCCACCGGTACACAACACCACACAATCAGCCAAATGCGTACTAAGCTCACCACTGATTAAATCGCGCACAACAACACCACGAGCCTTGCCATCAATGGTAATTATTTCTAGCATTTCAGTACGCGAATGATGTGTAACTTGACCTGATTCTACTTGCCTACTCATAGCGCCATAAGCACCCAACAACAACTGCTGACCTGTTTGACTACGTGCATAAAAAGTGCGTGACACTTGCGTACCACCAAACGAACGATTGGCCAAATAGCCACTATATTCACGTGCAAATGGCACACCTTGTGCGACTGCTTGATCAATAATATTAGCACTAAGTTCAGCTAAACGATAGACGTTAGATTCTCTGGCTCTAAAATCACCGCCTTTAATAGTATCGTAAAACAAACGCCAAACACTATCGCCATCATTTTGATAATTTTTAGTGGCATTAATACCACCTTGAGCTGCAATTGAATGCGCACGTCTTGGAGAATCTTGAAAACAAAATGAGCTAACTCTGTATCCAGCTTCGCCCAAAGTTGCACATAAAGATGCGCCAGCCAAACCTGTACCAATGACAATAATTTTGTGTTTATTGCGATTTTGTGGCGCTACTAAAGCCAAGTCAAATAAATGCTTTTTCCAGCGCATCTCTAATGGTCCAATTGGCTCTTTTGCATTCAAAATACTCACAATGCGACACTCGCCAAAATTGATAAAAATCCTACAAACAATATCAAGGAAATTGAAATAGCCAAATAATGATACGACCGCTGAGTTATACCTAGGGTTTGCAATACATTACTCAAACCATGATGCAAATGCACACTCAAAGTTAATACGCCAAGCAAGTAAAAAGCCAGCATCAAGGGTTGTGATAATAATTCAACAGTAATTTGATACCAATGATCATTAACAAATAGCTTTAGTTGGACAACATGAACAATAATAAAGATAAATAAAATACTTGCGCCACTCCAAGTGGCTACTCGTGGAATCTCATGTGGATAGCTTTTTTTATATCCACGACCTTTACTTTTATTATTGGCAATTTGACGAACAACTGCCGTAACCACATGAAAGCTAAATAGCATTACCAAAAAAACAACCATAATTTGATACAGGCTATGTTGATTTAATTGCTGATAGAAGCTATTAAATGATTGCTCACCCTGATGAAAAATCAACAAACTAATCATATGAAAAATAATATAGCTAAACCATACCAGGCCAGCAATCGCCATCCATTTTTTACCTACAACTGAATTAGTAAAGTTCATCAAATTCTGACCTAGGCTGTAAA
Organism: Bathymodiolus heckerae thiotrophic gill symbiont; assembly: GCF_900128515.1. Lineage (GTDB taxonomy): Bacteria > Pseudomonadota > Gammaproteobacteria > PS1 > Pseudothioglobaceae > Thioglobus_A. The sequence goes on from NZ_FQTP01000036.1 coordinate 5,007, forward strand.
TTCTCTTTTTCTATCGTTCTCAAACAACTGTTATAACGCAAAATTGGATCTGAACAATGTGAAGGTGCCATTTTTTCAGAGGCTTCGTATTTTTCAATGGCCTCCATTAATCCTCCATAGGCAAATGAATGTGACATAGGATTTTTAAGAAGCGCTCTAGCCTTGCGTTCAAGAAAAATACCAGTGTAATAAATACGGTGAAATTCTGACTTAAGCTTGGCAATAGCTTCAATGATTTTTTTCGGCTGAACCTTGCCGTGCTGATGAGAATACTGGTCTGTTAACGCCAGAATATAGATAACCAAAGCCTCTTGATTTTCCCCGTCAACTGCAAACACATCAATACAGATACTAATCGCCAAGTCAGGCTCACGCAACGAGCGATATTGACGCGCTTTATCAAGTATAGTACAGATTGAATCTTTATGAATTAAATGATATTTCATATCCCCAAGAAAACTATTGACATTTCGTAAAATTAAGAATATTCTACCTCATGTTGAATGCTACATTGCAAGCAAAACAACAATAAATAATTAAACTCTTGAGGAAGAAAATATGAAAAAAAATACAAAATTAATTGCAGCAACAATTGTTGCCATGGGACTATTAACATCACCCGTTGTCAGCGCCAAAGAAATTGTGATTAAATTTTCACACGTAACTACTGAAGCAACACCAAAAGGTAAGGGTGCTATGCTGTTTAAGAAACTAGTCGATGAACGCTTGGCTGGCAAAGTCCGTGTTGAGGTTTACCCAAGCTCACAACTATACGGTGATAAGGCTGTATTAAAAGCACTACTATTAGGCGACGTTCAATTAGCTGCACCTTCACTGTCTAAATTTAGCAAGTACACCAAAAAATGGGCATTATTTGACTTACCTTTCTTATTTAAAAATCCGCAAGCTTTAAACTGTTTTACCGACTCACCTAAGGGTCAAGCTTTATTGGGTGCTGCAGAAAGAAAAGGCATTAAAGGCTTGGGTTATTGGCTTAACGGCATGAAGCAAATTTCTGCCAATACACCATTAATTGTTCCTGAAGACGCAAAAGGTCTTAAATTTAGAATCATGAGCTCGGACGTACTTAAAGCCCAGTTTGAAGCAGTAGACGCCAATCCTCAAAAAATGGCCTTCTCTGAAGTTTACAATGCACTAGCAACAGGCGTTATTGACGGCCAAGAAAATACTTGGTCAAATATTCGTTCAAAGAAATTCTTTGAAGTTCAAAAAGATACCACCATCTCTAATCATGGCGTCTTAGAATATGCTTTAGTTACCAACAAGCGCTTCTGGAATAGTTTGCCTACTGACATTCGCATGCAGTTAGATCAAATTATCAAAGAAGTTACTACTGAAGTAACTCAGTTTGCATTAGATGCAGCGGTTAAAGATATGAAGACGGTTGCCGATTCTGGTAAGACTAACATTCATACATTAACAGCTTCTCAAAAACAACAATGGGTTACTGCAATGAAACCTGTTTGGTCTCAATTTGAAGATCAAGTTGGCAAAGATAACATTGCCGCAGTACAGCAGTGCAACGCACAAAACTAAGATAACCTTAAAAGTGCAGCTTTCGAGTTGCACTTTTTATAGAAATTTTTTCATAATGATGAATAATACGATTTTTTACTTAATCTCAAGCGCTTTCAAATCGCCTTGTAGATTCTACTATTCATCATTATGCAAAGGTTTTTACTCATGAAAATTTCTAAATTTATCAATCAACTTGAAGAATGGCTAATTACTTTTCTGCTAGCCTCAATGACGTTACTCACTTTTTCACAAGTGGTTGCTCGCTATGTTTTTAATTCTGGCGTAGTCTGGGCACTCGAAGTCACCACCTATCTATTTGCCTGGCTAGTACTCTTAGGCGCCTCTTATATTATTAAATGTGGTGCGCATATTGCAGTAGACAGTGTGGTGAATTTATTTTCTGAAAAAAATCGAAAAATAATCACTCTATTTGCTATCACGGCTTGTATGGCTTTTGTTGTTATTATGTTTATGGGTAGTTATGAATATATATCGCTACTTAAAGAAATTGAAATTGAAATGGAAGACTTGCCCGTTTTAGAGTGGCAAGCAAAAATTATTTTGCCACTAGGATTCGCCTTGATGTTTTATCGATTAATCGAAGTGATGATAGATGTGATTAACAACAAAACCGCCACCATGCATTTTGAAAATCATCTCAACGACTACAAAGAATGATTATTTTCACCCTATTTTTTATGCTTTTTGGCTTAATGGCCATGGGTGTTCCTGTTGCTTTTTCATTAGGATTATCAAGCGTCACTGTTATTGTTTTATTTGGTAGCGAATCTTTAGCATCCCTTGCAGGTCATATATTTGGCGCAATGGAGCATTACACCTTGATGGCTATTCCATTTTTCATTCTAGCCTCATCTTTCTTGTCACGAGGAGGCTCTGCACAACGTTTGGTTGATTTCGCTATTGCTAGTATTGGCTGGGTTAAAGGTGGCTTACCAATGGCATCAGTATTAGCTTGCATGATGTTTGCCGCTATTTCAGGCTCCTCTCCTGCAACTGTTATTGCTATTGGATCTATTGTTATTGCTGGCATGGTTAAGGAGGGATATCCACAATCTTATGCAGCGGGCGTGATTAGTTCGGCTGGCACTATGGGCATTCTAATTCCACCTTCTATTGTCATGGTGGTGTATGCAGCAGCTACTGAAGTTTCAGTTGGTAGAATGTTTTTAGCGGGTGTTATTCCAGGTTTAATTATTGGCTCAATGATGATGGTTGCCATTTATTTTACCGCTAGGGCTAAAGGTTATCCGAGCGTTCCTTTTAAGGGTTTTAAGCATTTTGTTAAAGTGCTTACCAGGGCGTCTGGCGGATTGTTTTTGGTGGTTATTATTATGGGTGGTATTTATGGTGGCATTTTCACGCCAACAGAAGCTGCTGCCGTTGCTGCCGTTTACGCTTTTATTCTAGGTGTTTTTGTCTATAAAGATATCAAAATCAGTGAAATTTCTTTAGTGATTAGGGATTCAGCAAAAACATCAATCATGCTGATGTTTATTATTGCTAACGCCATGCTATTTGCTTTTGTACTGACAAATGAGCGCATCCCACATGAAATTGCAGAAACTATTATTGCTTACGGTCTTCCTATTTGGGGATTCTTGCTTATGGTAAACCTGATATTGCTTATTGCTGGCAATTTTATGGAGCCCTCTGCAGTACTACTAATCATGGCGCCAATTCTATTTCCTATTGCTATGGAGATGGGTATCGACCCTATTCACCTTGGTATTATGATGGTGGTCAATATGGAAATTGGCATGCTCACCCCGCCTGTAGGGCTTAATCTATTTGTCACTTCAAGCATTACTGGCATGCCACTGATTGAAGTCATTAAGTCAACACTACCTTGGTTGGTACTAATGCTGGTCTTTTTAATGATGATTACCTTTATTCCATCCATATCAACTTATCTACCAACCCTACTCATGGGGCCTGAAATTGTTGGCGGATAACCAATGGTTCTTTTTTCTTGAGGAGAAATAATGAAACGCACTATATGGTTAAAAAATGTTGGCATCAAGGATGTTGAAATTGTCGGTGGGAAAAATGCCTCTTTAGGTGAGATGATTAGCGCCTTATCTGACAAGGGGGTCCGAGTTCCAGGCGGATTTGCAACCACGGCCGATGCTTTTGAGGAGTTTTTAAACTATAACAACCTTAAAGAAAAAATTAATTCACTACTAGAAAATCTAGATCCGAATCAAATCCAAGCGCTCACTCAAGTGGGTTCAACCATTCGAAACTGGATACAAGAATCCAGTTTTCCAGATAAATTATTAAATGAAATTACCCATAGTTATCAACAACTTGAGCTAGAACTGGGCGAAAATATAACCTTTGCAGTACGCTCCTCTGCCACCGCAGAAGATTTACCTGAAGCTTCTTTTGCTGGGCAACAAGAAACCTACCTTAACGTACATGGCATTGGCAACATACTAAGCGCCATTAAAAAAGTATTCGCATCTCTCTACAATGATCGGGCCATTTCTTATCGAGTTCACCAAGGGTTTGAGCACTCACAAGTTTCTCTTTCTGCTGGCATACAACAAATGATCAGAAGTGACATTGGTGCTAGCGGTGTTATGTTTACCTTGGATACCGAATCAGGATTTGATGAAGTAATATTTATTACTTCAGCCTACGGACTAGGAGAAACTGTTGTACAGGGCTCAGTCAATCCTGACGAATTTTATGTGCATAAATCTAGTCTTAATGCTGGTAAAAAAGCAATCTTAAGTCGAAACATTGGCTCAAAAGAAATAAAAATGGTCTATGCCTATGATGATCTAAAAAACTGTGTAGCAATAGAAACCGTACCTAAAGATCAACAACAAAGTTTCAGTTTAAATGATGAGCAAGTGGAGGAGTTGGCTCGTTATGCCATTATTATTGAGCAACATTATTCTAGACCAATGGACATTGAGTGGGCACTTGATGGCAATAACAACAAGATTTATATAGTTCAGGCGCGTCCTGAAACTGTTAAAAGTAGGGATAAATCATCCAACACTATTGAGCGCTACCAACTGATACAAACCGGAAAAGTGTTAATAGAGGGAAGATCTATTGGTCAAAAAATTGGTAGTGGTGTCGCCCGAATTATTAATAATATTTCTGAAATGGACCAAGTGCAAGAAGGCGATATTCTGGTCACCGATATGACTGACCCAGATTGGGAACCAGTAATGAAACGTGCCTCAGCTATTATCACCAATCGTGGCGGTCGTACCTGTCATGCTGCTATTATTGCTAGAGAGCTAGGCGTTCCTGCTATTGTTGGCACTATCAATGCCACTGAAAAAATCACCAACCAGATGCCTATTACCGCATCTTGCGCCCAAGGTGACACCGGCTATGTGTATAAAGGAATATTAGATTTTGAGTGTGCACGACACTCTATCGCCTCCCTGCCAGAAATACCCGTTAAAATTATGATGAATGTTGGCAATCCTGGCAGAGCCTTTGACTTTGCTAGCATTCCAAATGCTGGTGTTGGGCTTGCGCGACTTGAATTTATTATCAATACTACCATAGGCATTCATCCTAAAGCTTTATTAGAATTTAACCAACTGCCGGAACAACTACAAACCAAAATAAAGCAAAGATCTGCAGGATATGAATCTCCTATTGATTTTTACGTCAGCAAACTAACCGAAGGCATTGCTACTATTGCATCCGCCTTCGACAAACATCCTGTTATTATCAGGATGTCAGATTTCAAATCCAATGAATACGCCAATCTACTTGCTGGAGATCGGTACGAACCTAAAGAAGAAAATCCAATGATAGGCTTTCGTGGCGCAGCAAGATATATCTCTAAAGACTTCAGAGCTTGTTTTGAACTGGAATGTCAAGCCATTAAAAAAGTTAGAGAAGAAATGGGTTTTACCAACGTGGAGGTTATGATCCCCTTCGTGCGTACTTTAGATGAGGCCTCAAAGGTTATTCAGCTACTTAAAGAAAATGACCTAAAAAGAGGTGTAAACGGATTAAGAATTATCATGATGTGTGAGCTACCTTCAAATGCCCTATTGGCTGAAGAATTTTTAGAATATTTTGATGGATTCTCTATCGGATCCAATGATTTAACTCAGCTCACCTTAGGCATGGATCGTGATTCTGGTATCGTTGCTGACGGATTTGATGAACGCAACTTGGCAGTTAAAAGATTAATCTCTATGGCTATTGAAGCTTGTCATAAACAAGATAAGTATATTGGTATTTGTGGCCAAGGGCCTTCCGATCATCCTGATTTGGCACAATGGCTGCTCAAACAAAATATCAGTAGTATTTCCCTTAATCCAGATACTGTCGTAGAAACTTGGATGCACCTTGGAAAGCATGAATAACAGAAGTATTTTTTTATTTCTGATCGAACTGGAATTACTGCAGAAGCACTTGGCAATAGTCTTTTAAGTCAATTTGAAGATATAAAATTTGAAAAAAACCACTTACCTTTTGTTGACACTTTAAAAAAAACAAAGTTAGCTATTAAAAAAATCAACACTGCATCGCTTGAAGAAGGCATGCCAGTACTAGTATTTAGCACTCAAATTAATCAAAATTTAAGACAATTAATTATTGACAGTAATTGCATTTTTTTTGATTTTTTTGATACTTTTATTTCCAAAATGGAGCATGCACTTAATCTCAAATCTTCACACACAGTTGGTCGTTCACATGGGGTAAGCCAGAATGATCATTACACAGATAGAATTAACAGCATTAACTTTTCTTTAAATAGTGATGATGGCTTAGGATTAAAATATTACGATCAGGCAGATATTATTTTGATTGGCGCTTCCAGATCTGGAAAAACCCCGAGTTGTCTTTTCATGGCACTGCAATATGGCATTAAAGCTGCCAACTACCCATTAATTGAGCAAGATTTAAAAAATACAAAATTGCCTGAAATATTGCAACAATATAAAGACAAATTGTTTGGACTTAGTATTAATCCCATACGCCTACAAAAAATTAGAGACAAGCGTAAAAGTAACTATGCTTCACTGCAACAATGTCAGAGTGAAGTTAGGCGTGCAGAAGATATGTATCATACCAATAACATCCGCTTTCTTGATACCACTCAAACCTCTATTGAAGAGATTAGTGCAAAAATTATCAACAAACTATCTTTAAGATAAAAAAATAGTTAAATTCAACTCAATTCTAAAATATCCGAAATTTTTAAAATCGCCTAATTTTCTTAAATTAGGCGATTTAACCTAGAAAAAATAACCGTAAACCCCTTATAAACATTGAATTTAAAGCTATTTCTATTATTTCCAATATTTTTAACTAAAGCATTTTAGACAAATTTAAATAAAGTGTTTAAAAGTGGTATAAAATGGTATAAAATGTTTATTTATAACTACTTGAGGAGAGTTATAAGAATGAAAATCAATCAACTTTAAGGGAGAGAGAAATGGACGTTTTATTACAAACAGTTATCTATACATCAGCAGCAGTAATCACATCACTAGGATTTGCATTAATTGCTTAATAATCAAGAAAAATGTTCAGAGGAGTACACAGCTTAACCGTTGACGCAAAGGGAAGAATAAAAGTTCCCACGCGTCACCAAGCGCAAATTGATGAAATTTGCTCAGGACAAATGGTGCTTAGCATTCACCCAGATGACAACTGCTTGTTGTTGTACCCCTTAAAAGATTGGCAAGCACTAGAAGAAAAGGTTAGCGCCCTACCATCTTTAAATATTCATACCAAACGCTTAAAACGCAAACTTATTGGCCATGCAACAGATTGCGAGCTGGATAAAGCAGCGCGTATTCTTATTCCTAGTACGTTAAGAGATTATGCAAAAATCAGCAGAAAAATTATCATGAGTGGCCAAGGTAATAATTTTGAATTATGGGATGAAGACACCTGGAATGAACAACTTAGCAATTTAGACGAGCTAAGCAAACACGAAGAAATTCCAGTCGAGGTTGCTCAACTATCATTATGATTTCTAACCATCACCAATCTGTGATGTTTAACGAATCAATCGATGCGCTAAATATAATTAAAGACGGTATTTACATCGATGCCACTTTCGGCCGTGGCGGTCATTCTCAAGGTATTTTAGATCGGCTTAGTGATAAAGCAAAACTCATTGCTTTTGATCAAGATTTAAGTGCAATTGAATACGCACAGGATAAATTCAACGATCCGCGCTTAACGCTAATTCACAGTCCTTTTGCGCAAATGCATGGCATTATTAAAGAGATGGGTTTGAGTGGCAAGATAAACGGCATTCTAATGGATTTAGGCGTCTCTTCACCGCAGCTAGATAATTCAGACCGGGGCTTTAGCTTTAATAATGAAGGTCCGCTAGATATGCGCATGAATCAAACTTCAGGATTAAGTGCCGCCCAATGGTTAGCAAGCGCCAGCGAAGAGGAAATTGCCAACGTGATTTATGAGTTTGGTGATGAGAAAAAGTCTCGACACATCGCCAGTCGTATTAAAAGATTTCAACTGGAGCAACCTTTAGAAACAACCTTACAATTAGCCAATATTATCAGCGAAGTGATTAGAGGATATACGAAAAAACACCCAGCAACACGAACTTTTCAGGCGATACGTATATTCATTAATCAAGAACTGAAACAGCTTTCTGACACACTTGAGCATTCAAAAAAAATTCTTGCAGCGGATGGTCGCTTATCAATTATTAGCTTTCATTCGATCGAAGATCGCATTGTAAAGCGCTTTATTCAAAAACATTCAAGACAAAAAAGCCTACCAAAAGGCTTGCCAATATTTGATCAAGCAATAGAAAAAATGCCATTCAAAGACTTGGGCAAGCAGTTTGCTAGTAAAGAAGAAATTGAGTTTAACAAACGCTCACGTAGTGCTATTTTACGAGTTGCGAGTAAAAACCAATTATGAAGCTATTTATTAGCAAAACTAAATTCAACTTAATTCTACTTGGAAGTATTATTAGCTTGAGCATTTTGAGTGTTTCTTGGCATCATCAAGCCTACACACTATATAAAGATATTAAACGTGAAAATATTAAAAATCACCAGATTGTGGCTCTTAACAAACAACTATTAAGTGAATACTCACAAGTAATGAGTGGCGAAGAAATTAAAGAAACTGCATTACAAAAACTAGGGTTAAAAGAGGTTGAGGCGGATGACTTAGGTAAATGGTATAAAGGCAGGATTTCATTATGACCTTTAAACTACTACCAAAATTTGCTAAAGTACAGGGGTACTGGCGTCGCCAAGGCTTTGTTAAGTTTATATTTGTTGGCTTATTTACGCTATTTTCTTATCACGCTATTTCCGTGTCAGGTATTAACGATCAAATGCAATCGATTCAAGATAGAGCTTATAAACAAGCCAACAACTCACAAACTAAGGTTGCCAGAAGGGGGGATATTTTAGATCGACATGGCAATATATTGGCAAGCTCACGATTACTCAAACAAGTAATTCTCGACCCTAGTTTGATCCATGACGCTTTCATTCCAAAATTAGCAGATGCACTTGAAATGAATGAGAGAAAATTAAACGACCTTCTAGCTAAAAAAAGAAAAATAGGCTCTAGGTATCTACCAATTAAGAAAAATTTAACTTTAACCAGTCCCTCTTTAGAGAAATTAAAAGCATTAAAAAGACTAAGAGTTGAGGTTTGTAGAAATAAGCAAATTACCAGCAAAATAAGTCTAGTGGACAAAGCACTTAACACTATCAAATGGCAGAATGTTATTGGAGAAAAGAAAAGCATTACCAAATGTCGTAAAGAAAGGATAGGACAAGCACTTGCACTGCAACAAGATACGCAACGTTATTATCCAAAATCAGCCTCAATGGCGCCATTGTTAGGTCGAGTTAACGCTAAAAATATAGGCGGATCTGGCATTGAGAGTGAATTTGAAAATATACTAGCTGGAAAAAATGGCAAAGCTTATTTAAATTTTAAAAATGATCAGGCTTATTTCAACCCTCAAGTTAAAACCGACTTGAATCATGGGCAAAATATCGAGCTTACCATTGATACAGATATTCAATATCATGCTTATGCAGCGATTAAAAAATCTATCTTAAAACACGAAGCAGATTCTGGTTCCGCCATCATATTAGCGGCTAATGGTGAAGTGCTTGCTATGGTTAACTACCCCGCTGACGATCCAAATGATAAAAACTTATACAATCCTAGCCACTATCGTAATCGAGTACTATCAGACAAAGTAGAGCCTGGCTCAACCATGAAGCCATTCACTATGCTATTAGCACTTGATCAAGGAAAAATTAGCGCCGAAGAGAATGAGTTAATTGATGTAAGCAAATCCATTGGCCACTTAAAAACCAATAGAGAAGTTAGAAAATATGGTGACGCTATTACGGTTAAAAAAATTCTACAAAAATCTCACAACCTTGGTACAGTTAATGTTTCCGAGCGCCTTGACAAAGAAGATATGTATAGCACCTGGAGTAAACTAGGCTTTAGCCACCCCTTAGGATTGATCCCTAGTATTGAAAATTCTGGCTCGTTAAGGCATTACTCTTCTTGGGGCTTAGTAGATAAACGCACACTTTCATTTGGCCATGGCCCAATGGAGACAAATCTAGCACAATTAGCTAGAGCGTACTTAGTGTTTGCCAATGGTGGTGCAGTACCTCCACTAAAGTTGGTTAAAAATATGCCAACCTATGAGCAAAATACGCAAGTTTTTAGTAAGCAAGCAACAGATAAAATTGCAACCTTATTAAATGCTGTCGTTTCTTGGAAAGGTTCTGGCTATCGAGCGCGCATTAAAGGCTATGATGTTGCTGGAAAAACAGGCACTGCAGAAATGGTGGTTAATGGAAAATATCATAAAGAAGGTGCTAAGCGTACCTTTTTCACTGGATTTGTACCCGTTAAAAATCCTAAATATATTATGGCAGTAAGATTAGACTATCCTAAAAAATGCTATGTTTATAAAAGACCTGACCTTAAAAATAGTTGCGAAGGCTCGAATTCTGCAGCCATGGTGTTTAAAGACACGATGGAGCGTATTTTAAGCAATGATGATGCCATTAAGTTAAAGATAGAATAGCAGTCTTTATAGCGTCATGGGTTTTTTATATCTAATGAAGCGGCATTCCTATGCAAATGTCTCTTTAAATTTATGCAGTGCTATAATTAATATGGGTCATGACAACCCAAGCATGTTTAAAATCATGTTAAAGTACCGTTATGAAAGTAAAAAAATAAGTATGTAAATCGTTCCCGTATTTCAGAGAAGAAATTTAGAGAAATAATTAAGTATTTTTCTCTTGATTTGAACGCAGTTCAAATCAAGGAGTTAACAGGATTGAGCAGACAAACAATCAACAAATATTTAACCGCTATTAGGCTTAGAATTGTAGAACTATCTGAAGCCCCCCCACTTGACTGGACACCAAACTAATATTTTACGCATTATTTTTCTGTATCAATAATCTTTTTTGAGGTTTGCACCCAAGGTCAGGCTACGAAGGAGCAAAGCCCCAACTTGGAACTTGTTCCAAGCCCTAACTTAAGCCTTAAAGGCTTAATGTTAAGTTAGGGAATATTGTTGCGATAAAACCTCTTTTCATAATCATTAGGCGAGTAATAATCAATCGTTGAATGTCGCCTAATTTTGTTATAAAACACTTCAATATATTCAAAGATAGCACTGCTTGCTTGTTTCCTAGTTTGATAAATTTTCTGATTGATTAACTCTGTTTTTAGGGTGTTAAAAAAACTCTCAGCGACTGCGTTATCATGGCATTCACCTTTTCTGCTCATGCTTTGGGTGATGTTATTTGCTTTGAATAACTTAAGGTATTCATAAGCTCTGTAGGTTGAGCCTTGGTCAGAGTGT
>NZ_FQTP01000037.1 GCF_900128515.1 Bathymodiolus heckerae thiotrophic gill symbiont
AACTCGTCGAACAATCTGTTTTTCAAAAATAGAACAAATGCACGATATTGTCATTGGGCTGTTAATTAATAAAGTCGAATTTGGACGAGATATTCATGCCTAATAACAGATTTAACCCACTACCGATAAGTTCTTGTGTAATGCTATTTGTCCTGAGTTGTCTGAAGAAAGTGTTAGTCTTGCTGAATTACAGAAAGCGAGAAAAAAAAGAAAGGCAGAGCTACGTAATACAATCAACCAGAGAAAATCACTGGTCGAACAATTATTAGATAAACCAGCACCTCGTGTTATTTTAAAAAAAAATACACTTCCATGTGTACAGATTACAAAAAAGCCAAAATTAAAACTTTATGAAAACGAATAATACTGACTTTTTGGTGACTAAAGAGTATCGATTTTTTGAGGAATTTTGTGAGGCATGTAAGCGAGATAAGTATATTGGTATTTGCTTTGGGCCACCTGGTGTAGGAAAGACACTGTCTGCTAGGCATTATTCAAAATGGAATGAAATTGAAGCAATTGACCCATTTTCTGAAAGTTCAAAATACTGGCCTGAATTAGCTGATCGGAAAACAGTATTTTATACCGCACCAGTCTCTAATACACCTAAAAAAATTGACGATAACTTAAATGACGGATTTTTCAAGCTCAGAGCTGCCGTCTATTACAGTAATAAGTTTAAAGAAAATGAAATGGGCGAAGAAAATAGTTGCGAACTGGTTATTGTAGATGAAGCTGATCGTTTGACGTTATCCAGCCTAGAACATTTGCGGGATCGTTACGACCAAGGAAATTTTGGTCTTATTGTTATCGGGATGCCAGGTATTGAGAAAAAGATGTCTCGCTACCCCCAATTTTATTCAAGAGTTGGATTCTCCCATCCTTATAATCCCTTGTCAGAAGAAGAAATGGAGTTTGTTTTACAACACCATTGGGAAAAATTGGGGTTATCACTGAGCCTTGAAGATTTTACTGACAAAGAAGCAATGGCTAGCGTAATCCGAGTGACTGCTGGAAATTTTAGGTTAGTTAACCGTTTATTCTCACAAATACAACGTATCATGAAGGTAAACACTCTCAGCTCGATTACTAAATAAGTAGTTGATTCAGCTAGACAATGTTTGGTTGTGGGTGTTAATTAAAATGTTTGCAGGTAGTAATATAAAGTTATTTGAAGATGGACAGCGTTTATTTCTCACTACGGATGAGAGACACAAATTCAGGGAAACAATACATACACTGAGCACTCAACAGAGACTTTTTTGCAGATTACTATATTACACAGGGTGCAAAATAAACGAAGCAGTAGCATTTTTGCCAGAACATATTAATGAACAAAAAAGCAGTATATTGTTAGGTTATAAGGGGAAAATGCTATCTGAACGATATGTTCCCATACCACCTGCTTTTAGTATCGAATTAGCCATTTATTTAAAACCAAGAAACGGATTTATGCAAGATCCACAGCTATCGTTTTCTAGAACAAAAGGGTGGCGATTAATAAAAGATGTAATGAATAAATCGGGTATTCATGGAAAACAAGCGACTCCAACAGGGTTACGTCATAGCTTTGCTATATCATGTTTGGAGGTAACGCCACCCATACCGATTGAGCGTATTCAAAAATGGATGGGGCATAAAAGTAGTGACTTAACTGTTAGTTATTTGGAAGCCTTTCAACAAGATGAAGATAAAAGCCTTGAACTGCTTTGGAAACATTTTTAATGAGTTCATTTATTGGTAGATATATTAGCTCAAATAGCGATGTAACTCACACCTTCATGTGATATACAATACCAATGCAAAAAAACAACCGCATAGGTAGTATGAAACAACCTTTATCAGAAAAAGAATTAATCTACTTCTCAAAAAGAAAACTATTAGAGCGCATAACAATTCAACAACTAACTAATGGTCACTATGAAATATTTTTTACTCTTAAAAACACAGATACAAAATATTTCTTAAAAACTCAGAGAGGGGAATCCAGAACATGGGTAAGTTTAGATAGACTAACAAATCATATTAGAAGTTTTTACGAACCCATAGATAACATTTTATTAAAACTAAAAAAAGAAATTAAATATGAAAAAAAACACTAGTAAAACAAACAAACCAAATATTTTTCTCTTAACATCACTTTTTGCTCTAGCTCTTATGCCTGAAGTGGCATTTGCAGCATCAAACCCAATCCTAAATGGTTTAAATTGGTTAAGGGATTTATTAAACTCAACCTTGGCAACCAGTGTTGCTATCGTAGCAATTACAGTGCTAGGTTATATGGCATTTGCAGGACGTTTAGCAGGTGATATTGTTCTCCGTTTCATTGTGGGTATCATTCTTGTTTTTGGCGGTGCAAGAATTGTAGCTCTTATAACTGGCAGCTTGTAATGAGTGATCCCTTATTTGTAGGATTAACCAGACCCTCAATTGTATTGGGGATTCCATCCGATGCATTTAAGTTTCTAATGGTTTTTTCATCCATCATTTTTGTTGGATGGAAAAGCCTTTGGTCTATTACTATTTTTCCTGTTTTATATATTCCCGTTTATTTAATATGTCTTAAAGACCCTAATACATTTTACTTATTATGGTTATGGCTTAAAACTAAAGGACAATCAACATTCAGAAAAAAATATTTTTCTGGAACGGCTTCTATTTTTACTCCAACCCGACGAAGAGGTATCTAAATGGTTTCCTCAGCTGAACATATACAAGGAATGGATAAAGACTCCTTACGTTGGGAAAATCCAGCGTCTAACTATATTCCATATTCTGCACAGATTGACGACATAACAATAAAATGCAAATCACGCGATTTAGTTAGAATTATTAAACTTGAAGGTGTTGCACATGAAGCGGCAGATGCTGAGGATATTACACTCTGGAAAGATCAACTTAATAATTTACTTAAAAACATTGCTAAACCAAATATATGTATTTGGACAAACACAGTTAGGCGAGAAATAAAGCAATTTCCCAAAGGGAATTTTAAACAAGATTTTGATAAAAAACTAAATGAAAAGTACAGAGAGTCAACTCAAAGCTCAAAAACATTCATTAACGAACTTTATTTATCCATTGTTTACAGGCCAGAAGCAAGTAAAGTATCAAGCATTTTTTCCAAGCTAGAAAGTGTAGAAAATAGCACTTTAAGGCAAAATGAACATCTTGAAAACTTTACAGATATTACCTCTTATATTTTAAGTTCTTTAGCGATTTATAAACCGAGAATGCTAGGTGTTTACACTAGAAATGATAAGCTTTGTTCTGAAGCATTAGAATTTTTTGATTACCTTTTAAATGGCACTTGGATTCCTAGGTATTTACCACATGCACCTATTTATACAACCTTAGTAAGATCAAGAGTATTTTTTGGATCGGAAGCATTTGAAGTAAGAACCGTTTCTGAAAAAAGGCTAGGTGCAATATTGGGAGTTTTAGAATACCCAGAAGAAACCGATGCAGGTATAGTAAATTCTTTGTTATCAGCTCCATTTTCTTTTGTTTTAAGCCAGTCTTTCGCGTTTATATCTCGCCCTGTAGCGATTAGTCTTTTAAGTAAAAATCAAAGAACAATGATACAAGATGGCGATTTAGCAACTAGTCAAATTGATGAAATCAGTGATGCTTTAGATGATGTAGTTTCAGGCCGTATTGTCTTTGGACATCATCATCTAAATCTAACTATTTTTGCTGATAAACCAGATCAATTAAGAAAAAATTTAGCAGCAGCACAAGCTGAACTAGCTGATAGTGGTATCGTTGTCGCCAGAGAAGATTTAGCATTGACAGCCGCATTTTGGGCACAACTCCCAGCTAATACAGAATTTCGTCCCAGACCCGCTTTAATCAGCTCAAAAAACTTTGCTGGCTTTTCATCATTCCACAATTACCCAACAGGTCATATAGACGGGAATCAATGGGGTGATGCTGTCACTATGTTTAAAACAACATCAGGCGCACCTTATTATTTTAATTTTCATGAAGCTCTTGATAGCAGAAAAGAAGTTATTAAAAGAGAGGGTATTGAATCTAAAAACAAAGATACAAGCGGACAAAAAGCATTAGGTAACACTTTGATTATAGGGCCATCTGGAACAGGTAAAACAGTTGTTCAAGGTTTTTTGATGTCTCAAAGTCAAAAGTACAACCCTACTCAAGTGGTTTTTGATAAAGACCGAGGATTAGAGATTTTTATACGAGCAAAAGGTGGTGTTTATCTCCCGTTGGAAAAAGGAAAAAATACAGGATTTAACCCTTTTCAATTAGATGACTCTGAAAGTAATATCCATTTCCTCGTTTCGCTCGTTAAAAAACTCTGCAAAGGTGAAATATCTAATATAGATGAAAAAGAAATTGATTTTGCAGTAAGAGGGGTAATGACCCTATCAAAACCTTCGAGAAAATTATCAGCCTGTCTTGATTATCTTGACCCTAAATCTGAAACAGGAGCTTATGAAAGATTACAAAAATGGTGCTATGACAGCTCATTAAGCTGGGTATTTGATAATGATACCGATGAACTTTCATTTAGTAAAAGTAAATCTTTTGGTTTTGATGTAACAGATTTTATTGATGATGATGAAATTAGAACCCCCGTTGTAATGTACCTATTTCATAGAATAGAAGAATTAGTCGATGGAAAACCATTACAAATATTTTTAGATGAATTTTGGAAATTACTCTTAGATAAATATTTTGAAGATTTTGCACTGAATAAACAAAAAGTTATCCGTAAACAAAACGGAATTATGGTCTATGGTACTCAATCAGCATCAGACGTTTTAAAGTCTCCGATTGCCCCCGCATTAATAGAACAATGTTCAACCTTTATCTTTATGCCAAACCCTAAAGCAAGAGAAAAAGATTATGTTGATGGCTTCCATTTAACAAAAAGAGAGTTTGATTTAATTAAAAAAGAATTACTTCCAAGCTCAAGAAAATTCTTAATTAAAAAAGGTAATGAAAGCGTTGTAGCAGAATTAAATTTAAAAGGTTTTGATGATGAACTGGCAATTATCTCAGGTACAACAGAAAATGTTTTATTAGTGTCAGGAATCATTAATGAAGTTGGTAATAACCCTGATAACTGGGTTCCCATTTTTCACGAAAGGAGAGTATAAATGAATCTATTAAAAGTTATATTTCTACTAAGTATAGCAAGTGTTACCACGCACAGTAATGCGGGTATTCCAACAATTGACGCGACAAACCTTGTCCAAGCAATATTACAGGTTACTAATGCTGTAAAACAGGTAAACAGCTTGGTAGAACAAGTTAATACAGCAAAAGATCAACTATCAACAGCATCAGATACACTTAATAGCATGAAGGGTGCTAGAGGTATGGGAGGAGTCCTTTCTAGTGCTTACGACCCTAGTATGGCAGTAAATACAAATAGCATTCTATCTAGTAATGGTCTATCAAACGCAAGTACACTAGGTGTTGCAGGAGCAACTGGAGCTTTATATGATGCCGCCAACAATCTTTCAGCTAAATACTTAGGACAAACAGGAAAAACACTCCAACAATCTCAAACAAGATTTTCTGAGATTATGAAACTTGTTGCTAAAGTAAATAATGCCCCAGAACAGAAAGACATTTTAGACCTTCAGGCAAGAATTGGAGCTGAAAGCGCAATGCTACAAAATGAAATAATTAAACTTGCTGCGCTACGCGCACAAAATGAAGCTAATGCAACAATGATGCAACGTAAACGCGAACAAATGCATTTGCAATTTTCTGGAACCTCTAACGATCTTCACTTATAAATCTATTATGAAAAATATTTTAATAATTACGATACTAATTAGTTTATCAGGCTGTTTTGAAACAGAAGAAACTCATACCGTTGATTTTTTTCTAAAAAACAAAACATTAATGAACGAAACCCTAACAAAATGTGATAACAACGTGGGCGAATTAGGTGAAACGCCCAATTGTAAAAATGCTTATATGGCATTAAATAAAAGCACAAGCGGAACATCTAGTGACTTACATCTATAGAGAATAAAAATGGCTTCCACTCTTTTTCAGGATATGTTTACTACTGTTGATACAGCATTAATAAACCACGTAGCAAATGGTAGTAGCAATCTTATTGCCTTATTAACCCCCATATTTAATAGTATGTTCATAATCTGGATTACTATATGGGGTTATATGGCTATGATGGGACGAATTGAAGGCCTATTGCAAGATAGCTTTTTCCGAATGTTAAGAATAACTTTTATTATTATGCTGGGGCTAACCTCTGCTCAATATAATGCAGTGATTGTGACTTTTTTACAGCAAGCCCCTGAAACTATTGCATCAGCAATAATAGGAGCACCAACAGCAGGGATTACAGCAACATTAGATGATGCTACTACGAAAATATTTAATAGTGGCATAAATGCTTGGAACAGAGGGGGGTTATCTAATCTTAGTCAGCTAATTATAGCTTTATTAATATTTGGCTTTGGTGGGGTTTTAATCATTCTTTTAGCATCTCTAATATTAATGAGTAAAGTAAGTATGACTCTACTTTTAGCAATCGGTCCATTATTCATTATCTCAACTTTATTTCAATCGACACAAAGATTTTTTGACTCTTGGATAGGAATTATAATGAATTCCGCATTTATATTAATAATAGCGGCTTCTCTTGGGTCAACATTTTTAACAATTGCAAACAATTTTGCCACAGGAAGAGTAAACCCTACTATGTCCGATGCTTTTGCTTTTTTCTTATTGTTTTCAATGATGATATTTTTTGTTAAACAAATACCAGGCATTGCAGCAGCTCTTGGTGGAGGATTTGCTCTATCTGCTCAAGGTGCAATGAGAGGAATGGTTGATAAAATTAAAGGTGCTGCAAATACAGTGGACAGACTACCACGCCACTTTAGAAATACAAAAAACGCTCTTAATCAAGGTAATAGATTAACTACAAAGGCGGCAAATTTAGGTGTAAATGCAACTAAACATGCTTATCAACGGACTTTTAGAAAAAACACCATTTCTAATTAACTTAAAAACTCATGTAATATTTATATTTACATGAGTTTTTTTCCCCCTTAATAAAATCAATATATAGTATAATGATAATTTTATAGGATTAATACTTTATGAGCAAATTAATTAAATTACTTTTTATTTATCTCTGTTTTTCTATGATGTATGGTTGTGCTACACCGCAAGCTAAACACTGTTCAGAAATAAATGATGTCATTCGTCCAATTAATAAAGGAATGGTTGAAATAGATGAAGAATAGCGAGAACAAAGAAGACAAAATCAAAAGTAACTATTTTGAAGAAGTCAAAGAATGGGATATAAACCTTAATCATAATTTAAAAAAATCTGAAAGACGTGCTTGGTGGGTTGCAACTGGGGCATCTATTATTGCGCTAGTTTCTGTCGTAGCTGTCGTAGCTTTAACTCCTTTAAAATCAATAGAACCTTTTGTTATTCGGGTGGATAACAACACTGGGTATGTTGATGTAATATCCGTCCTTGCTGAAACGGATGGAACTATAAAAGAAGGTGCTCAAGAATTGCTTGATAAATATTTTCTTGCAAAATATATAGAGCATCGAGAAGGTTATCATTTTAATACTAGCGATCTTGATAGAAAAATAACAGCTCTTTTATCATCAATAGATATTCAGCTTGAATACGCAGACTATACAGACCCAAATAAGAACGCTAATGCTCCTGTTTTAGTTTATGAGAGATCAGCAGAGGTAAAAATAGGGACACCTTTAATTAGTTTTATAAATACTGAAACTTATAAAGAAGAAAAGCGTGTTACAGCATTAGTTAGATATACCAAACAGGTTGAAAAAGAGGGTGAATTAAGCCCTTTAACTTATTGGGCTTCAACTATAACTTTTGTTTATAGGTCTACACCCATGGCGGTGGAAGATAGAATTATTAACCCTTTAGGCTTTCAAGTTATTTCTTTTCGCAACGATCAGGAGGCTCCAAATGGGTAAAATAATTATTTTTATAATGGCCTTTATTTTTTCTGGTCAAGCCTTTTCTATAGAGATTCCACACCGTGGTAAACACGATAAAAGAATTAGGTTTGTAGACTATAAAAGTGATGAGGTTGTTAAACTTGTTAGTCATTACGGCTACTCAACACATGTTGAGTTTAACACCAACGAAACAATTACGAACATAGCATTAGGTGATAAAAAAGCATGGGATGTAGGCCCAATTGACAACCACCTTTTTATTAAAGCTATAGGAAATAAAGCACTTACAAACATGACTGTTTTAACCAATCGTAGAACATATAATTTTGTTTTATATGCTCACAAGTCAAGAAGAGGGGCTAAGTCAAATGACATGATGTTTCAAATAAAGTTCCGCTATCCAGAAGATGAATTACACAAAGCTAAAGCACTCTCAGATGCTCAAAAACTGAGAGAAAAACTTGAAAAAGGAGATAGAGAAGGATTAGCTAAAAACTGGGATTTTTGGGCGAAAGGTAGTAAAAAAATCACACCTAATATCGCTTATGATGACGGTAGATTTACTTATTTCAGCTTTGATAGCAACAAAGATATGCCAGCTATTTATATTAGCAATAAACCAGAAAATTTAGAGGAAGATACAGATGATGTTGAATTAGAAAGCTTAGTTAATTCTCATATTGATCCTAATCATAAAAATACAATTGTTGTTCATAAACTAGCAGGTCATTTTGTTTTAAGGCTTGGACGACATGTTGTTTGTGTTTTTAATAAAGGCTATAAAAGAAGGCAAACAATAAGTAATAAAAATGCAACAACAATTAAAAATGTAAAACGTGTAATTAAGGGAAAACGATGAACAATCATGATGAATCATTTCTGAATGAAGAAGATGCTGATAGAGGACTACCTTCTATTACTCGTGAATCATCAGGTTTAATGAATAAAGTTGTTCCAATATTATTAGGTCTAGTTGCATTAATAGCAGTTAACGGTGGCTTTGATTCAGCAGAAGATTCTAGTAATAATAATTTATCTACACCGAATAAAGAAGTTAGAAATTTAATAGGTGCGGCTCCTCTCCCCCCTCCCCCTCCAAAAATAGTTATTCCTGTAATGCCTGAGCCAATTATCACAACAATGGTTCCACCACCTCCACCCAGTATAAACAATGGTGAAAAGGTGATGACACCAGAAGAAAGAAAACGCTTAGAAGGTATGTTCGTAAAATCTATATCAAATGGAAGAGTTAACACTTCACATTCAGGATCACAATTAACAGACCTCGAAGCGGCACAAGCTCAAGCTAAATTAGCATTAGGTGATTTTGGAGAAGCAGAGAGAGCAGACGGACTGAATGCAAAATTAACCCCTGCACGTTTAGAGGGATCAAGAGCAACCCTTTTGATTGATAGAAATATGTTTGTTACTAAAGGATCATTTCTTGATTGTGTGTTAGAGACAGCTATTAGCTCCGACTTGGCAGGAATGACAAGCTGTAGATTAACAAGGGATGTTTACAGTACCAGCGGTAAAGTTCTATTGATTGAACGAGGCTCTAAAATTGTCGGTGAATATCAAAGTGGAATGCAAAAAGGAAAAGCACGAATATTTGTTTTATGGTCAAGAATAGAAACCCCAACAGGCGTTATTGTTAAGCTGGATTCAGCAGGAACAGGTGCATTAGGGCGTTCTGGACATTCTGGGTTTATTGATACCCATTTCTGGGAGCGTTTTGGTAGTGCTATTTTGTTAAGTTTAATTGATGATGTTGGTAATTTTCTATCTAATCAAGCCAGCGGTGATAATAATATTAGTTTTGGTAGTACAGGTGACGCGGCAGAAAATTCAGCAACTATTGCTCTAAAAGATTCAATTGGTATACCTCCAACACTAATAAAACACCAAGGTGATCACATTAATATCATTGTTGCCAGAGATTTAGATTTTAGGAGCGTCTATGCACTCAAAACAACCCACTAAGTTACCCCTTAGAAACTCTGTACCTTTGCTTGAGAACTTAAACATTCTCAAGCCTTTTTTAAATAACTCTGAAAATACAGAAATTGTTATTAATAAACCCTATGAAGTACTAACTGAAAGTTATAATGGTTGGAAATACCATTCTGTACCTGAGTTAAGTTTTCGTGCTTGCATGAATATAGCAAAACTAACAGCAACTTATACGAAACAAAGCTTAGATGAGCGTCATCCTATTATTTCAGGAACATTACCCGATGGTGAGAGAGTACAAATAGTAATACCTCCCGTGACTTTACAAGGGCAAGTAAGTATTACTATTAGAAAGCCATCAAGTATTAGCTTTACGCTAAATGATTATCATGAACAAGGTCTTTTCTCTGATTGTTCAGTTGATAAAAGTGGTTTGCTAAAAGAAGACGAAGACCTTTTAACATTGTTAAAAAAAAGAGATTTTGTTAATTTTTTTAAATTGGCTGTTTCTTCTCAAAAAAACATTATTATTTCAGGTTCAACAGGATCAGGAAAAACAACATTCTGTAAATCGTTACTTAACCTTGTACCTGAAAATGAAAGGCTTATTAGTATTGAAAATGTGGATGAATTAAAGATTTACGAAACCCATCCAAATAGTACGAGCCTTTTTTATTCAGCGGGAGGACAGGGTGTTTCTCCTATTACACAACAAGAACTTCTTGAAAGTAGTCTAAGAATGAAGCCTGATAGAATCTTTGTTGCTGAATTAATTAGAGGTGATGAAGCTTTTTATTATCTTAGAAATGTTAATAGTGGACATCCTGGCAGTATTACAACATTACATGCAAATAGCACCCGTTTAGCTTTTGAACAATTAGTTCTTTTTATTAAAGAATCCAATGCGGGTAATACGCTAGGTCGTGAAGATATAAAGCAATTACTTTATATGTGTGTTGATATTATTGTTCAAATAAAAAATATCAAAGGCAATAGAAGGATTACAGAAGTTTATTTTGACCCGATAAAAAAACTCAATGCTCAAGTCGATTAAAATTGTTACTCTATTTTTATTAATTATTCTATTAATACTTGGTTTTGCTTGGATTAGTGGATATGTCTTTCTTTTTCTAGGTAAATTAAATACCCAAAATACAGATATATTCACTATCTATACTTACTGGGTTTTCTATAGTGAAGACCCACATACTAAAGAGCTTTTAACAACAGCATTATTTGCTGGCTTTCTTACTTTATCAGTACCGTTTATTTTATTCTTTTATACTTCAGATAATCGCAAACTTTTTGGGGATGCAAGCTGGGCTAATACTAATGAAATTAGTAAGTCAGGGCTATTTTCAGAAGATGGTATTATTGTTGGAAAATACAGTAGTTTCTTTGGGTTAAGCGATAAATTACTAATTCTTCCTGATTCGCTTCATGTTTTACTAGCAGCTCCAACAAGGAGTGGTAAAGGTATCAGTACCGTTATTCCTAATTGTTTAGCGTGGAAAGACAGTATGGTTGTTCTAGATATAAAACAAGAAAACTGGAATATAACCGCTGGCTATAGAGCTAAACATGGACAGCAATGTTTTTTGCTGAATTTAGCACCTAGAGATTATAAAACACATCGCTGGAACCCTCTCCACTATATTAGCTCAGACCCTTCTTTTAGAATTAATGATATTCAAAAAATAGGGCAAATGTTTTTCCCAACCAACACCCATGAAGCTCCTATCTGGCAGTCTTCTTCAAGATCATTATGGTTAGGTTTAGTTCTATTTTTAATTGAAATGGAATACTCTGTTACATTGGGAGAAGTGTTAAGACAGTTAGTAATGGGAGATAAAAGGCTTTCAAAAATTATTGATGAAAAACAAAAATCAGATAGCCCTCTATCTGAACAATGCTATTTAACTCTTTGGGAATATTTAGATACTCCTGAAAAAACAAGAGGGTCAATCCGTAAAGGTTTTATATCTAGTCTTGAGCTTTTTTATAATCCCGTTATTGATGCGGCTACTTCTGGAAATGATTTTGATTTAAGGGATATTAGAAAAAATAAAATATCTATTTATATTGGTATTTCCCCTGATGACCTAGAAAGGTTAGCCCCATTAATTAATCTTTTTTTTCAACAATTAATAGACTTGAATACAAGAGAATTACCTGAGCATAACCCTGAATTAAAACATAAATGTCTTTTACTAATGGATGAATTTACCTCAATAGGTAAAATACCAATACTCTCTAAAGGCATTGCCTATATTGCTGGTTATGGTCTTAGACTACTTCCTATTATCCAGTCACCAGCTCAAATTAGATCAGTTTATGGACATGATGATGCCGAATCTTTTATTGATAACCATGCTTTAAATATTGTTTTTGCTCCAAAAAATATAAAAGTAGCCAAAGAAATATCTGAAACATTAGGAACAATGACTACATCTAATAAATCAAAAGGAAAATCAAGACCTTCTGATTTTTTTGGTAAGGCCTCGCGCTCTGAAAACATTAGTGAACATGGACGATCTTTATTGCTTCCCCAAGAGGTTATGCAATTAAAACAGAATCAGCAAATTATTCTTCTTGAGAATATGCCACCAATTAAGTGTGAAAAAATAAAATGGTATAGCGACCCTTTATTCAAACACAGAGGCAACCAAAGAGATAAAATAAATTTCACACCACCTAAAGTTCCAAAAATAAAAATCAATACTAATAATTCAACTATTGAATTTAGCCCTATTAATCTACCTGATAATAAAACAACTTCTTTAGTAGAAAGACCTATCACATTAAAAGATATTGAAAATATTGATAACCTTGACTTAGATGATTTTAGTTGTGATTTTTCAAGTATTGAAATTCCACAAGGAGAAATTTCAGATGAAGAAATGAGCGATCTTGCTGAATCATTCTTATCAACATTTTCAAACTAAAAAAGGAAACAATAATAATGTCAAAACTAAATGAATACAAAGAAGATAATAAAAAACCATTAGGAACTTTAACTGATAGGGAAATTAGAGAACAAAAAAATGAAACAAATGTTGATTTAATAAATCACCATGAAAATAAAACTTTAAAAATGCCTTTACGAGATATTATTGAAAGCACTGGTTTTATACAGCCGTCAAAAGAAGAATTACAACTTGAAGAAAAAGCGAGTTCTTTACAAAAAGAAAATTTAAAAAGAACAGAAAAAAGTGAACAAGAAAGTAAAAGTAAAATTTATGCTAGTAATGAAACTGTAGTAACTAAAAAATTTGATGAAGAAGTAAATAATGCTGTTAATGAAGAGCAAAATTCAGTTGAATCCCCATCTAAGATAAAAGACAAAAAAAACATTAACGTAGTACCTAAAAATATTGCTAATGAATATAATGAAATTAATGGTAAATATTTTCTTAAAAATGCCCCTGATACTTTAGCTTTTGTTGATAAAGGACAAAAAATACAAGCTAAACTAAGTAATATAAAAATAGCAAAATCCTTAGTATCTATTGCAGAAGAAAGAAATTGGACGGAACTAAAAGTAACAGGTACTAAAGAATTTAAACATAATGTATGGCTTGAAGCATCACAAAGAGGTGTAACAGTTAAAGGATATAAGCCAAGCGAATCTGACCTTGCAGAGCTTAATCAAAAAACAGCTAATAAACTTAATGAAATAGCTAATGACGAAACAAAAATTAAAGATAGAAAATTAAGTGATAGTGATAAACTTTCTGCTAAAAAAATAGCTCCACATAGTAATACTTTGGGAATTAAGGCAGATTTAATTAAAGATAAATCGCAAGAACCTGACGATCTTGTAAAAGATCATCCAGACTTAGTTAATGAAGTTTCTGCTATCAAAATAGCCGAAAAATTCAGTCAGGATAAATTTAGCAGTGACGTTGATAGAGAACGATTTGTAAATGAAGTTCGAAATAACATAGCAAATAATCTTGAAAAAGGCCAACAAAATATAGCAGTTAAGATTAATGAACAACAAAAAGAACAGGAAGAAAGTCATGAAATCTAGTCAAATAAATCAACTAAAAAAAAAATTAATCTCTATTCAAGATAATCCTTCTGTTCCCGTTGATCTAACCGAAGAAGAAGCTAAATACTTATCTGCTATAGAAGATAACAGCATAAGTATGGAAGATGCTCTTGCTTCTCATGGGTTTGAGATTAATCTTAAAGATCAAATAAACAAAAATAAACAGCATAAAGTAAAACCTAAAATTATTATTCAAGATGCAGAAAAATTAGCATCCCAAGGTGATATTTTGGAGCCTCCTGCTTCTATTTACATGAGTAAAATTAATGATTGATAAGAATTTGGCTAAAAAAAAATCTCTTAATTTTATAGAAAAATATCCATCATTAAGTGATATTCAAATAAGAGTTGGAACTAAAAATGAATTTTTTGGTGCTAAAGCTAATCAAGTTGGGGAGTTTTCAGGTGCATTTTATCCAAAAAGTAAAATAGTTCTGGTTAATACCGATGATATAGAAAGTAATTCTGGACTTGAAAAAACATTACGACATGAGTTGATAGGTCATGCTGGCATCAACACAACTAGCCCCGAAGAAAAAAAAGAATTACTCACTGCAATTACAAATAGTGATGATCCAAAAATAAAAGAGCTAAAAAACAAAGTTGATTGGTTATATCCAAACTCAACAAAACTAGAACAAGCAGAAGAGGTTTTTGCAAAAATATCAGAAACCCCTCAACAAATAACATCACCTAGAGCTAAAATAAATTCAGATAATATTAGCTATAAAGAGTTAAGCAATATTGTTGGTTTGATTGAAAAAGGATTAATGGAAGGAACACGAGTACAAAAAACCTTCCCAGAATCAGAACAGTCTCAATTTCAAATAACTACTGTAAAAGAGCATAATTATGAAACAGTAGCAAAAAAAATAATTGAACAACTAGAACAGGGTACAGCGCCTTGGCAAAAGCCTTGGAAAGAAGGTGTTGGACTTATGCCCCATAACCCAACTACTAACGCAAGATATAAAGGTATTAACTCGATCTATCTTGCAGCTCAAGGTAGAGAAGACCCAAGGTGGATGACTTATAAACAAGCTCAATCTATTAAAGCACAAGTAAAAAAAGGTGAAAAAGGAACACGCATTGAATATTATAAATTTGATGAAGAGAAAATTAAGCGTGATGAAAATAATAAACCTGTTCTTGATGGCAATGGTAATAAAATTAAAGTAAAAGTAAAATTGGATAGACCTAAAGTTTTTTCTGCATCTGTTTTTAACGCAGAACAAATAGAAGGGTTGCCAAAAAGGGAAGTAACTAAAATCACCAGGCGCGCCATGCTACCTCACGAAATTTTGGGACTCCTGTCGCCATAATTCATTCGCCTACGCAGCGAATGGGAGATGCCCTGGCCGCCCTGCGTCCGTCTCAACTACGCACAAAACCTTGAAG
>NZ_FQTP01000038.1 GCF_900128515.1 Bathymodiolus heckerae thiotrophic gill symbiont
ATTATCTAATCGAGCTTGGTTATCAATATGGTGATTTTGACGGGCATAATGGCCTATGGAAAATGACGCATGAAACTGATTATGATGTACTTGCTAGAATGGCATTAGTACCTAGAGTGCTTGAGGCCAGAGGCTTAGATGCTACACCGAAGATACAAAAACGCTTTACAAACTCCAACTTTAAACCTATGGTTGGCTTGCTAGATATTATTCTTAAAGATGAAATTGGACATGTAAAAATCGGCAATTATTGGTATCACCATTTATGCAGTCAAAGAAATCTAGAGCCTATTAAAACGTTCGAAATGCTCATTTTGAAACACATTGGTGAGCCATTACGTGGACCATTTAATATTGAAGCTAGAAAATTAGCAGACTTTACCGAACAAGAATTAACTTATTTACAAGCCAACTAATCTAGACTGAGCAACCAAGTGTCAATGGTTGTCACTAAGGCATCCGAGGTGCCTTTTTCTTTATAGTAGTGACCTGCCTTGTTAATAATTTTCTGCTTGCTTTTCTTATTATTGGCAACATTCATTAACCATTGCCGATCTTTAGCAGATCGCCTAACCCCAGGAAAATCTTTCTCACCATAGATATCAAGCACAGGTTTTAACATGGAATCAAGTGGCATGCGCTTAACCACTTTTTGTTTATAGTCTGTCGCACCCATACCAATACCAACAAAAGCATTTATTTTGTCATCGCCAACTTTATCAAAATAACTCATGGCCATATGTGCACCACAGCCATGAGCAATAAGAACAATATTATCAACACCGAGTTTTTTGTAAAAATTTATCGCCGCTTCAATACGCTCATGGGCATACGGGAAAATTGGCACATAATCATAATAAGTGGCTTTCTTATCAAGTACCGGCATCTGCACCGATAAACTATGCCAACCTTTGGCTACCATACCCACTCTAATCGGCTTAATAACACTATCCCAATTTGCATGATAACCACGAGAATGCATAATAATAACACCGCCTTTTGGCTCATTCGACTCTGCTTCCATGTAAATACTAAACATTTCTTTGTTATCAGCCAATGGCAAATATTCAACATCGCCATCCATGACTGCATCTTCAATTTCACCAATCATTCGATCTTCACGCTCGAAATCAGGTTTAGCATCGGTAAACTGGTTATAAAATTTCTGCAATAAAACAGGATCAAACTCGCCAAACCTCGGCAATTCCGGAAATTCCGGAAATTCTGGAAATTTTGGAAATTTTGGAAATTTTGGAAAATCATCCAAGCTTGGAAAAAAAGCCGAAACACTCAACGAAGTGCTTAGCACAAAAGTGATGATTATTTTATTCAACATATTTTTTATTTAGAAGCTCTAGAGCCTCTTTTGCATCTGGATGATTATTTTTCGTGGCTCGATTAAACCAGTAATAAGCCTCTTTGATGTCGCCTTTTTCTAGCATCAGTGAAGCTAAGTTAAACTGAGCATATTCATCTTCTTGCTGGGCAGCGATTAGCCACCAGCTTTGCGCCAATTCAATATTCTTATCAATACCTTTGCCATCATAATAAAGCATGGCTAGTTCACTTTGAGCATAAGACAAGCCTTGTTTGGCCGATTTATCAAACCACTCAAAGGCTTTTTTGTCGTCTTTCTCAGCACCAAGTCCGTGTAAATAACTTAGTCCAATATTATTTTGCGCAGCAGGGTGTCCGCCGTCAGCGGCACGCATCATCCAATTAAATGCTTCGCTATTGCGACCCATTTGTGAATAATCGTAGCCAATTTGATACCAACGATCAAATCTTGTTTCAGCTTGCGCGAATGAGGTAATTAACCCGTAAAAAAGGGACGCTATTAACATCCCTCTTTTTAAACCAATGGTTAACAATTTATTTAACTGTTAAGCCTAAAAGCTTCCAATCGTTCATACCACCGCGGTAGTATTTGATCTTGCTTTGAGGATAACCCATTGTTAATAGCGCACGAATCGCTGCAGGAGATTGACCACACCATGAACCATTACAGAACAAGTATAGTGTCTTAGCGCCATCGTAATTCAATACGCCATCCATATCTTTAACACCAAACTTACCTGTTAAGATTTCTACAACTGCCATAGGATCTTTGGCTAATGCCTTAGAGTTAAGCTTTGTATATGGAACGTTAATTGCATGTGGAATTGTACCTTTCTTAACCCAGCCCGGTGTACGCGCATCAACAATCAACATTGATGTGTTGCCACCAGCAATATCACGCGCTGCGTGAATTACATCAAGCTCAGTAACTGTTTCAACTGCAGCAGGTGCAAATGGTTTAGTTGGCTGAATACAAAATGGTGGACAAGGACGTGATGTCTTTGCAAATGCAGGGTCGATTGTTGCTTTGTTATCTTGGTTACGTGAAATTCCCGCAATTTCCATAACGCCTTTAACGATACCAACTGGCTTAGCTGTTACAGCTGTTGATGCTAATAATGCTACTGACGCAGCAGATAATACTAATGTTTGAAGTTTCATACTTCTCTCCTCATTTTTATATATAAAAAAATAACTCATTAT
Organism: Bathymodiolus heckerae thiotrophic gill symbiont; assembly: GCF_900128515.1. Taxonomy (GTDB): domain Bacteria; phylum Pseudomonadota; class Gammaproteobacteria; order PS1; family Pseudothioglobaceae; genus Thioglobus_A. The sequence continues at coordinate 2,542 of NZ_FQTP01000038.1, forward strand.
TGAGTTTGTTATTGATAACACTCCCCTCCTAGGATAGCGAGCATTAAAAATTCTGTTGCTAGTCGCAGCTAGGCTCTTCTTCTAAGTTGTGATTAGCGAAAAAATCCATGACGCATTCTTCTTTTGCATCTTCTTCTGCACCATCACAAAAATCTTGTGCGCCATCACGAATAACTTGCTTTTGTTCGTCTGTTGCATTAGCGCCTAACGGAGCTACTGCCTCACCAGATTGGTGTGCAAATACGGTTGTTGTCATTAAAAATGCAAATAATACGGCTAATTTTTTCACTACTTCTCTCCTTATTGAAATACGTTTAAAAATACCATTTATACCATGTAGAGCTATAATTGCAACTTTTATCGTAACTATCTAAATATCATAATATTCTAATTATAAGAAATAAGCTTACTATTATCTGAGCATTAATTCATAGAATCCATAGCTTGATTAGCTAATTCATCAGCCATTTCATTACCTTCATCGCCACTATGACCTTTAACCCAATGCCAATGCACTGTGTGTGAGGCATTAAGCGTATCTAGGCGTTGCCAAAGATCCACATTTTTAACCGGTTTTTTTGCTGCTGTTTTCCAACCTTTAGCTTTCCAGCCTTTGATCCAATCATTAATACCATTCATGACATATTTAGAATCAGTAAATAAATTAATATCAATGTCTTTTGATTTAATAGCTTCCAAAGCTTTAATAGCTGCCATTAGCTCCATGCGATTATTAGTGGTGTCTTTTTCACTGCCCTTGAGCTTTTTATCATGATCACCATAACGTAGCCACACACCCCAACCACCAATGCCAGGATTGCCTCGACAACCGCCATCGGTATAAATTACTATTTTTTCCATATTACTTATTACCGTCAACGTTAATTTGTAGCCAATACTCCAATAGTGCCAAATGCCACAGACGTGATCCATTTAACGCGGTCATATATTGCTCAGGCTTGTTAATGACTTTTTGCACAAATGCTTGGTCGAATACACCTCGATTAATACAAGTACTTGAGGTTAAGATATCAGACATAAATTCTAAAAATTCACCCTGAACATATTTAAGCGCTGGCATAGGGAAATAGCCCTTTTTACGATCAATCACGCTATCAGGCAATAGTCCGCGAGAGATTTGTTTAAGTGGGTGTTTGCCTTCCTCGGCCATTTTAAGGCTCGGTGGTATACTCAGCGCATGCTCTACTAGCTGATAATCCATAAATGGTACGCGCGCCTCTAAACCCCAAGCCATGGTCATGTTATCAACACGCTTAACTGGATCATCTACCACTAAGCGAGTGATGTCGGTACGAAAGACTTTATCCATAAATTCATCAGCATTAGCCTTGGAAAATTCTTTATTAAGCCAGGCCTGAGTATGATCGCCCGAATGATATTTAGTATTAATGGTTTGCAAGTATTCTTCATAAGGTCTATCAACATAATGCTTAGAAAAACGCTCAACCTCAGTGCCGCTTTCTGCCTGCATGCGTGAATACCAAAAATAGCCTGCAAATGCTTCATCTGCACCTTGACCCGATAACACTACTTTAATGTGTTTTGAGACTTGCTCAGAGAGTAAATAAAAAGCCACGGCATCTTGACCAACCATCGGCTCAGCCATATTGGCAATTGCCTCGCCTAATCTTGGTAATACTTGTGAATTACTCACCACGTATTTCTGATGGCGCGTATTAAATCGTTTTACGATTTGGTCTGAATACTCAAACTCAGAGCCTGCTTCATCGCCAATATCTTCAAAGCCAATGGAAAAAGTACGAATATCTTGATGACCCGCTTCATGTAGTAATGCCACCAATAAAGACGAATCCAAGCCACCTGATAACAACACGCCAATTGGCACGTCAGCCGCATCCATTCTTTTTAAAACCGCTTGAGTTAATAACTCATGAGTGCGTTCAATATAATCGGCATCTGACAATGCAACCTCTGGTCGTTGTGCCTTAGGTTGCCAATACGTTGTTTCTTTAATATCGCCATTAGGCTTTATAATCAATGTTGTGGCTGGCTTGATTTTTTTTACACCTTCAAGAATAGTGTTTGGCGCTGGCACAACTGCATGCAGTGATAGTTGCTGCTGCAAAGCGACAGAATTAATATCGGTATTCGCACCAATTGAAATTAACGATTGCGTGTTAGATGCAAAACTAAAAGCTTTATCGGTCAGATTAAAATACAAAGGCTTAATGCCCATGCGATCTCTAGCCACAAATAAATACTGTTGTTTTTTATCCCAAATACAAAATGCAAACATACCATCTAAGTGGGTAACGCAATCCTCACCCCAGGCTGCATAAGCTTTAAGAATAACCTCTGTATCAGATTGCGAGAAAAACTCATAGCCTTTTTTGATTAGCTCTACGCGCAAAGCTTTGTAGTTATAGATAGTTCCGTTAAACACCAGTACCAAATCAAGCGCCTGATTAACCATCGGTTGTGCACCATAATTCGACAAATCAATAATACTCAAACGCTGATGGCCAAAGCCAATAGTCTTATCAAGCCACTCGCCCGACCCATCTGGACCACGGCGCGCAATCTTTTGCTTCATGATATGTAAATCATTGGTGCTTACTGCTTGATTATCAAATCTTAATTGTCCACAAATACCGCACATATCTAAGTTATAGAGAATGTAAAATGGTTATTTTATCAAGATTTTCAATCGATTTATGCCACAAACACTTTATGACAAACTAATGAGCACACATGTGGTGCGAGAAGAGGCAACCACAGCGCTTATTTATATTGATAGACAATTGATCCATGAGGTAACTTCACCTCAAGCATTTGAAGGTCTAGAATTAGCAGGCAGAAAGCCTTGGCGTTTAGCAGCGAGTATTGCCGTGCCAGATCATAACGTACCAACTACAGATCGCTCAAGTGGCGTAAGTGGCATTGAAGATCCTATTTCAAAATTACAAATTGAAACCTTAGACTCAAACTGTGAAAAATTTGGCATTAATGAAATTCAAATGAATGACATTCGCCAAGGTATTGTTCATGTGGTTGGCCCAGAACAAGGTGCAACATTGCCAGGCATGAGTATTGTTTGTGGCGATTCTCACACTTCAACACACGGTGCGCTTGGTGCTTTGGCGTTTGGTATTGGCACCAGTGAAGTAGAACACGTTTTGGCTACAGGCTGCTTATGGCAATCAAAATCTAAGAATTTAAAAATTGAAGTTAATGGCGATCTTAACAAATACGTAAGCGCTAAAGATATCGCACTTTATATCATTGGCCAAATTGGTACTGCCGGTGGCACAGGTTTTGCGATTGAATTTGCTGGCACAAGCATTCAAAAATTAAGTGTTGAAGGTCGTATGACATTATGCAATATGGCGATTGAAGCCGGCGCTCGTGTTGGCATGGTAGCAGTTGATGATAAAACTCTAGAATACGTCAAAGGTCGTCCAATGGCACCAACAGGCAATGAGTGGGATAAAGCGGTCGAATATTGGAAGTCACTACATTCTGATAAAGATGCTCATTTTGATCAGATAGTTAGTATCGATGCGAAAGACATTAAGCCACAAGTTACTTGGGGTACTTCTCCTGAAATGGTCGTTGCGGTTGATGGCTTAATTCCTGATCCGACAAAAGAGTCCGATCCTGTTAAAGCGCAAAGCATTAAAAATGCGTTAAATTACATTCATCTTGAAGCTAATATACCGATCAATACAGTTTCAATTGACAAAGTATTTATTGGCTCATGCACCAACTCACGCATCGAAGACTTGCGCGCTGCAGCCGATGTTGCTAAAGGCAAGCATATTGCTGATAATATCAAACTAGCTTTGGTGGTTCCAGGTTCAGGCCTAATTAAAGCACAAGCAGAAAAAGAAGGTCTCGACAAAATATTTACCGAGGCAGGGTTTGAGTGGCGTGAAGCAGGCTGCTCTATGTGCTTGGCCATGAATGCTGATAAACTTGAAGTTGGCGAGCGTTGCGCTTCCACTTCGAATCGTAACTTTGAAGGTCGCCAAGGCCAAGGCTCTTTTACTCATTTAGTTAGCCCTGAAATCGCGGCAGCAAGTGCTATTGCCGGGCACTTCGCCCAACCTTAAGGAATCATTATGGAAAAATTTACAACCTTAGTTTCTATCGCCGCACCCCTTGACCGTGCCAATATTGATACCGATGCCATCATTCCTAAGCAATTTTTAAAATCAATTAAACGCTCTGGCTTTGGCCCAAACTTATTTGATGAATGGCGTTATTTAGATGCTAGTGAAGTTGGTATGGATAATTCAAAGCGCCCTATCAATAAAGACTTTGTACTCAATAAAGCTGAATATCAAGGTGCAAAAATCCTCATTACCCGTGAAAATTTTGGCTGTGGATCATCACGTGAACATGCACCTTGGGCATTGGAAGATTACGGCTTTAAAGCTATTATCGCACCAAGTTTTGCCGATATTTTTTATAACAATTGTTTTAAAAATGGTATTCTACCTATCGTTCAAAATAACGACATTATGGATGAATTGTTCTTAGTAAATGGTGACATCACCATCGATCTTGAGGCTCAAACCATTCTAGCAAATAACAAAGAATATAGTTTTGAAGTTGATGCAGAGCGCAAGCGTAGATTGATGAATGGCTTGGATGATATCGCCCTTACATTGCAACACTCAGATGAGATAAAATCATTTGAAAATACTTATTTTAAAAAATACTCTTGGCTATGATCGGACGCTTAACTGGAAAAATTCTAGAAAAAAACCCACCTGAAATCTTACTAGAGGTGGGTGGTATTGGTTATGAAATACTATGCCCAATGTCAAGTTTTTATGACATGGGCGACAGTGACAACATCATGCTACATACGCATTTTCACGTAAAAGAAGATGCGCAAACTTTATACGGATTCATCTCTAAAGATGAAAAAACTCTGTTTAGAGAATTGATTCGAGTGAATGGCATTGGTCCCAAAGTAGCGCTGGCTATTTTGTCACACTTAAACATTGCTTCACTCATGAGTGCAGTTGCCAATGAAGATGATGTATTGCTTGCCAAAACCCCAGGAATCGGCAAGAAAACGGCGCAAAAGCTTATTTTAGAACTCAAAACTCGCCTAGAAAAATTAGAGCTTAGTCAGGGTAGTCATCAAAAAATCACCTCATCAAACTCTAATCCAAATTCACTTAAAGCTTCTCAAGCATTACAATCACTCGGTTTTAAAGTTAAAGAAGCTAAAAAAATGTTAAGCGCCATTACCGATGAAACTCTTTCTACTGAAGAATTAATTCGCCAAGCATTACAAAACAAATGACGCTCTGACAAAAATATAGACAATAATGCGAATGGGCTTATTTGGATGCGTTAAAACACCTAAATAAGCTGTTTTTGAGTGTTTTTTACCTTTAAAACAGCCTTAAACAGCCTATTTATTCAAAATTTTAGAAATATTGAATACGCTTATTTTTCTTGATTTTTTAAGTCTAGAAATCCAACTTACAAACTCAACATTCATCAAATACAGGCACGGCAGCAAAACTAGTGTCATCAGTGTGCCAAATAACAAACCATAACCTAATGCTAAGGCCATTGGCTGCAAGATATAGTCTGTACCGCCAATACCATATGCCAAAGGAATAATACCGGCAAGTGTGGTTAAGCTGGTGAGCACCACAGCACGTAATCGATCCTTGGTGCCCTTAACAATCCACTCATGCACACTGAATTTTTCCAGAGTTTTGTCTTTAAGATAATTAAGGTGAGAAACCAACACCAATGAGTCATTAACAATAACACCAACCAGCGCCAAAATACCCAAAATAGCAAAAAAGCTTAGGGTTTCACCGTGAAGGAAAAATGCCCAGATAACGCCAATCACTGAAAAAGGAATAGCACTTAAAATTAATAGTGGCTGGGTGTAAGAATTAAATAATAATACCAACAATAAGAAAATACCAAAAATTGCCATAATAAAGGCCTGTTTAAAACTGGCCATAGATTCCATGGTTTTCTTCGCACCACCTTCTGAAATAGCGCGCACAGATGGAAAATCCTCATCCAGGTTAAGTTGCAACAACGCTTGCTTCATTACTTCGCCAGTTGAAGTGATTTCATCTTCAATACTGGCACTAACCATAATTGACCTAAGGCCGTTGTAATGATTAAAATCAGGCTCACCAACAATCTCTCGAATGCTAGAAAAATTAGATAAAGGCACAATGCGACCATTTCTGTTAACCACTTTTAGTGAATTAATGAAAGCTTCTGATTGTTGCATATCACCTAGATATAATCGGAAATTAATATCGTTTTGACCTTCTCTAATGTTGGTGACATCGATGCCAGTAAAGGCTGCTCGAAGGTAGCGATTAACCGTAGAAAAATCAATATTTAAACGAGCCATTTTTTCAAAATCAAGTTTGACTTCAATACGATCCTTGCCTGGATCGTCATCGCGATTGATGTTATCAACACCTGTTAGATCTTGCAAAATTTGTTCTAATTTATCAGCGGCACGTTTATTCTCATCACCCTCTTGACTGATTAAATTAATTTCTACATCTTCACCTTGAGGTGGGCCTGGACGATGCACAGAAAACTTTAATTTTTCTACATCTTTGATCTTATTTATCTGTGCTTTTAACGCACTCAAAATCACTTTAGAGTCTATTTGACGCTGAGAGCTTGGCACCAATTCAATGGTAAATTTTGCCTTATGAGTAAAGTACTTGCCCACATCTGTGGTGACTGAAATTAAATCATCACCGATAACATTAGTAATTAATTCTTCGACTTCAGTTGCTTTGGTTTCAGTATTTGTTAATGATGAGCCTACTGGCATGATCATGCGTGCATTGATCGTATCAACGCCCACAGCTGGAAATAAAGCAAACTTCATTTGTGTGCTAGCAAAATAAAGTGAAAATACCAAAACTACGCTAAAAATTACAACCACCCAATATCGAATTTGTAATACTCGAGTTAAAAAATTCTCAAATTTACGCTCAAAATATTCAAACCAATTATGAGTTTTTTGCTTTTCAATAGTGCCTGCCAAATGTGCAGGCAATGCTAATGAAACCTCTAAAAATGATAGCGTTAATGCAAAAATAACCACCAGTGGGATCACATAGATAAATTTACCCATAGTGCCATCCATTAAGAACATGGATGAAAATGCCAATACAGTGGTTAGGATTGTGGTGACAACAGGCATAATCACACGCTTAAAGCCGTGTACGGCCGATTCAAATCTGTTTTCACCTGTTTGCTTATAGTGATGAATACTCTCCGCCACAATGATCGAGTCATCCACCACAATACCGAGCACTAAAATCATCGCTGCTAATGATATTAGGCTGATGGTTTCACCCGTAACGCCCAGTAGCGCAACTGTACCAAGCAAACTCACCGGCAAACTTACTGCTACCCAAAAAGCCGTCTTAAAGGATAAAAATGCGCCCAAAACTACTAGTACCAATAACAAACCAATTAAGCCATTATTAGTGACAATTTCTAAGCGATTACGCACATACTTAGACGTATCAGATGAGTAAAAAATATCGATTTTATGGTTGTGTTTCTTAAGCACCTTATCCATATGCGCTTTCACCAAGTCAACCGTGGTAATTACATCTGCCTGTGCTTGTTTTTTGATACGTAGAATAAAGCCCTTATGACCATTGACGCGTACGATAGACTTCTCTTCAACATTACCTGATTCGATTGTGGCGATGTCTTGCAACCTAACCACCAAACCCTCAAAGTTTGATTTAATAATTACCTCGCCAACATCATCTGCAGCATCAAATTTTGATAAAACCACAATGGTTTTTTCCTCTTGCTGGTGGTGATTACTGCCCACAGTATAGCGCTGATTACGTGCAGAAATAGCACTCATCACTTGAGGCAAGGATAACTCGTACCGATAAAGCTTTTGAGGATCGATATGAATTTGAATCTCTTTATCTAAATAACCTTGTTTACTAACTTCTGAGACGCCATCAATCAACTCAATTGATGTGGCAATATTATCAACCACGCCTCTCAACTGGGCGTAACTTAATTGATCACTACCAATGCTGATTTTAATAACGCTTTTTCTTGATGTTTTATGATCGGTAACGCGAGGCAAATCAACCACCTCTTCCGGCAAGGATTTGATGCGATTAACCGCATTACGAATTTCTTGTTTAAGTTCGGAAATATCGCCAACATCCTGAGACAAAGTAACAATAACAGAAGAAGTACCAGCACGGGAAGTGGAGGTAAATTTATCAATACCTGAAATATTGCTTAATTCATCTTCCACAACATTAGTAATATTTTGCTCAACATCCTCAGGCGAGGCACCAGGATAAGCAATAATAACAGACATTACTTCAAAATCCACCACAGGAAATTGATCACGTTGAATGTTGTTAAGACTAAGTAGGCCAAGTGCAATCACACTGATGGTAAACACCAGTGCGAGTTTTTTCTGCCTAACTAAAAATTCAAGAATACTATTCATAGGTGAATAGTATACCAAGGCTTATACTTATTAAACCTTGACGTCTTACGAAAAGACATTTATTTTGAGCGCTTACGTTCTACTTCTTTTAATAGACGCTTACGAATACGTGTTGAATTTGGCGTTACTTCTACCAACTCGTCATCATCAATAAACTCTAATGCTTGCTCAAGATCTAGTTTGATTGCTGGCGTAAGTGAAACTGCTTCATCTGTACCAGAAGCACGTACGTTCGTTAATTGCTTACCCTTCATTACGTTGATCACAAGATCCTTATCACGCGCATGAATACCAACAACCATACCTTCGTAGATTTCCGTATTATGCTCAACAAAGAACTTACCACTCTTCTGTAAGTTGAAAATTGCGTAAGCAACTGCCTTACCCTGGTTCATTGAAATCAGCGAGCCATTTGAGCGCTGTCCAATTGTGCCAGGCTTTTGAGGCTTGTAAGCGTCAAAGGTTGAGTTCATCAATCCAGTACCGTTAGTTGCGGTTAAAAATTCAGTTCTGAAACCAATCAAACCACGGGCGGGAATGTTAAATTCAAGCTTAACACGTCCATTTCCATCAGGCTCCATATTGGTTAAATCACCTTTACGCTCTCCTAATTTCTCCATTACTGTGCCTTGATGCTGAGATTCAACATCAATACTTAAATCTTCGAATGGTTCGCATGTTACACCATCAATTTCTTTTAAGATTACCTGTGGGCGACCTACAGCTAATTCAAAACCTTCTCTACGCATGGTTTCAATTAATACAGATAGATGCAACTCACCACGACCTGACACTAAAAATTCAGATGGATCATTGGTATTTTCAACACGAAGTGCAACGTTGTAAATAAGCTCCTTATCTAAACGATCACGAATATTCCTAGAGGTAATAAATTTACCATCTAAACCAGCAAACGGGGAATCATTCACACGGAATGCCATTGATACTGTCGGCTCATCAACACTAAGTGGTGGTAACGCTTCAACAGTCTCAGGATCACAAATAGTATCTGAAATTGAAATACCTTCAATGCCTGTAACCGCAACAATATTACCTGCTTCAGACTCATTTAAATCAATCTTATCAAGACCTAAAAAACCTTGTAAGTTGGCAATTTTAGCTTTTTTCTCGATGCCGTCAGCACCTACAATGACCACTTGCTGATTTTTCTTAATGGTGCCACGAGTGATTCGGCCAATACCGATTGCACCCACAAATGAAGAATAATCAAGTGCTGTAATTTGCATCTGTAGTGGTGCTTCAATGTCCACTTCTGGTGCCTTTACGTTCTTAACAATAGTTTCAAACATTGGCAACATATCGCCTTTACGAACGTCATCTTCAAGTGATGCATAACCATTAATACTTGATGCATAAATAACAGGGAAATCTAGTTGTTCATCTGTTGCACCTAATTGGTCAAATAATTCAAACACTTGGTCAATTACCCAGTCAGGTCGGGCTGCATCTTTATCAATTTTGTTAATAACAACAATCGGATTAAGGCCTTGATCAAATGCTTTTTTAGTTACAAAACGCGTTTGTGGCATTGGGCCCTCTTGTGCATCTACCAACAACAATACTGAATCAACCATTGATAATACGCGCTCAACCTCACCACCAAAGTCGGCGTGTCCTGGGGTATCTACAATGTTAATATGGTAATCACCCCATTTAATCGCCGTGTTCTTTGACGAAATAGTAATACCACGCTCTTTTTCAAGATCGTTCGAATCCATCATACGATCAGTAGACTCAAAACGCTCATCAAATGTATCTGATTGCTCCAATAATTTGTCAACTAGTGTAGTCTTACCATGGTCAACGTGAGCAATAATGGCGATGTTTCTAAGTTTAGTATTCATGCGTATAAGAATAATTCGAAAAAGACACCATTATCCCCTAAGTCTCCTATAATATTAGGAATTATTAATGTGAATCAATGACTTAAGACTTATGGGTAAAAAAGGCTCCTCAGGTCGCTGGATGAGTGAACATCTGAGCGATGAATACGTTAAACGCGCTCAGAAAGAAGGGTATCGCTCGCGCGCTGTTTACAAACTCACCGAGATTATGGATAAAGATAAATTTATCAAACCGGGCGATCGAGTTTTAGACTTAGGCTCGGCCCCTGGTGGCTGGAGTCAAGTGGCCATTAAAATGGTGGGTAAAAATGGCCAAGTTATTGCCAGTGATATTCTTGAAATTGAGCCGATTGATGGTGTTGATTTTTTGTGTGGTGACTTCACTGAGGATTCGGTGTATAAAGAACTCCTTAAGCTAACAGCTGGCAAGAAAATTGATGTAGTGCTCAGTGATATGGCACCTAATATGAGTGGACAACTGTCAGTGGACATCCCTAAGTCGATGTATTTATGTGAGTTGGCCCTTGATATGGCCATTAAGACCATCACCCCAAATGGAACATTTTTTATTAAAGTATTTCAAGGTGCTGGCTTTGATGAATACGTCAAAGCTTGTCGAGCTGCTTTTTCTAGAGTTATTATTCGCAAACCAAAAGCCTCGCGTGCTAGATCTAAAGAAGTATATTTATTAGCAACTAAGCTAAAATAGCAACATGCAAAATTTTGACGACATTCGCACCCTACTTAAAGAAGACTTAGAGCAAACAGACATACTACTACACAGTCGTTTAAGTTCTAATGTAGCATTGATCAATCAGATGAGTGCTTATATTATTGGTGCAGGTGGTAAACGCTTACGCCCACTGCTGCTGCTACTTTGTGCTCGCGCAACAAACTATCAAGGTGAACACCACCGACTAATGGCCGTAGTGATTGAGCTAATTCATACAGCCACTCTACTGCATGATGACATTGTTGATGAGTCAGCAACGCGTCGAGGTAAAGATACTGCAAACGAAGCTTGGGGTAATGCGGCCAGTGTTTTAGTGGGAGATTTTTTATATTCACGTTCGTTTGAGATGATGGTTGAGCCTGGCTCAATTAATATTATGCAAATTCTTTCTAAAGCAACCAATGAAATTGCCCAAGGTGAGGTTTTACAATTACTGAATTGTCAAAATTCTGAACTAACTGAAGTTGAATATTATCAAGTGATTGAACGTAAAACAGCTGTTTTATTCCAAGCAGCAACACAAATTGGTGGCATTCTTTCTGACGTTAATCAAGTTCAAGAACAAGCACTTAAAAATTATGGCTTACATCTAGGTAATGCTTTTCAAATTATTGATGATGTGTTGGATTATGAATCAGACAGTGAAACTATGGGCAAAGAAGTGGGTGATGATTTAGCCGAAGGCAAAACCACCCTGCCGATGATTTACGCCTTGGCGAACACATCAGGTTCTGAAAAGCAATTGCTAGAAGATGCTATTAATAATGCTGATAATAGCAAAATTACACAAGTGATTAAAATTCTACAATCAGTGGATGCATTTAGCTACACGCGTGATCAGGCTAAAAAATCTGCTGAGTTGGCCAAAGACTCATTAACTAGTATTGACGATTCAGCTTACAAAGAGGCATTAATTCTACTTTGTGATCTTTCTTTAGCACGTAAATCATAGTGCTATCAAACGAGCTAAAAGTTCAAATTAGAGATTCCTTTATTGCCCTAAAGTCTGACATGAAAGACTTTAGGATTCGCCCTTCACAAAATAAAATGATCGCTGAGATTTCCAAAACTCTTTCTGATGAGTATCAAAACTCAAACAAAATTCTATGCGTTGAAGCGCCCACTGGCACAGGCAAAACCTTTGCTTATTTACTTAGTGCTATCCCCATTGCTAAAGCCCATAAAAAAAAGCTTATTATTTCTAGTGCTAATGTCGCCTTACAAGAGCAATTACTCCTAAAAGACATTCCTGAAGCACAAAAATACTGCCAAGTCGATTTTGAATATGCATTGGTAAAGGGTCGATCACGCTATGTTTGCATTCGAAATCTTATTAATTTATGCGAAGATAGCACTTCTGATAACTCTCTTTTTGATAACACTTTATTATTTGATGAGCCACCTGGAAAATATCAATTAGAACAAATGGCTGAGTTGCTTGAAGATTATTCAGCTAAAAAATGGAATGGTGAAATCGATGA
>NZ_FQTP01000039.1 GCF_900128515.1 Bathymodiolus heckerae thiotrophic gill symbiont
GCAGGGTGGAACTGGGTTAGGGTTGGCAATTGTTAATCATATTGCTCATAGGCATAATGCAGAATTACGTATTGATAGTAAAGTGGGTGTCGGATCTACATTTTCAGTTTGTTTTATTAGGGTGTAAGTCTATTGTTATAGGTAAGGTCTATATTTTGGAGAAGGTGAATAGATTTTAGCCAAGCCCCTCTTGCACAAAAAAGACAAAGTTATTTAATGCGGTATCGAGCAGACTGAGCGTGAGCCTGTAACCCCTCGCCATCTGCCAATGTTGCAGCAATTTCACCAAGCACACTAGCGCCTTCATCTGACACCATAATCAAGCTTGATTTTTTTTGAAAATCATACACACCGAGTGGTGAAGAGAATCTTGCCGTACCAGAAGTAGGCAGTACGTGATTTGGACCAGCGCAATAATCGCCTAAAGATTCACAGGTATGACGCCCCATAAAGATAGCACCAGCATGTTTAATACCATCAAGCATGGCTTTAGGATCTTCAACAGAAAGCTCTAAATGTTCAGGTGCGATTTGATTAGAAATACTAACTGCCTCATTCATATCTTTGGTCAGAATTAGCGCGCCACGATCTTTAAGTGCTGTTGCGATAATGTTTTTACGGTCCATAGTTGGCAATAGTTTGACAATACTCGCCTCTACTTGATTGATAAAATCAGCATCTGGGCAGAGTAAAATTGATTGTGCATCTTCATCATGCTCAGCTTGGGAGAATAAATCCATCGCAATCCAATCGGGATTGGTTTTGCCGTCACAAATAATTAAAATTTCACTTGGACCGGCAATCATATCAATACCAACTTGACCAAATACAACGCGTTTTGCAGTGGCAACGTAAATGTTTCCAGGGCCGACAACTTTATCAACCTTTGGAATGGTTTGGGTGCCATAAGCTAAAGCGGCAACCGCTTGAGCACCACCGACTGTAAATACCGTATCTACACCTGAAATATAAGCAGCAGCAAGTACCAGCTGATTAACAACACCATCTGGTGTTGGTACTACCATGATAAGCTCTTCTACACCTGCTACTTTGGCAGGAATGGCATTCATCAATACAGATGAAGGGTAGGCCGCTTTTCCGCCTGGAACGTACAATCCTACACGATCTAGTGGGGTAATTTTTTGTCCCAGCATGGTACCATCATCTTCCACGTAGGTCCAAGTATTTTGTTTTTGTTTTTGATGGTAAATGCGTACGCGATCAGCTGCAGTTTGCAGTGCAGTTTTTTCTTTCTCGCCTAGCGTATCAAAAGCCTCTTTTAGAGCAGCCACTTCAATAGTAAGCTCGCCTATATCAGCCGCACTCATTCGATCAAATTTATTGGTGTAGTCAACTAATGCTTGATCACCTGTTTTTCGAATATTGGCAATGATGTCATCAACTGTTTTGGCAACATCGTTATTGGAAACACTTTCCCAGGACAAAAGAGAAGATAGTTTCTCTTGAAAATCAGCTTGAGTTGAAGACAGTTTACTAATCATAAGTTTTTTTCAATGGCTGTAATCCAACTTTTAATTTGGGTATTTTTAGTTTTGAATGAAGCATTGTTAACTACCAAACGTGAGCTAATATCAACAATATGATCTAGTGGAATTAGGCCGTTAGCCTTTAGTGTGTTGCCAGTATCAACCAAATCAACAATGCAATGTGACAATCCAACCACTGGTGCTAATTCCATAGCGCCATAAAGCTTGATAATTTCACAAGGCTGGCCTTTTTTCTCAAAAAATTGTTTGGCAGAATTAACGTATTTGGTTGCAACTTTTAAAATATTTTCTTGTAAATGATCAGTAGATTTAGCAGCCACCATTAGCTTGCATTTAGCAATGCCAAGATCTAGCATTTCAAATAAACCATTGGCACCATGCTCGAGCAAAACATCCTTGCCAGCAATACCCATATCAGCAGCGCCATGTTGTACGAATACTGGCACATCCGTTGCACGAATAATGATGACTTTAACATCTTCTAAATTGGTATCAAGAATCAGCTTACGAGAGTTGAGCTCTTCGTCGGCAATTTCCAATCCAGCTTTTTTTAATAATGGCAAAGTCTGCTCTAGAATTCTACCTTTTGATAATGCAATGGTTAATATGATAATTTTCTCTAATCTTGTATGCGCTGAATATCAGCACCTAATAATTTTAATTTTTCTTCAATGGTTTCATAACCACGATCTAGATGGTAAACCCGTTCAATTGTTGTTGTGCCTTGTGCTGCTAATCCAGCCAATACTAACGAAGCAGAGGCACGTAAATCAGTCGCCATTAGGTTTGCGCCCGTGAGCGATTTTACACCTTTGGAAATAACCGTGTTACCTTCTAGGCTCAGCTCAGCACCCATGCGAGCCAACTCAGGAATATGCATAAAACGATTTTCAAAAATGGTTTCAGTGATAGTTGCCTGGCCGTCTGCAATACTGTTTAGGGCGCAAAATTGTGCTTGCATATCTGTCGGGAAGTTTGGATAAGCGCTGGTTCTAACATTCACTGCTTTTGGCTTTCTGCCTTTCATGTCAAGCGTAATACTAGTTTTGTCGCATTTTATTTCAGCCCCAGTCTCGATTAATTTTCTGATGATTGCTCGCATTGATTGATGGTGAATATTTTTGAGCGTTATTTTTCCACCGGTAATTGCAGCGGCGATTAAATAGGTTCCAGCTTCAATACGATCAGGACAAACCGTATAAGTGGCGCCTGATAAATTAGACACGCCTTCGATAATAATTACAGAAGTACCAGCACCGCTAATTTTGGCGCCCATTTTAATTAAGCAATTGGCAAGATCTACAATCTCTGGCTCTTGTGCGGCGTTATGAATAGTGGTTGTGCCTTGAGCAAGTGTTGCCGCCATAAGAATATTCTCTGTAGCGGTTACTGTGATTTGTTCAAAATGAACATCGGTGCCAATCAGTTTTTCAGCACTTGCATGGATGTAGCCATTTTTAACTTCTATCTTCGCACCTAAATCTTCTAGAGCTTTTAGGTGTAAATTAACTGGTCGCATGCCAATTGCGCAACCACCTGGTAAGGAAATTTTAGCTTCACCATACTTGGCAAGCATGGGCCCTAATGACAAAATAGAGGCGCGCATGGTTTTTACTAGGCTGTATTCTGCAGTGAGTTTTGTAAGTTTTGAGGAATCAACAAACAATGAATTATCCGATTCAAGAATAAATTCTGAGCCCATATCCATTAACAATCTGAGTGTTGTAGAAACATCACTCAGGTGAGGAGTGTTGTTTAATATCAAGGGTCCATCTGCCAAAATTGAAGCAAAAAGAATAGGTAGGGCGGCATTTTTAGAGCCGGCAATTTTGACTGATCCATTAAGAGTCTTTCCACCTTTGATGACTAATTTGTACATTTTATTTTAACTTTTCAAGTTTGTTTTTTGATCTTTCAATCAATGCATCGACACCTTTACGCTTGATGTACGAGTTAAATTGTGCCTGGTAATTTTTAACAATACTAACACCAGAAAAAACAACGTCATAAACATTCCAGCTGTTTAGTCTAATTAATTTTAGAGTGATAGAAAAAGGTTTTGAATCGCTATTAATACTGATATTTAACTTAACAATGGCTTTATTGTCTTTTCTTCTGATATTAGGGTCAACAAAAATTTGAACACTATCGAGTTTTTCATAGCTCGCCAGCATCCCGATGTAATCTTGGATAAGAGATTCAGAGATATAATGTTGGAAAAATTGCCTTTGCTGGATATTTAATCCATCCCAATGTTGATCTAGGGCAATCTTTGCAGCAACATCAGTCGCAAGATTAGGTAGTAGCTTAATACGAATTAACGCTTCAACATTTTCCTTAGAATCTTTATTTTGTTTTTTTAATTCTTTTAATGAGCTTAGTGTGCTCACCATGATGTTTAAAGCTGCCACTCCTGGTGGATCAATAATATCTTTAACATCTTTTGAAATATTTTGCTCATGTAAGCTACTATCCATTGCCAAAGTTAAATTGCTAAAGAAAATACTGAATATAATAATTAGGGTTTTAATCATTGTTTTAAATAAATAAATAAACTACCTTTTATTTTACCTTTTTTCATAAATGTCTATTAAAGAAAAACTCAACAATCTAACCGAGTATCCAGGTGTTTATCAAATGTTGGATAAACAAGATCAAGTTATTTATGTCGGCAAGGCTAAAAATTTAAAAAAACGTGTTGCTAATTATTTTTCAAAACAGCATGAAGATGGCAAGACTCGAGCGTTAGTCAACAATATTGATGATTTTAAAATTATTGTCACCGCTACTGAAAACCAGGCTTTATTGTTGGAATCTGAGCTTATTAAGCAGTATATGCCACGATACAATATTTTTCTGAAAGATTCAAAGAGTTATCCGTACATTTCTATTAGTAATGACAAGCATCCTAGGGTTGGATTTTTTAGAGGAAAAAAGCTTGCTAAGCATCAGTATTTTGGACCATTTCCTTCGGCTCATGTGGTGCGTGATTCATTATCTTTATTGAAGAAAATCTTTAAAGTTAGGCAATGTACCAATGCAACTTATCGATCACGCTCTAGAGCGTGTTTGGAATATCAAATCGGTCTTTGTAGTGCACCTTGTGTTGGTCATATAAATGATGAAAACTATCAACAAGATGTAACCATGATGTCTTTATTTTTAGCTGGAAAAGGCAAACAAACACTCGATAAAATATCGCAAAAAATGCAAATTGCCTCAATTGATCAAGATTTTGAACTTGCCGCCAGAATGCGTGATCAGTTAATTGATTTGCGTAAAATACAAGAGCAACATGCGTCTAATTCTACTGCTGATTTAGATGTGATTTCTGTCCTTCAGCAAGATGGTGTTAATGCAATTGAAGTACTGTTTATTCGTTTTGGAAAGCAAGTTGGGCAAGAGTTTATCCTGCCTAAAAATTCCTCTTATCGAAAGGTTGAGCATGTATTGAGTGCATTCTTGCCATTATATTATTTGGGTAAAGATACGCCAAAGCAGCTTCTGATTAGCCATAAACTAAAAGATAAAAAACTCATCTCTACTGCACTTAATACTCATATTATCGATACACCAAACAAAGATAAAAAGCATTATTTAAATATTGCTAATCTAACCTTAAGGGAAAATTTAAAGCAAAATCTACTGACCAGGTTTAGAAAAAAATCTACTTTGATTCATTTACAAAGTATTTTAAATTTGAAATCTTTGCCAGAGTATATGGAATGTTTTGATATTAGCCATATGATGGGAGAGGCGACTACAGCATCTTGTGTGGTATTTGAAAAGGGCGTGCCAAAAGTTAGTAAATATCGTCAATTTGATATCAAAAACGTTACTCCAGGTGATGATTACGCAGCCATGAATCAGGTGATTTTTAGACGCTATTCTAAATTACTAAAAGAGAAAAAACCCTTGCCTGATGTGGTGTTTATTGATGGTGGACTAGGGCAGCTTAATCAAGCAGTGATGGTAATGAATTCTATTGGAGTTGATGATATTCAATTGGTTGGCGTTGCCAAAGGAGAGAAGCGTAAAGCAGGGCTGGAAACTTTAATTACCATTGAAAATGACAAGGTGAATAAAATAAATCTACCGCCACATGATCCAGCACTTATGCTGATTAATCATATTCGTGACGAATCACATCGTTTTGCGATTAAAAACCATCGATTAAAGCGCGGTAAAAATCGTACCACGTCACCCCTGGAGTCAATCAAAGGTATTGGTAAATTAAGGCGTAGTGCATTGTTGAATTATTTTGGCGGATTGCAAGAAATTAAAAGCGCTTCGATTGATGAAATTCAAAAAGTAAATGGCATTAATTTGGCATTAGCGACTAAAATAGTCGAATCTCTTAAATAATCCAATTAGTATTATGTTTTTAATTCGTCTATTAATTATTGCTTTTGTTGTTGGTTATTGTGTGTGGTTTATTAGCAATAGAGTGCTAGGTAAAAATCTAAAAATGGCCCGTGTTATTGCGGCGACATTAATAGTAACAACTGCTATTTATCTAATATTAGGCACCATGTCATACGTACTAGAAGGTTAGCTTGTAACTAGTTGGTTGAGCTTAAATGCAAGCCAACAATACCGATCATAATCAATAAAATACTGCCAAATTTTAATAAATTAGCGGATTCATCGAAATAGATAATGCCTATCGCTGTAATTAACACAATACCAAGGCCAGCCCAAATTGCATAAGCAATGCCCATTTCAAACTTTTTCAAAGCGAATGTCAGCGCAATAAATGATAAGGCGTAACAAACGAAAATAAGTATAGATGGCAAAAGTTTGCTAAACCCATCTGAGAATTTCATGGCAGTTGTTCCAGCTACTTCTAGGACAATTGCTAATATTAAAAAAACCAAGCCTGCATCATGATATTTTTTTCGAAATAACCAATGTTTTTAAATGTTTGGTGCTGTTAATTATCTTATCACTAACATTGACTAAAATAGCCATATTTGACACTTCCCAAACTGGCATGTCACGCATGTGATCACCCATATAATCAAAGTTTTTCTTGCCAAATCGCGCGACTAATTTATCTGCCTTGTTATGAGAAGATAGGTTGAAATCAGCATTGCTAGCCATTACATCATCAAATAATTTAATATGTTTGGCAACAGAAAAAGCATAACCCTTATATGAGGCGGTTGCCAAAATAATTACGTCGCCTTGTTTTTTCCGATCATTGATATAATCAATAGTGGCTTGAATATAAGGTAGTTTAGTCACATCAATTTCAAAGCGCTTTGCTAATTGACTTTTTAAGCAACCTTTGCCTTTAAAAAACCAAAATGGATAAAGAAAAATCATCCAGGGTTGTTTTTTTAATACACCAATAGATGATTCATATAATAAATCAGTGTTAATTAGGGTGTGATCCAAGTCAACAATTAGTGGTACGCGCTTCATTCTAATTCTCCCCATTTATCAAAATATCGCTCTAAATCAGCCTCTAATCTAGCTAAGCGAATAAGTGCATCTTGAGATTCATCAGTTTGAAAAAATTCAGGATCTGATAATTGTAGTTGGATTTCGCCAATTTCTATTTCAGTCTTTTCAATTTTCTTGGGTAAGTTTTTAAGTTCTTGCTGTTGTTTGTAGGTTAATTTTTTATTAGTCTGAACAGCTATTTTCTGTGTTTTTTCTTTGGGTTTTTTCTTCGGCTTTTCGGCAATTATCTTATCTTGTTTTTGAATTAGATAATCATCATAACCACCAGCGTATTGATTGATCACACCATTGCCATCAAGTACTACAGTAGAGCCAACAACGTTATTTAAGAAGGTTCTATCATGAGAAATAAGGATTAGCGTTCCGTTGTAATCTACTAGCATTTCTTCTAGTAATTCCAAGGTTTCAATATCAAGGTCGTTGGTAGGCTCATCGAGAACCAAAAGGTTGGCAGGCTGTGAAAGAATTTTAGCCAACATGAGTCGATTTTTTTCACCACCAGAAAACATTCTGATCGGCGCCATGGCCTGTTTTCCAGTAAACAAAAATTGACGTAAATAGCCAATAATATGCTTACTCTTGCCGCCAACATCGATATGCTCGCGACCACCTGAAACAAAGTCCATGGCCTTCATATTAGGGTCGAGGTTTTCACGCATTTGATCAAAATAGGCCAGCTGAATAGTTTTTGATCGACGAATATAACCTTTTGTGGGTTGTAGCTCATCCAATAGTAATTTGATAAAGGTTGATTTTCCAGTGCCATTGCCGCCAATGATGCCGATTTTTTCACCTTTTAACACCAGCATGGAGAAGTCTTTAATAAGTGTCAGGTCTGCAATTTCATAAGAAATTTTCTTAACTTCAAATACAACTTTAGAGGACCTATTTTCGTCTTCAAGTGCATGAATTTTTACATTGCCTTTTTTGGCTCGACGGTTGATAAAAGAGCTGCGCATATCTTTCAAGGCTCGCACTCTGCCCTCATTACGGGTACGACGCGCCTTAATACCTTGTCTGATCCAGGTTTCTTCTTGAGCGAGTTTTTTATCAAAGCGAACATTGGCAAGTTCTTCTGTATGCAATTGCTCATCTTTGCGTTTAACGTAATCTCGATAGCCGCATTCAAACACACTTAAATTACCACGGTCTAAATCAAAAACCTTGTTAACAATGCCCGCAACAAATGAGCGATCATGGCTAATTAAAATTAAGGTGCCATGATATTCTCTGAGCATTCTTTCCAAGTCAAGAATGGCGGTAATATCCATGTGGTTGGTCGGCTCATCAAGTAGTAAAACATCTGGCTCTTGAATGAGAGCTCGAGCCAGCATAACACGTCTACGCCAACCGCCAGATAAGGTGGCAAGCGTGGTATCACCATTTAAGTTGAAGCGATTAAGAGTGGCTTCAATTTTATGTAGATATTGCCAGCCATCAAGCTGGTCAATTCTTTGTTGATATTTGCCAGCTTCATCAAGCTTACCTTGTTTGATTAGGTGTTGATATTTAGTCAGGATGTCGCCAATTTCACCCAGACCTTCAGCAACAATATCAAATAGAGTTTTATCGTTATCTTCTGGCGGTGTTTGCTCTAAATAGCTAACGGTAATGCCGTTTTTAATCTTTAACTTACCATCATCAGGCTCAATTGTGCCTGCCAAAATACGCATGAAAGTTGATTTTCCCTCGCCATTTCGACCGATCAGTGCAATTTTGTCACCTTTGAGAATGGTAGAGCTGACTTGATTCAAAATTGGCTTATCTGAAAAGCTCAAAGAAATGTTATCAAGTGTAATTAATGGCATGGGTCTCCTTTTTACAACGTCTGACGAGTGTAAAATCTAGGTTTTAAAGATTAAAAAGTTAAGTATGCAAAATTTTACCCAAACAATGGCGCTAGTTAAAAGAGTTGGCTTGTGTATTATGCTATTAATTTTTCAACCTGTATTTGCTGAAAGTATTGAAGCAAATAGCTTTGTTAATACACAACAAGAACAGCGTTACCGAAATTTGATTGATGAAATTCGCTGCCCAGTTTGTCAAGGCCAAAGTATTGGTGGATCCAATGCTGGCCTTGCTAAAGACCTGCGCGAAAAGGTTAGAGAGTTGATTACTACCCAAAAAACAGATGACCAAATTCGCCGTTATATGACCGATCGATATGGTGATTTTGTTGTATTTAAGCCACCTGTTAATATTAATACTTATTTATTGTGGTATGCACCATTCGCTTTTTTATTATTCGGTATTTTCCTTTTTGTTCGATCGTTTAAGAGTAGAAAAAACACTCAAGCGCCAACAATTGACACGAGTAAGGCTAAGGATTTATTAAAGTGAGTCAACATGAAATAATCGTTAGTACTGATGGGCGAGGTGCTGTTGAAATTACCACTCAAGTTAATAAATTAATTAATAATGCATCTGCGCAGTTGTGCCATGTATTTGTTACGCATACTTCGGCATCATTAATGATTACTGGCAATGAAGATCCTAATTTATTACTTGATGTGGAGGATTATTTTAAAGCCAGTGTGACTGATGCAAGTCCTAATTATCGACATGATGGAGAGGGTGATTTTGATATGTCTGGACACATTAGATCGATTCTCACTGGCGAAGCAAAAACCATTCCAATTATTCAGGGAGAGCTTGCTTTGGGTGAATATCAAAGTCTGTATCTTTATGAGCATCGTGCTGGAAAAAACACTAGAAAGTTAATCATCACCCTGACATGAGTATAGAAAAAGAATTAAGTGAGCTGATGGTTGAGGCTTATACACATCAAAAAAATAACGATTTATCTTTGGCTATTCAAGCTTGGAATGGCTTAATTAATCACCCATCTGTTGATGATAATTTAAAAGCCAATGCTTATTTAAGTTTGGGAAATTTACATCAGTTGCAAGGTAGTGATGATTTAGCTATTGAAAGCATGTCAAATGCCATTCAAGTAAATCCAAATAGCCCGGAAGCGTATTTTTGTTTGGCTTATTTAGAGCAAGAAAAAGAAAATTTTAGTTCAGCTATTGGCTATTTTGAGCAAGCTATTGAGCTTAATAATACTGATAGCGGTGCTTTTAATAATTTGGGTAATTGTTATGATCGATTAGAACAAAATGATGAAGCAATTAATGCTTATTCTCAAGCTATTGCCCTGGATGAAAACTACATTGCTGCTATTTATAATCGAGGTAATGCTTACATTAAAATCAATAAAGATGAGCTTGCTTTAGAAGATCTAAATAAAGCCATTGAATTGGATGCAAATTTTTATCAAGCCTATTATAATCGTGGCACCTTATACAAGCGTATGGATAATATTGCGCAATCTAAGCAAGATTTAACCAAAGCCAAGCAATTGGCACAGCAAGAATTAGAATATAAAACACAGAGCTAACCCTTATGAGTAATCAAGACGACAATAAATTAATCACTGAAAGAAAATCAAAATTAGACAAACTAAGAGAAGCTGGCAATCCTTTTGTTAATGATTTTAAGCCTGAACATTTAGCTCAAGATCTTATTAATGATTTTGATCAGTTTTCTAAAGAAGAATTAGAGCAAAAATCTATCAAGGTTTCTATTGCTGGTCGAATGATGCTTAAGCGTGTGATGGGTAAAGCTAGCTTTGCTACTCTGCAAGATTCAAGTGCTAGAATCCAAGTGTTTGTTACTCGTGATGAATTGCCTGAAAATTTTTACAACGAGCAATTTAAAAAATGGGATATTGGCGATATTGTAGGCACAACGGGTACGCTATTTAAAACCAATGTTGGTGAGCTTTCAATACGGGTTGACAGTATTAAACTATTAACCAAATCATTACGCCCATTGCCAGAAAAATTCCACGGCTTATCTGATCAAGAAACCAGATACCGCCAGCGCTATGTTGATTTAATCATTAATGAAGAAGTGCGTAGCACCTTTAAGCGTCGTAGTGCGATTGTTGCCTACATTCGTAACTTTTTTAATGATGCAGATTTTATGGAGGTGGAAACTCCAATGTTGCAAACCATTCCCGGTGGTGCAACGGCCAAGCCATTTGAGACGCATCATAATGCATTAGATATCGGTATGTATTTACGCATCGCGCCTGAGCTTTATTTAAAGCGTTTGGTTGTTGGTGGTATGGATAGAGTGTTTGAAATTAATCGTAATTTCAGAAATGAAGGCCTGTCAACGCGTCATAATCCTGAATTTACTATGATTGAATTCTATCAAGCTTATGCCACTTACCACGATTTAATGGATCTTACTGAAAAACTGTTTCGCGGCATTGCTGTTGATGTTTGTGGCAGTGCTACCATTCATTACCAGGGCGATGATTTTGACTTCTCTAAAGGGTTTAATCGCATTAGTGTGTTTGATTCGATTCTTGAATACAATCCGAGTTTTAGTGCGCAGGATTTAAATAAAGACAATGCTAAAGCAACGGCTAAAAAATTAGGTATTGAAGTTAAAGATAATTGGGGCTTGGGCAAAATCCAAATTGAGATTTTTGAAGCAACTGTTGAAGAAAAACTCATGCAACCAACTTTTATTACCGAGTATCCAACTGAAGTTTCACCTTTAGCACGTCGTAATGACGACAATCCGTTTATTACTGATCGTTTTGAATTGTTCATTGGTGGACGTGAAATTGCTAATGGTTTTTCTGAGCTTAATGATGCTCAAGATCAAGCACAGCGTTTTAAAGCGCAAGTGGCAGAAAAAGATGCGGGCAATGATGAAGCCATGCATTACGATGCTGACTACATTCGTGCACTGGAATACGGCATGCCGCCAACTGCGGGTGAGGGTATTGGCATTGATCGTTTGGTAATGTTATTTACAGATTCGCCATCAATTCGTGACGTGCTGTTGTTCCCGCATATGCGACCTGAGGCAAAGTGAGTGCACCTGTATTAACCATTGACGGACCAAGTGGCGTTGGCAAAGGTACGGTTGCTCGAGTTGTTGCACAGCAACAAGGCTGGAATTTATTAGATTCTGGCGCTATTTATCGAGCTTTTGCTTTGGCAGTTGAAAGTAGAGGTGTGGATATTGCCGATGAAAACGCATTAGAAGAAATTGCCAAAAATCTAGATCTTGCCTTTAAAACCCATGAAGATAGTGAACTAGTCAGCGTTTATCTTGATGGTAGGGATGTATCTAAAATTTTACGCACAGAGAAAACGGGCGAGAAGGCTTCAAAAATAGCTTCAATTGGCGTGGTTCGCGCTGCACTTTTAAAGCGTCAGCAAGATTTTTCCACCTCACCTGGTTTGGTTGCAGATGGTCGTGATATGGGCAGCGTGGTTTTTAAAAATGCAGCCTATAAAGTTTACTTAACTGCAAGCAGTGAAGAGCGTGCTAATAGACGCCTAAAACAATTGCAAGCGCAAGGTCATCAGGGTATAATGTCGCAAATCTTAGCAGAGGTTGAAGCAAGGGATGAGCGTGATAGTTCGCGTAAACATTCACCTTTAAAACCTGCAAAGGATGCCTTAGTCATTGATACCACTGAGTTGTCATTGGATGAGGTTATCGCTCAAGTGAGCGAGCTGGTTAAAGCTTAAGCGGTTAAGCTTTATAAATAAACTAACCCGATATGCATTAGGCGTTACACCGTAAATAGCCTAAAAAATTACCGGTCAATATCAAAGAAGAAAATATGTCAGAATCATTTGCTGAACTGTTTGAGAACAGTGTAGAACAACAAAACGTAAAAGTAGGTGCCTTATTAATGGGTACTGTAGTTAGCATTAATCGTGAAAAAGCGATTGTAAATGTTGGCTTAAAATCAGAGGGTTTTATCTCTCTAGACGAATTTAAAAACCCACAAGGTGAATTAGAAGTTGCAGAAGGCGATGTAGTAGAAGTCGCTCTTAAATCAATCGACGATGGCCTGGGTAATACATTATTGTCACACACTGAAGCGAAACGCATCAAGTTATGGCAGTCATTAGAAACAGCAATGAATTCTAAAGAGACTGTTACTGGTATTGTTACTGGCGCTGTTAAAGGTGGTCTTACAGTTGATATTGGCGTTGTTAAAGCGTTCTTACCAGGTTCGTTAGTTGATGTACGTCCTGTTAAAGATTTCTCATACCTTACTGGTCAAGAAATTGAAGCAATCGTTATTAAAATGGATGAAGTTAGAAACAACATCGTTATTTCTAGAAAAGCAGTTATGCAAGAAGCTAACTCAGCTGATCGTGAAACATTACTTGAAACACTTGAAGAAGGTAAAGAAATTGACGGTATCGTTAAGAACCTTGCTGACTACGGTGCGTTTGTTGATCTTGGTGGTGTTGATGGTTTACTACATATTACAGACATCTCTTGGACGCGTGTTAATCACCCATCTGAGAAGCTTACAATTGGCGACAACATTAAAGTTGTAGTTCTTAACTACGACAAAGAGAAGATGCGTGTATCACTAGGTCTTAAGCAGCTTACTGCTAGCCCTTGGGATAACATCTCTGATCGCTTACCTATCGGTAAGAAAGTTACTGGTACAGTTTCTAACCTTACTGACTACGGCGCGTTTGTACGCATCGAAGACGGTGTTGAAGGACTGGTTCACGTTTCTGAAATGGATTGGACTAACGCAAATGCACGTCCTTCTAAGATTGTTAAGCTAGGTCAAGAAGTTGACGTAGTAGTATTAGACGTTCAAGAATCTAAGCACCGTATTTCATTATCAATGAAGCAAGCATTAGAAAATCCATGGGAAGCGTTTGAAGCAACTCAAAACAAAGGTGATAAAATCATCGTAAACGTTAAGTCAATTACTGACTTTGGTTTATTTGTTGGCTTACAAGGTGGTATCGACGGTCTAATTCACTTAGCTGATATCTCTTGGGATAAGCAATCTTCTGAAGAGTTAGTTGCTAACTATTCTAAAGGTCAAGAATTAGAAGTTGTTATTCTTAATATTGATGCAGAAAAAGAGCGCATCTCTTTAGGTATTAAGCAGCTTTCTGAAGATGACTTTATGCAATATGCATCAGCTAATAAGAAGGGTGCTATTGTTAAGGGTACTATCTTAGAGGTTGATCCTCGTGGTGCTGTTATCGGTCTAGCTGAAGATATTACTGGCTACCTAAAAGCAGGTGAAATTTCACAAGAGCGTGTTGAAGATGCAACTACTGTATTGAAGACAGGTGCTGAAATCGAAGTTGTTATTATGAACGTTGACAGAAGATCTCGTAATATCGCAGTGAGCGTTAAAGCGAAAGATTCAGTTGAAGAGCAAGCGGCAATGGCAGACTACAATAAGCAGTCTTCTGATGATGCAACTGGTTCAACTCTAGGTGACTTACTTAAGCAAGCTAAAGATAAGTAACCCTTAGTCAATAAAAAGGCCGCTGCGTAGAGATACAAAGCGGCCTTTTTTTATGGTGAAATTATGAAAAAAACAGATTTAATTCAAAACTTGACAGAAAACTCAAACCTAGCAAAATCAGACATTAAGCACATGGTTGATTTAATCTTGGATAGAATTACCCAGTCAATTGTATCGGGTGAAGGAGTTGAGATTAGAGGCTTTGGTGCTTTTATAAAGAAGCATCGAAAAGCACGTCAAGGTGTTAACCCAAAAACCAATGAAAGAACGAAAGTTGAAGCCAAATATGTACCTTTCTTTAAGCCAGGAAAAAGCTTAAAAGAAATGGTAAATAAAGCTTAATTTTTGGTTGTTTTTGAATAAGGATAATGTATAATTTCACTTTTCGCACTTAGTGTTGAAAAACCAATATGGGGCGTTAGCTCAGTTGGTAGAGCATCGGACTTTTAATCCGCTGGTCGAGCGTTCAAATCGCTCACGCCCCACCATATTATTAAAGGGTTTGCAGAGATGCAAGCCTTTTTTATTGTCCGAAGTTTAAGTATTTCGTACATAATTCGCACACTAAAGTTAAAAAAATAATGGGTCATGACAACCCAAGCATATTTAAAATCATGTTAAAGTACCGTTATGAAAGTAAAAAAACAAGTATGTAAATCGTTCCCGTATTTCAGAGAAGAAATTTAGAGAAATAATTAAGTATTTTTCTCTTGATTTGAACGCAGTTCAAATCAAGGAATTAACAGGATTGAGCAGACAAACAATC
>NZ_FQTP01000040.1 GCF_900128515.1 Bathymodiolus heckerae thiotrophic gill symbiont
TGGTATCGTTCATCGTTAGTCAGTTGTTGATAATTCATTGCAATTTCCCGTAGTAAGAAAATAGCAAAGTTTATTACAACTGGCTATTTAATTACAATTAAAATTGCACTTGTTATGCGAATTCAAGAAATACTACAATCATTAATTTAGAGAGATGATTAAAGAAAATAACTATGAGACTAATTAAAAAATCAACATCTATATTATTACTAATCAGCTCTTTGACTATGATTTTATCGGCAGAGGCTAGAAACTCCTTTCATGCGTTTAATCCAGTAGTTGAGCAGCAAAATAAGTTAAAAATTTTATTTATCAATAAGACTAGTGCCAAAATTGATTACAGCAATTCAGGCTATAGTTTTGTTGTTATGCCAATCGAAGGTCTATAAGTGCAACCGCCAGAACAGTGGAGTACGCAAGAGGCGATGTTTAGTGCTTTGGGGTATTAATGATTAATTTTTGCGGTTTACCGCCATTGGTGGATAAATATATTAGTTTATAATGATAATCTGAATAACCTACTCCCTCCAAGATTGTTTGTTATTCATTTGGGTAGCTTGCTAATTATTCTCTCCTCAAGATTTTAATATCAGCTGCCCATTCTTCTTACACATTTCTAGCAATACAAATAGTACAACCCCTTTGCTAGAAATAGTCTTATTGAAATATAGCGTTAATCATGGCAACTGCGTCGCATCCTGCTTTGAGCGCTTGCTCTTGATTGTCAAAATCAATGCCGCCAATGCCAACAATGGGAATATCAATAACTGTTTTTGCTTGAGTGATAACATCAAGTGAACAGGTAGGCGCATCTGGCTTGGTGCTTGATGCAAAAAGTGCACCGAAGGCTACGTAGCTTGCGCCCTGATGTTGGGCAGATTTTGCCAAATTAATGTCGTTATAACAGCTTATACCAATGATTGCATCATCACCCAGTAGATTTTTTGCAGCTTGTATGGAGCTGTCATTTTTTCCTAGATGCACACCATCTGCATTGACTTTTTGCGCTAGGTTAATATCATCGTTGATAATAAATAAAGTATGATGTTGTAAGCATAGTTGGCGTAATTTAGTCGTTTCAATAAGTTTTAAGGCGCCATCAGCGGTTTTTCGTCGATATTGCAAAATACTAATATTATACTGAGAAATTGTTTTTCTAATTTGATCGAGGTCAATCGGACCGTCAGGTGTGATGGCGTAGATGCCACGAATTTTTTCAACTGTATATGACATCATGAATTTTCAATTAAGACATAATTTATTAATTACGGTTTTCATTATAGTGATTATTGCTATCATGTGGCTTTTGATGAGAGGCTTGTCTTATTCATTTGAACAGCTTAGCGTCCAGAAGCCAGATGTGTTGACAGATAATGGAGTGACTTCGCAAGAAGTGGCTTACGTAGAAAAAATTGATCAATTCGCCTTACAAGAATTTGATGGAAACCAACGTCTGTCTCATTTTGTTAAGGCTGACCATTATTTCAATTTTAAAAATACCCCTGCATTATTAATTGAGCCAAAGGTCAGTGTTTACAATGAACAAGGAGAAATAGAATATACACTTAGCTCAAAGCGCGCTAATTATCTTGATAGCGGAGAGATCAAATTTCAAGGCAAGGTAAAAGTTAAGGGAGTTGACGGCAGCAATATAAATATGAACACTCCGGAGTTGATAGTTGGCACCAAAAGTGATGAGATAGTTGGCAATAAACAGGTGACTTACTTGGGTAAAAATACTAAGATCGTTTCTCAGGGCATGCATGTTCAAAAAGAATTAATGCAAATGTCTGGAAAAGTGAAAGTGTTTCAAGATTCTGGCTCTATTATTAATACTAAAAATTTATTTATTGATCAAACTGGCAGTTCTGATGTGTACCGGACAGATGAAAAAATACATTATCAATCAAAGTTGGCAAATATTACAGCCACAGGAATGATGTATGAAGATGCCAAGCAAAAAATTAAGCTAACAGGTGGTGTGGTAGGCTATTATGAATAAAATTTTTATCGTCATTTGTTTATTATCAGTGAATGCATTGTCTATGCCGAATGATAAAAATCAGCCTATTAATGTAGAAGCTTATACGGTGGTGATTGATGAGAAAAAAAACATCAGTACTTACACAGGAAATGCTAGTGTAGTTCAAGGTTCTTTAACCTTAAGCGCTGAAAAAATTCAAATTTTTAGTAATCAAAAGGAAGTGTTCAAAGTGGTTGCAAAAGGCGATAAAAAACATCGAGCGCATTATCAACAAAATCAACAAAATCAAGCTCGTTTTATTGAAGCTACTGCTGAGAAAATTATTTATTTGATTAAACAAGAAATGATGCATTTAAGTGGCAATGCACATTTAGTCCAAGGGTTTGATTCTTTTAGTGGCGGCACATTAGATTATGATATCAAGAATGATAAGGTTATTGCAAAACAATCAAAAGATGGCACACAAAGGGTTCGATTCAAAATTAAACTTTAAGAGTGTTTTGGCACTTTATATATCATTAGAGATATATAAAAATATCCCTATATCAAGGTCTTATAAAAAATCACAATAGGTATAATTTTCTATTTCTTTAAACCTTAATAGGATTGTACTATGTCAAAATTAGTCCCACCACATGGTAGCGACACGCTAAATGCATTAGCATTATCAGGCGATGCGTTAATAGCAGAATTAGCAAGAGCTGAAACTCTATCAAAAATTACTTGCTCTTCTAGAGAGGAAGGTGACATAGTTATGCTTGGTATTGGTGGCTTTAACCCATTAGAAGGTTTTATGGGAAAAGCTGACTGGCAAGGTATTTGTGACAACATGACAATGGCTAACGGCTTATTTTGGCCAATCCCGGTAACATTTTCAACCGACGACGAAGCTGTTAAAGCAGGCGATGAAATTACAATTGTTAGTGGTAAATCAGGCGACATTCTTGCTACGATGACAGTGACTGAAAAATACACAATTGACAAAGACCATGAGTGTGACTCAGTATTTAAAACGACTGAAGACGCGCATCCAGGTGTTGTTATGGTTAAGGCTCAAGGTAAATACAACCTTGCAGGTCCTATTAAAGTATTGTCAGACGGTGGATTCCCTGCGAAGTTCGGTGATTTATACATGACACCAGCTGAAACTCGCGCTTACTTTGACGATAAAGGCTGGAAGACAGTTGCAGCATTCCAAACACGTAACCCAATGCACCGTTCACACGAATACTTAGCGAAAATTGCAGTAGAGATTTGTGATGGTGTAATGATTCATTCAGTATTAGGCGGCCTTAAGGCTGGTGATATTCCTGCTGATGTTCGCTCAGAAGCAATTTCAACATTAATTGAAAACTACTTTGTAGACAACACAATTCTACAATCTGGTTACCCGTTAGATATGCGTTATGCTGGCCCTCGTGAAGCATTGTTACACGCTTTATTCAGACAAAACTATGGCTGTTCACATCTAATTGTTGGTCGTGATCATGCGGGTGTTGATGATTATTACGGCCCATTTGATGCGCATAATATTTTTGATGAAATTGCAGAAGATGCATTAATAACTAAGCCACTTAAAATTGACTGGACGTTCTGGTGTCATGAATGTGGTGGAATGTCTTCAGTGAAGACATGCCCACATGAGCCTAAAGATCGCGTGTTACTTTCAGGTACAAAAGTTCGTAAAATGTTATCTGATGGCGAAGATCTTCCTGAAGAATTTTCACGTCCAGAAGTTGCAAAAGTATTACAAGACTACTACGCAACAATCAAGGAAGCAGACAAAGTTGAAATCAAGTTAAGCGGACATTCAGCTAAATAAAGAAAATATCAATCAAAGGCCTCTTATGAAAATAAGGGGCTTTTGATTGAAACCAAACTTTTAACTAAGTATAATAGTTGGATTTTGATCCATTGCAAGTTGTATTGGGTGAGATGAAGACAAGAGAGAGAAATTCTAAGCGAAAGCTTGGTATCAATAAAGTAATTGATTTAACCTAAGGAGGATGAAACTATGATCAATTTCAGTACCACACCGATTGCCACGTTAGTGGAAAGCATCGGATATGAGAGTATGCAAACTTATGTAATCGTAATGATTGCGCTAGTAATACTTATGACAATTGCAGATCTAATTCATAAAGGAAGTACAACGTATTTCTTTAATGCAGCTGCAAAAGCAGAAAAAGATTTAGCGGCCGGCAATGCAGTTTGTACTGTCGGTAAAGAAGACACTAGATTGACACAGCTTAGTGCTGGCGATAAAGCCGGTATTCTTGTAAGCACTATCGTAACAGATGTTGCTACAGCTGGTGAATTTGCAAACCCTGTTCGTCGTTTAGTTCACGTCTTAACTATGTATGGTTTCATCCTATTCAATGCGGCAACTGCAATGATTATCTTTGGTGAAAATGCAGCTGATGCTACGTTGGCCCAAGTATGGAATACTGGTGCAATTATGTTGTTTATCGGTACTTTTTGGTTCTGGTTCTCATTTAAAGTTGATGGTCAAGCAGAAGGCGCTTCATGGAACAGTATTACACTTAGAAAAGACATGTTTTCATTATCATTAATGGCAACATCAGTAACCGCTTTAGGTTGGTCTTACGTTGGTGGCGGCGAAGGCATTTGGTTTATGCTAGTTATCCTTTCAACAGCATCATTATTTGGTGGTGTTTACTGGTCTAAATTCTCTCACATGTTCTTCAAGCCTGCTGCAGCTTACAACAAGCGCATCATTAAGGCTAATGGTACAAACGAGAACTTGCCTCATGAAACTAGATTTGGTGGCAAAACTGCTGCAGATGATGATTTCCAGCAAAACAGACACTCTATGGAGCTTCTTAAGGATGCGCCAATGGATATGGGTCTTGGTATTAAGCGCGAAGCGCCTAAGCACTACTAATATTAACTAATTAATTAAGAGAGAAAATAATATGCCAACTTTTGTATATATGACTCGTTGTGATGGTTGTGGACATTGTGTAGATATCTGCCCATCTGACATTATGCACATTGACGAAAAATATCGTCGTGCTTATAACATTGAACCTAACATGTGTTGGGAGTGCTACTCATGTGTAAAAGCATGTCCACACCAAGCTATTGACGTACGTGGTTACGCAGACTTTGCACCACTAGGTCACAGTGTACGTACTATTCGTGATGAAGAGAAAGGCACGATCGCATGGAGAGTTAAATTCCGTGACGGCCGTGTTAAGAACTTCTTATCACCAATCACTACTCAGCCATGGGGAACTAAAATCCAAGACTTTAGAGAATTGGATGAGCCTACAGCTGAAATGCGTAACTCTGAGTTATTAGCATTTGAACCTAAGTACATCCGTATGGATGACGGTGGATTGCATACGCTAAAAACTAATAAATTAACATTAAAAATAGGAGCAGAGTACCATGAAAGCTTGTAAAACAATTGTAGAAGACAACATTGATATTCTTGTTGTTGGTGCTGGCTTAGGTGGTACTGGTGCCGCTTATGAAGCTAGGTACTGGGGCCGTAACAAGAAAATCGTAATCGCTGAGAAAGCAAACATTAACCGTTCAGGTGCTGTTGCTCAAGGTCTTTACGCAATTAACTGTTACATGGGTACTCGTTTTGGCGAAAATAATCCTGAAGATCATGTACGTTATGCGCGTATTGATTTAATGGGCATGGTTCGTGAAGATTTACTTTTTGATATGGCTCGTCACGTTGACTCTGCGGTACATAAGTTCGAAGAGTGGGGCTTACCATTAATGAAAGATCCTAAGCGTGAAAATGCTGAAGGTCTTGCTAAAGGCGCATATATGCGTGAAGGTAAGTGGCAGATTATGATTCATGGTGAATCATACAAGCCTATCGTTGCTGAAGCTGCGACTAAGCAAGCTGACAAAGTGTACAACCGTATTATGGTTACTCACTTGTTGATGGACGATGCTAAAGATAACCGCGTTGCGGGTTGTGTTGGTTTTAACGTACGTACTGGTAACTACCACGTATTTAAATCTAAAGCGACTATCGTTGGTGCTGGTGGTGCTTCTAATATCTTTAAACCTCGTTCTGTAGGTGAAGGTGCTGGTCGTGTTTGGTACGCTCCATGGTCTTCTGGTTCTGCATATGGCTTGTTAATTGAAGCTGGTGCGAAGATGACACAAATGGAAAACCGTATCGTTCTTGCTCGTTTTAAAGACGGTTATGGCCCAGTTGGCGCATACTTCCTACATTTACATACTTACACTCAAAATGGTTATGGTGAAGAGTATGAATCTAACTGGTTCCCTGAATTAGAAGAAAGAGTTGGCAAGCGTTATCTTGATGTAGAAGCATCACATGTATCTGCACGTCCAATTCCTACTTGTCTACGTACTTCTGCAATTATTTCTGAAATAAATGCAGGTCGTGGTCCGATTCATATGGTTACAATGGAAGCATTCCAAGACCCTCATTTAGAAGAAGTTGGTTGGGAAAACTTCCTAGGTATGACTGTTGGTCAAGCGGTATTATGGGCTGCAACAGACATCGATCCGAAGTACATTAACCCTGAGTTAACAACTTCTGAGCCGTACGTTATGGGTTCACACGCAACTGCATGTGGCGCATGGTGTTCAGGTCCTGCAGATCTATCTCCACCAGAGTACTTCTGGGGTTATAACCGTATGACTTCTGTTGAAGGTTTATTTGGTGCAGGTGATGCTGTTGGTGGAACGCCACACGCATTCTCATCAGGCTCATTTACTGAAGGTCGTCTAGCTGCTAAAGCTGCTTGCCAATACGTTGACGACGGTAAGGGTGAAGGTATTGTTGTTTCTGATAAGCAAATTGCTGATCGTAAAGCGCAAATCTTCCAACCACTTGAGACTTACAGAATTGGCCGTAACGAAATCGTTGCTGGTACAGTATCTCCGAGCTACATTCTTCCGATGCCTGGCCTGCAGCGTCTTCAAAAGATTATGGACGAGTACTGTGGCGGTGTAACAGTTTCTTACATGACTAACGATAAGCTTCTAAACATGGGTATGCAGAAAATGTCTATCATGGAAGAAGATTTAGAGAAGTTAGGTGCTGAAGATATTCACCAGTTAATGCGTGCATGGGAGCTTAAGCACCGTCATCGTACTTCTGAGTGTGTATTCCAGCATACGTTCTTCCGTAAGGAAACTCGCTGGCCTGGTTACTACTACCGTGGTGATGCAATGAAACTTGATGATGATAACTGGCATGTATTGACAGTTTCTCATCGTGATCGCGACACAGGTGCGTACACAATGAGCAAAGCTCCTTGTTACCATTTGGTAAACGATGAGTAAAGATAGATAGAAATTAAATTTCTATTTTGATAAAAAAGACCAATCTATTGCAGATTGGTCTTTTTTATCTATTGTAGGTTTTAACAAAAGACTTACAATAGATAAGAAAATATAAGTTAGCGCCCTTTAAGGGAGTGTTAAAAAGAGTGGAGTATTAAATAATGAATATTATTGACAAAACAGACGAGGAAATCCTAGCCATTGCCCATCCTTTTTGGGATGACTTGATTAAATTCTCTAACAACGCTAACTATGGCGCTTTTACCCGTAATTTCTCAGAAGGTTTTTTGCGTGGTGCAAACGAAGTTGAAATGGGAAAGCAATTTGCGCGTAGTGAGCTTACCAAAGGTTTAGAAAAAGGTGCTGACTACCTAGGCATGATTCGTCGTGGTGAACATGTTACTGTTTTATACAGACAAACTAATAATGGCAAGCTTAACAGTGAAAAAGCAGGTGAGTATCTTGGTCGTCTGGTATTAGGTTACGAAGATAACGTTGTTAAAATTTTCGGCGCAACCATTTTTTAAATAAATATGTCTGATTTTATTGAAGAGTCTAAATACGTTGAATTAATCTACAAAGTAGTAGATCAAAAAACGAACAGTGTTTTTTCTAGCATTGAGTATCCTGTTGGTTATGTTCATGGCGCTAATGATGTTTTAGGTAAGCAAGTTCTTGCTGAATTAGAAGGTCGTGAAAAGGGCGATATTATTGAGATTAAAATCGATGTTGAAAAACTATACGGTCCAAGAGATGAGACTTTAGTTTTTATTGATAAAATCGAAAACGTTCCACAAGAGTATCGAAAGATTGGCACTAAAGTGACCATGGAAAACAAAGACGGCCAGCCTAAAGAATTCTTAGTGACCAAAGTTGATGATGAAACAGTCACCATTGATGGTAACAATCCATTGTGTGGGCGTGATGTTAAGTTTGTATTAGAAATTTTATTAGTTCGTGATGCAACTATTGAAGAAATGGAAGCGGGCGGTACAACTGATTCCGAGCCAAGTTTAGAAGAGATACTGAGTCAAGCATAATATTATGAGTGTAGAATTTACCGAGTCTGAAATTACGACTATTCAAAAGAATCTTGATAATCGCTGGAGAAAAGAAAAAAAAGAGGTTCACCTTGCTGATATCGAGATAACAAAAGAAGGCGAAGAAAATCCTACGTTATTTCCAGCTGCAGTTTGGGAGGATCCGAACTCTACTTTTATTATTATCAAATTGGATAATTATAAATATAAGAGTTTTTTCTATTATTTAAAAGATAAACGATTCGATACCGGCCAAGATGAATATACTGATTTACATGAATGCACAGATAAGCTATTAAAGGCTCAAGCAGACTTTGTACTAACTAAGAATACCAAAGGTATGAATGTTCAAATTCACAAAGGTACGGGCATTTAGAGAACAATAAGCGATACAAGAAAAGGAGTGCAATTGCACTCCTTTTTTATTACCCATATTTTAGATAAGACGAAAAAAAAGCGTGCAATAGCACGCTTTTTTTATCCTTTAATCAATCTACCCTAGTAAAGGAGCACCTAATAAAGGAATGATCATGATTGCAACAATGTTGATAATCTTGATCAGTGGGTTGATCGCAGGACCAGCCGTATCTTTATACGGATCACCTACGGTATCACCTGTGATTGCAGCCTTGTGCGTGTCTGATCCTTTTCCATGACCTTCGCCCAGTTGACCATCTTCGATATACTTCTTGGCGTTATCCCAAGCGCCACCACCAGTGGTCATAGAAATGGCAACAAAGATACCCGTTGCGATAGAGCCGATTAATAATCCGCCTAGCGCTTCAGCACCTAGTAGTAAACCAACAGCTACTGGGAATAGAATCGGAAGCATTGATGGTACGATCATTTCTCTAATCGCTGATTTGGTTAACATATCAACTGCTTTTGAGTAGTCAGGCTTCTGCGTGTAATCCATAATGCCTGGCATCTCTCTAAATTGACGACGCACTTCTTCAACAATATCACCTGCTGCACGACCTACGGCCTCC
Organism: Bathymodiolus heckerae thiotrophic gill symbiont; assembly: GCF_900128515.1. Lineage (GTDB taxonomy): Bacteria > Pseudomonadota > Gammaproteobacteria > PS1 > Pseudothioglobaceae > Thioglobus_A. The sequence goes on from NZ_FQTP01000040.1 coordinate 9,321, forward strand.
ATTGCCATTGCACCAAATAAATAAGGTACTAAACCACCTAAGAACAAGCCAATAATTACCATGTGGTTTGACAAGTCAAAGCTGATTGGATCAAATCCGACTCTAGTATTTAACTCATTAGTAAAGTCAGCAAACAATACTAATGCTGCTAAACCTGCTGAACCAATTGCATAGCCTTTAGTTACTGCCTTAGTTGTATTACCTACTGCATCTAGTGGATCTGTAATATTACGAATCTCTTCAGGTAGGTTAGCCATTTCAGCAATGCCACCGGCATTATCAGTAATAGGACCATAGGCGTCTAATGCAACAATAACACCCGTCATAGACAACATGGCAGTTGCTGCAATAGCAATACCGTATAGACCGCCTAATGCATGCGCACCCCAAATACTAGCACAAACGGCTAATACAGGAATTGCTGTAGATTTCATACTTAAGCCAATACCAGCGATAACATTCGTACCATCACCTGTTTTAGAAGCCTCTGCAATATGTTGTACTGGCTTATGTTCAGTTGCAGTGTAGTATTCAGTAACCACAACCATGACAGCAGTCAATCCTAAGCCGATTAATGATGCGTAGAATAAATTCATGCCCATGCCCATGTCCGTCGTAACAAAGTAAAAAGCAATTGCTGCTAAACCTGCAGATACAATTAAGCCTTTATACAAAGCGCCCATGACAGAGCCGCCATCTGCCACTTTAACAAAGAAAGTACCAATAATAGAAGCAATGATTGAAACAGCACCTAACGCTAATGGATAAAGAATGGCACTTTCACCTAAGCCCAAAACACCTGCAAGCATCATTGTTGCAACAATAGTTACTGCATAAGTTTCGAACAAGTCTGCCGCCATACCTGCACAGTCACCTACGTTGTCACCTACGTTATCTGCAATTACTGCAGGGTTGCGTGGATCATCTTCTGGAATACCAGCTTCAACTTTACCAACAATATCAGCACCAACATCAGCACCTTTAGTAAAGATACCACCACCTAAACGTGCAAAAATTGAAATTAATGAGCCGCCAAATGCTAAGCCAATCAATGCGTGTAATGCTTCTTTTTGTGGGATTTCAAAAGCAGTCAAGCCCATGTAAAATCCAGAAACACCCAACAATGCCAAGCCAACTACCAACATACCGGTGATTGCACCACCTTTAAAGGCAACTTGGAAAGCAGCATTCATGCCGTTTTTAGCAGCTTCAGCAGTACGACAGTTAGATTTAACTGATACGTTCATGCCAATATAGCCTGTTAAACCTGATAGCACAGCGCCAATTAAGAAGCCAATACCAACCGACATTCCTAAGAAGTAAGTGATTACGATCAATAGAACGACACCAACCATACCAATGGTTGTGTATTGTCTATTCAGATAAGCACTAGCACCCTCTGCAATTGCATCTGAAATTTCTTTCATTTTTTCACTGCCTGGTGGTTGTTTGTAAATCCAAGACATTGTGTATAAGCCGTATAAAACAGCAATAATTGAAGCCCCGATGGCCATGGTTAATGTATCCATTACTTTCTTTTCTCCTTTTAAGTTATATTTATATTTTCTCCCGCAAAGAATTGTAACCTAACTCATTGATCTAAATAAAAAAAATGGCCCGATAAACGAGCCATTTAAATAAAAAAATCTTTTTTTGATTAAAGTTAATCTTTCTTCCAATATTTAGTTTCAATGCCTTCGCCCAAGTCAGCCTCAACCAGTCTTGACCGAAGCTTGAGTAATTTCTCGAGTAGTGCTGGTTCAGCAGCTTCATATGCATCTGCATCTGGTACGCGTTTAACTACGACACCTAATAATTCAGTAATGGCGTTGCCGATTGAATTTTGTGAAATGGTAACAATAAGTTTTCCTTGATCATTACGATAAATTAATTGCTTAAAAGCAGGCTGCCAGCGAATTGATGAAGAATATTTTGGATCATCGATACATTTGTCACGTACTTTTTTGGCGGCCGATAAAAAGCAGGTATTAAATAGTAGGGTATTTTCGATTAACTCTGGAAAGTAAGCCTCTTTAGGTACCTCAGAATTTCGACAAGATACTTGAGAAAAGAAGGTACGGTAAAAATCTAAAAATCCTTTTAGCACTAGATCATACTCATCCCAAAATTTAACATTTTTTAAACTGTCGATGCCACCAGTAACTTCCCAACTTGGTAGGCCTTGAGGATATCCAGTTAATGACAAGCTTGATGCTTCACCAGCAATCGGCTTAAGGATATCGAAAGCAAGCTTAGATTGAAATTCAGCATAAACCTCTTCCATATAGTTGGCAAACAATGAGTGCTGGCCACCATCAGTTAGATTTGGATTTTTTGGATCTGATAATTCAGCATTTTCTAGTTGCTTTTTGTCGAACACAATAAAGTGATTATGAAGCATGCGAATACTTGGAACGCCTGGAGAGGTGATTGGCCAAGTTGAATCTAATGAGGCTTCACCAGCGAGAATCAAATATTTATCAGCATCAGGAAACTCTTCAAGCATGAAAGCAATGATGATTTGATTCATTCTGTTCCAAGTGTTTTTAACACTATTTGGCACTTGCGTACGCCTAACTGGTCGTCCCAACGGGTTTAGAATACTCTTTGAGGTATTGTAAATAACAGAGCAATCAAATAAGTTTGAGTGTCCTAGTGCTTTACGATAGAGAAGTAAATCTTCATTATTAATAAGTAAACCGTTGTTTTGCGCAAGGTCGGCTAAGTTTTCTGAAGAGTTAAAAAACTCATTCGGCTTCATACCTTCCGGAACATCTAGCGGAATAGGTCTAAAGGGTACGCTTATTTGTCTTGGTCCAATTTTCATTATAACTTCTGGGTTTAAATAAATATAAAAAAGGCTTATGCCATTACGACATAAGCCCTCAGTTTAGTTAGAACTTCGAAAGTCCTAGCCTAACTGTGCATAAACACGATCTTTAACTTCATCAAGTGATCCAACGCCAATAGCAGAGCCATATTTTGGTGCGCTATCATCGATACTCATCCAGGTTTTGTAGTAATCTACTAATGGTTGAGTTTGCTCATGATAAACCTCTAGGCGTGAACGCATTGTATCTTCATTATCATCAGCACGCTGAACCAACTCCTCGCCGGTAATATCATCAATGCCTTCAACCTTTGGTGGGTTGTAAACAATATGATAAGTACGACCAGAAGCTAAATGAGCACGACGACCCGACATGCGGGTAATAATACCTTCATCAGGCACTTGAATCTCAACAATATAATCAATTTTAACGTTGTCAGTTTTCAAAGCTTCTGCTTGAGCGATAGTACGTGGAAATCCATCAAATAAAAAGCCATTTTCACAGTCACTTTCTTGAATCCTTTCTTTCACTAATCCAATGATAATATCATCAGACACCAAGCCACCAGCATCCATTACTTTTTTAGCTTCAACACCTAAAGGTGTGCCAGCTTTAACAGCCCCGCGCAACATGTCACCAGTAGAGATCTGAGGGATATCATACTTTTGACAAATGTTAGTTGCTTGGGTGCCTTTGCCTGCGCCTGGAGGACCTAGTAAGATTACATTCATGCTTGTTTCGCTTTACTGAAGTAGATTAAACTTCGAAAGTTGGAAGTTTTTTTGCAACCATTTCTTTCTTCATCACTACATAGTCAGGAAGGCCATTTTTGTATGGAGGGTAGTTTTCACCTTCAATTAATGGTTGTAAGTACTCGCGACAAGCATCTGTAATACCAAAGCCATCTTCAGAGATGTACTCCATTGGCATCATCTTTTCAACGTTAGCAATATCTTTCAATTCACCCATGCCAATTTCCCAAGTGTACGGGTTATTTGATGTACGAATAATAGCTGGCATTACTGAGTTTTTACCTTGCATAGCAAGCTCAACTGCCGCCTCGCCTAATGCATAGGCTTGTTCAACATCAGACTCTGATGCTAAGTGACGCGCAGCACGTTGTAAGTAGTCAGCAACAGCCCAATGGAACTTGTGGCCTAATGCTTCTTTAATTAAGTTTGCAACAACTGGAGCGGCGCCACCTAATTGTGCATGACCAAAGTCATCACGAGTACCTTGCTCTGCTAGGAAGCGACCATCTGGCCATTGTGTACCTTCAGAAACCACGATTGTGCAGTAACCGAATTTTTCAACATTTGCATCTACTTTCGCTAAGAATTTCTTTTCATCAAATTTAACTTCAGGGAATAAGATAACCACTGGAATTGAATCATCTAACAAGCCACCTGCAGCAGCAATCCAACCAGCATGACGACCCATTACTTCTAGTACAAAAATCTTAGTTGAAGTGGCGCACATTGATGCAACGTCAAAACTAGCTTCCATGGTGGAAACAGCAATGTACTTAGCAACTGAGCCAAAACCTGGGCAATTGTCTGTCACTGGTAAATCGTTGTCTACTGTTTTTGGTACATGAATCGCTTGAATTGGGTAACCCATAGACTCAGACAATTGAGAAACTTTTAAACAGGTATCTGCCGAATCGCCACCACCGTTGTAGAAGAAGTAGCCAATATCGTGCGCTTTAAATACTTCGATTAATCTTTCGTATTCAGCTTTGTTAGCTTCTAAAGATTTCATTTTATAACGACAAGAACCAAAACCACCAGAAGGCGTATGCTTTAGAGCTGCAATATCAGCATCAGATTCTTTAGAGGTGTCAATTAAGTTTTCCATTAAGGCGCCAATGATGCCGTTTTGACCCGCATATACCTTGCCAATTTTGTTTGGATATTTGCGAGCTGTTTCGATAACGCCACATGCTGAAGAGTTAATTACTGCAGTTACACCGCCTGATTGTGCATAAAAAGCATTTTTCATGGTTGTTCCTATTTACTTATAAAAAAGCATTAATTATACATTGCTGATTGCTATGCACTTGATTTTTTAACAGTTTTGTCAACTATTACCCGTCAAAAACGTAAGGAATGATCTGCCAATCATTGGCTGATTTAATGGTGAGTATTAGGCATTTTGAGCCACCGTGGTTGCGAGTCTCTCCTGCAGCGCCTGGATTAACAATCCAAGGGTTTGAGTCTTGTTCGATAATTTGTTTGTGAGTGTGCCCATAAATAATCATCTTGGCATCAGGGTATGTATTTTTTAATGAATCATGTGAAGGAATTTTATTCCCATGCATATGCCCATGATCAACACAAATAATACCGCCTAGTAGGTCAATTTTTTCTACTTTTTTTAGCTGAGTTAAATGACTGTCATTGTTGCCTTGAATAGCTATCAATCGATGTCTTGGCTTGAGCGCCAATAAAGTTGTATCATCCACAATATCCCCAGCATGAATGGCAATATCGCATTGGGCAATAAGCTCAATAATCTGTGTATGGATAAAGCCATGAGTGTCAGAAAGGATGCCAATTTTGATAGGGAAATTCATGTTGTCAAATTATACACTAGGAAATTTTTTAGGGTCATGACAACCCAAGCATATTTAAAATCATGTTAAAGTACCGTTATGAAAGTAAAGAACAAGTATGTAAATCGTTCCCGTATTTCAGAGAAGAGATTTAGAGAAATAATTAAGTATTTTTCTCTTGATTTGAACGCAGTTCAAATCAAGGAATTAACAGGATTGAGCAGACAAACAATCAACA
>NZ_FQTP01000041.1 GCF_900128515.1 Bathymodiolus heckerae thiotrophic gill symbiont
AGGCGATAACGTGAAGATGCAAGTAGAGCTTCTATCACCAATCGCAATGGAAGATGGTTTAAGATTCGCAATTAGAGAAGGTGGTCGTACAGTAGGTGCGGGCGTTGTTGCTAAAGTTACGGATTAAATAGTTAAATAGAGGTCGAAGAATTATTGTATAATCTTCGCTTTTTCGACGAGAAGTTTGCAAAGCAAACAGATAGGATAAAAACACATGGGCAATCAAAATATTAGAATTAAGTTAAAAGCATTTGATCATCGTTTAATCGACAAATCAGCGCTTGAGATTGTAGAAACAGCTAAGCGTACTGGTGCTAGTGTTAGAGGTCCAATTCCTCTTCCAACTAAGAAAGAGCGTTTCACTGTATTGACTTCTCCTCACGTAAATAAGAAAGCGAGAGATCAGTACGAATTAAGAACATACGTTAGATTAATGGACGTTATTAGCCCTACAGATAAGACTGTAGATGCTTTGATGAAGTTAGATTTAGCGGCTGGCGTCGATGTAGCAATTAAGCTTAACTAGACAGTAAGATATAAATAAATTAGGAATAAGATCATGGCAATTGGTTTAGTAGGACAAAAATTAGGTATGACGCGTTTAATAAACGACGATGGCACTGCCACGCCGGTAAGCGTTATTAAAATTGAACCTAATCGTGTTGTTCAAACAAGAACACTTGAAGTTGACGGCTATAGTGCTGTACAAGTAACGACAGGTGCTAAAGTGAACAAAAAAGGTGAAGCTAAAGTACGTCGCGTACCTGCTGCAATCAAGGGTCATTATGCAAAAGCATCTCAAGAAATTGGTTTAGGTCTTTGGGAATTTAGAGCGGATGCAAATGAAATTAATGATGCAACTAGTTTCGATATCTCAATCTTTGGTGCTGGACATTACGTTGATGTAACTGGCCAATCTAAAGGTAAAGGTTTCCAAGGTGGTGTTAAGCGTCATAACTTCCAGATGCAAGATGCAACACATGGTAACTCAGTTTCTCACAGAGCAATTGGTTCTACTGGTCAGTGTCAAGAGCCTGGTCGCGTATTTAAAGGTAAGAAGATGGCTGGTCACATGGGTGATGAGCAGGTTACACAAGAGTGTTTAGAGATTGTTAAAGTTGACAGTGATAAAAATGTTATTTTAGTTAAAGGTTCAATTCCTGGCGCTACAACAGGTTTTGTTAAAGTTTCATTGTCTCCTAAGAAAGACAAGCTTAACGTTGTTGTCACTAAAAATATTCAAGATAATGCAGCGAATGATTCTGCAGAATCTACAGAAGCGTAAGGTTTTAAGATGAAATTAAAAGTATTAAATATAAGCACAAACAAGTCAACTACGACAGAAGTAGCTGATACTATTTTTGCAAGAGAATATAACCAGTCATTGGTTCATCAAATTACAACAGCTTACATGGCTGGTGGACGTCAGGGTTCTAAAGCTCAGAAAAATCGTGCAGCAGTTAGTGGTGGTGGTAAGAAACCATGGAATCAAAAAGGTACCGGCCGAGCTCGTGCAGGTACTTCACGTGGACCAATTTGGCGCTCAGGTGGTGTTACATTTGCTGCGCAACCTCGTAGTTATGCTCAAAAAGTTAACAAGAAAATGTACAAAGGTGCAATTTCAATTATTTTTTCTGAATTGGCACGTACTGATCGTTTAAAAGTTGTTAACAACTTTGATGTTAAAGAAGCAAAAACAAAAAATATTACTAGCATCCTTAAAGCGCTAGATGTTACAGATGCTTTATTAATGACAGACGAGTTGAACGAGAACTTATACTTATCTGCTCGTAACTTATACCATGTCGGTGTTTGTGACACTCAAAGCATTGATCCAGTTAGCCTAATTGGTTACAAAAATGTTGTTGTTACGCAAGCTGCATTGAAGAAAATTGAGGCAATGTTATGAATCAAGAAAAAGTATTAAAAACCTTATTGGCACCAATCGTGTCTGAAAAGACAGCTATGTTGTCTGCTCAAAATTACTATGCATTTAAAGTGCGTATTGATAGCAATAAGAAAGAAGTTAAGGCTGCTGTAGAATTATTATTCGGCGTTACAGTTGAAAACGTTACAACTTCAATTGTTAAAGGCAAGAAGAAAGTATTTAAAGGCAAAATTGGTCGTCGTATTAATTGGAAAAAGGCAATGGTAAAAGTGTCTGAAGGCCAAATGATTGACGTTAGCGCATCTTAAAGAGATTTTATTATGGCACAAGTAATTAAAAGAAAACCAACCTCACCAGGTAGAAGATTTGTAGTTAGCATTGTAGATAAAGATCTACATAAAGGCGCACCTTATGCACCGTTAACGCAAAGCAAAAACAGAATTAGTGGACGTAATAACGCTGGTCGTATTACAACACGTCATAAAGGCGGTGGCCATAAGCGCCGTTATCGTATTATTGACTTTAAGCGTAACAAAGATGATATTACTGCACGTGTAGAACGTTTGGAATATGATCCAAACCGTAGTGCTAACATTGCATTAGTATTATATGCAGACGGTGAACGTCGCTATATTATTGCCCCTAAGGGTTTAAATGCAGGTGATACGGTCGTTTCTGGTGCAGCGGTTGCAATTCAAACGGGCAATGTTATGCCTTTGGCTAACATTCCTTTAGGTAGTGTGATTCATTGTATTGAGCTTCAGCCTAAGAAAGGTGCTCAAATTGCACGTAGTGCTGGCACTTCTGCGCAGTTAATTGCGAAAGAAGGCAAGTATGTAACACTTAGATTGCGTTCTGGTGAAGTTCGTAAAGTATTAACTGAATGTCGTGCGACTATTGGCGAAGTATCTAAATCTGAGCACAGTTTAAGAAAATTAGGTAAAGCGGGCGCTTCTCGCTGGAGAGGTGTTAGACCAACCGTTCGTGGTGTTGTAATGAACCCGGTTGATCACCCACATGGTGGTGGTGAAGGTAAAACTAGTGGTGGTCGTCATCCTGTTTCTCCTTGGGGTACACCGACTAAAGGTTATAAGACACGTAGTAATAAGCGTACTGATAAGTTTATCGTACGTCGCAGAAATAAGGGTTAATCATGGCTAGATCATTAAGAAAAGGACCATTTGTTGACGAGCATTTAATTAAAAAAGTTTTAACTGCTCAAGAAAACAACGACAGAAAACCAATTAAAACTTGGTCTCGTCGCTCAGTAATCGTACCTGAGATGATTGGTTTAACAATTGCAGTTCATAACGGCAGAGCACATGTTCCTGTATCTATTACAGAACAAATGATTGGTCATAAGTTAGGTGAATTTGCTTTAACTAGAACTTTTACTGGTCACACAGCTGACCGTAAATAATATAGGTGAATAACATGAAAGAAGTTAAAGCTATACACAAATATGCAAAGGGGTCACCTTTTAAGGTGAGACTAGTTGCAGATCAGATTCGTAATAGATCTGTTGAAGATGCATTGAACATCCTATCTTTTAGCAATAAAGGGGCTGCAAAATTACTTAAAAAAGTATTAAATTCAGCTATTTCTAATGCTGAACATAATGATGGTCTTGATATTGATGAGTTAAAAGTAAGTAGTGTTTATATTGACGCTGGTTCAACGATGAAGAGAATTCGTCCTAGAGCTAAAGGTCGTGCAAACAGAATTTTAAAAAGAACAAGCCACATTACTGTTGGCGTAAGCAAGTAGGTTTAATATGGGTCAAAAAGTAAATCCAAAAGGTATTAGATTAGGTATTGTTAAAGATTGGGATTCAAAATGGTATGCCAATTCTCAAGATTACCCAAAATTTTTATTATCTGATATTGCAGTAAGAGATTTCTTATTCGAGAAATTAAGCTCTGCTTCGGTAAGTCGTGTACAAATTGAGCGCCTAGCGAATAACGCTAAGGTAACAATTCATACGGCTCGCCCAGGTATTGTTATTGGTAAGAAGGGTGCTGATATTGAACAGTTAAAAACAACTGTTTCTAAAATGATGGGTATTCCAGTTCATATTAATATTGAAGAAATTAAAAAGCCAGAGCTAGATGCGCGGTTGGTTGCTGAGAATATCGCTCAACAATTAGAAAAGCGTGTTATGTATCGTCGTGCAGTTAAGCGTGTATTAGGTAATGCAACACGTCTAGGTGCTCAAGGTATTAAAGTTATGGTTGGTGGTCGTTTGAACGGTGCAGAAATTGCTCGTTCAGAATGGTACCGTGAAGGTCGTGTTCCATTACACACATTTAGAGCTGATGTTGATTATGCCAGTTATGGTGCAAACACTCAGTATGGTGTGATTGGTATTAAAGTTTGGATCTTTAAGGGTGAAATTCTTGACCATAAGAAAGGTACATTAGATGAGGTTGCTCGTCGAGGTGCTACAAATCAAATCGGTAAGAAGTAATAAGGATTGAGAAATGTTACAACCTAAACGTACAAAATTTAGAAAAATGATGAAAGGCCGTAATCGCGGCCTAGCAACTGGCCATAAGGTTAGTTTTGGTGAAATCGGCCTTCAGGCGACTGGTAGATGTCGTATGACTGCAAGACAGATTGAGTCTGCACGTCGTGCAATGACTCGTCACGTCAAGCGTCAAGGCAAGATTTGGATTCGTGTATTCCCGGACAAGCCAATTACTAAAAAACCATTAGAAGTTCGAATGGGTAAAGGTAAAGGTAGTGTTGAGTATTGGGTAGCGCAAATTAAACCAGGTCAAATGTTATTTGAAATGCAGGGTGTTGATGAAGAAGTTGCTATTGAAGCATTTAAGCTTGCAGCGGCAAAACTACCTGTAAGTACTAAGGTTATTAAAAGGACGATAATGTAATGGATATTAAAGCATTAAGAGATCAAGATATCTCAACACTAAACGAAACGTTAATGACGCTTTTGAAAGAACACTTTGAGTTGCGTATGCAGCACCGTAGTGCGCAATTAGATGATAACTCTAAATTAGGTAAAACTAAGAGATCTATTGCACAAGTTAAAACTATTATTAAAGAGAAACAAGCATGAGTGATAATAAAGTAGAACGCGTACTAACAGGTACGGTTGTAAGTGCTGGTCGTGATAAGACGATTGCTGTTCTAATTGAACGCAAAGTTAGACACCCTATTTACAAGAAATACATCAAGCGTAGTACTAAAGTTCACGCTCATGATGAAAAGAACGAATGTTCAATGGGCGATACAGTGAGAGTGGTGGAATCTAAGCCATTTTCAAAAACCAAACATTGGGCATTACTTGAAGTGGTTGAGAAATCAGTTTCAATTGATTAATATCAAATTTAAAGAGAGTAAGACATGATTCAAATGCAAACAAAACTTTTCGTTGCTGATAACAGTGGTGGTGTAAAGGCTATGTGTATTAAAGTTTTAGGTGGTTCTAAGCGTCGTTACGCTGGTATCGGTGACGTTATCAAGGTAAGTATTAAAGAAGCATCTCCACGTGGTAAAGTTAAGAAAGGTGATGTATATGATGCGGTTGTAGTTCGTACAGCTCATGGCGTTCGTCGCGCCGATGGATCACGTATTCGTTTTGATAACAATGCAATTGTATTATTAAATACAAAACTTGAGCCAGTAGGAACTCGTATCTTTGGCCCTGTTACTCGTGAATTACGTAATAAGAAATTTATGAAAATTGTGTCTTTAGCTCCTGAGGTTCTATAATGCAAAAAATTAAAATGAACGATGAAGTAATCATCATTGCTGGCAAGGACAAAGGCTCTACTGGTACGATTACTAAAGTGTTAGATAACAAAGTTATTGTTGAAGGTAAAAACATCGCTAAAAAGCATGTTAAGCCAAACCCAAATGCGGGTGTTACAGGTGGCATTGTTGACACTGAAATGCCTTTGGCTGTTTCAAATGTTGCGATTCTAAACCCAAAAACAAATAAAGCTGATAGAGTTGGTATTCGTACTGACAAAGACGGCAAAAAGGAAAGATTTTTTAAATCAAACGGCGATTCAATCGTTTGAGCAAGTTAAGGAAATAAACCGTGTCTAGATTACAAGAAGAATATACAAACGTTATTAAGCCAGCTCTACAAAAAGAGCTTGGACTTTCTAACCCAATGGCAGTACCAAAAATTGAAAAGATCACCATTAATATGGGTCTTGGTAGTGCTTTAGGTGATAAAAAAGTGTTGCAAAGTGCATTAGAGGAAATGGGTCTTATTGCTGGTCAAAAGCCTTTAACCTGTAATGCTCGTAAATCAGTTGCAAGTTTTAAAATTAGAGAGGGTAATGCAATTGGTTGTAAAGTTACTTTACGTAAGGAAAAGATGTATGAATTCCTTGATCGTTTAGTTAACGTTGCTATTCCTCGTATCCGTGATTTTCGTGGTTTGAAAGCGACATCTTTTGATGGTCGTGGTAACTACAACATGGGTATTACTGAGCAAATCACTTTTGCTGAAATCGATTTTGAAAAAGTAACTAGAACTCGTGGCATGGATATTGCAATCACGACTTCAGCTGCTTCTGATGATGACGCTAAGAAACTATTGGCAATGTTTAAATTCCCATTTAAAGGATAAGAAAATGGCTAAAAAGTCTATGATAAATAGAGATATCAAACGCACAAAACTTGTTGAAAAATACAAAGTTAAGCGTCTTGAATTGAAGAAAATTATTAAGAGTGTGACCGCTTCTGATGAAGAGCGTTTCCAAGCAACTATTAAGTTGCAAGCACTTCCACGTGATGCATCACCAACTCGCCAACGTAGTCGTTGTGGTTTGACTGGTCGTCCACATGGTTTTTACCGTAAGTTTGGTTTGTCTAGAACTAAACTAAGAGAACGCACTATGAATGGTGAAGTTCCAGGTTTATCTAAAGCAAGCTGGTAAGGAGAAATAATATGAGTATGTCAGATCCTATCGCTGATATGTTAACGCGCATTCGCAACGCACAAATGGTTGAGAAGAAGGAAGTTAGCATTCCAGCATCAAATTTAAAATCTGCAATCGCAAGTGTGATGCAGCAAGAAGGTTTTATTGAGTCATTTTCTGTTGAAGGTGAAAAAGCCGTTAAAACATTATCAATCAAGCTTAAGTACTATGAAAATAAGCCGGTAATTGAAGCGTTAAAGCGTATCTCTAAGCCTAGTTTAAGAGTGTATGTTTCTAGTACTGAAATGCCAAGTGTGATGAATGGTCTAGGTATTGTTATTGTTTCTACACCTAAGGGTGTGATGACTGGACAATCCGCATCAGCCCAAAATGTGGGTGGTGAAGTTTTGTGTAGCATTTACTAAATAGTGGAGAGATTATATGTCTAGAGTAGCAAAATCACCAATTACTATTGAAAGTGGTACTGAAGTATCTATGGCTGGTTCAGTAATGACAGTTAAAGGTAAGTTAGGTCAATTATCAATGGATGTACACCATACGGTTGATATTCAAATAAATGACAATGTTATTACCTTTGATATTATTAAACTTGAGAAAAAAGCAATTAAAGGTGCTTGGGCTCAAGCAGGTACCGCAAGAGCTAATACTGCAAATCTTATTCAAGGTGTATCAGCGGGTTGGGAAAAAAAATTAAGTTTAATTGGTGTTGGTTACCGTGCTAAGGCAATGGGTAAAGCACTAGATTTAACATTAGGTTTTTCTCATCCGGTAGTTTATGCATTGCCAGAAGGAATTACCGTTGAAACACCTTCTCAAACTGAGATTGTTGTTAAAGGTATGAACAAACAGACAGTAGGCCAAGTAGCAGCTGAAATCAGAGCTTTCCGTCCGCCAGAGCCTTATAAAGGTAAGGGTGTTCGTTACACGGATGAGCATGTTGTTCGTAAAGAAGCTAAGAAGAAATAATTGATTAGGTATTCAAAATGAAACTTACAAAAAAAGAAGCTCGTTTAAGAAGAGCAACAAAATTTAGAGCTAAGCACGCTAGTAAAGATACTGCTCGTTTATGTGTCCACAAAACTTCTGTACATATATATGCACAGATCATCAGTAGCTGTGGCACAAAGACTTTAGCATCAGCTTCAACGCTAGCTAACAAATCTAAAAATGGTGGTAATGTTGATGCAGCAACCTCAATTGGTACTGAAATCGCTAAAGCTGCTAAAAAGGCTAAGGTAATTAAGGTGGCTTTTGATCGTTCTGGTTTCAAATACCATGGTCGTATCAAAGCATTAGCAGATGCAGCAAGAGAAGGTGGATTAGAGTTCTAATCTCTACCCTCAACTAAGACAATATTAAAAGGCGACAAGAATGGCTGAATATAAAAATAATAATAATAACGACGACGATTACATTGAAAAATTAGTTAATATCCGTCGTGTTGTAAAAGTAGTTAAAGGTGGACGTATCTTTGGTTTTTCAGCACTAGTTGTTGTTGGTGATGGTAAAGGTAAAGTGGGTTACGGTACGGGTAAGGCTCGTGAAGTTCCTGCGGCAATTCAAAAAGCAATGGACAAGGCGCGTAAAGCGATGAAATTAGTACCATTAACTAACGGCACACTACATTATCCAATTACATCAAATGTTGGCGCTGCAAAAGTTTACATGCAACCTGCATCTGAAGGTACTGGCGTTATTGCTGGTGGCCCAATGCGTAGTGTTCTTGAAGCGGTTGGCGTTCATGATATCCTTGCCAAATGTAACGGTACACGTAACCCAATCAGTGTTGTTCGTGCTACGATCGAAGGGTTGACTTCAATGTCATCTCCTTTAACGGTCGCTGCTAAACGTGGAAAAACTGTTGAGCAAATTACTGGAGAAGCATAATGACTAATGAAAAGAAAGTAGTTAAAAAAGCACCAGCTAAAAAAGCAGCAGCTAAAAAGAACACGGTAACGGTAACGCTATTAAAGAGCTATTTTGGTCGCCTACCTTCGCATCGTGCGACGATAACTGGCTTAGGCTTAAAAAGAATTAACCATACAGTAACACTTGAAGATACACCCTTAGTTAGAGGCATGATCAACAAGGTTGCATACCTATTAAAAGTAGAGGATTAAGATCATGTTTTTAAATACATTAGCACCGAATGAAGGTGAAAAGAGATTAAGAAAACGCGTAGGCCGTGGCATTGGTTGTGGTTTTGGTAAAACTTGTGGCCGTGGCCATAAAGGTCAAAAGTCACGTACTGGTGGTTCTACTAAAGTAGGTTTTGAAGGTGGTCAAATGCCTTTACAGCGTCGTCTTCCGAAAGTTGGTTTCTCTTCAAGAGTTTCTATCATTACTTCTCAAGTGACGTTATCTGAAATTGATAAGCTTACTGAGACTGAAATTACAGTTGACGTATTAAAGCAGCACAATTTAATTACTAAGAACATCAAGCGTGTTAAAGTAATGTTGTCAGGTGAAATTAATCGTGCAGTTACTTTGATTGGTATGAAAGCCACTAAAGGTGCTAAAGTTGCTATTGAAGCAGCTAAAGGCTCTGTAGCAGAATAATACTATGTCACAACCTTTAGGCCTTTCTCAAGAATTATCTAAACGCATCTTCTTTTTGTTGGGTGCATTAATCGTTTTTAGATTAGGTACACATATTACCATTCCATTTATTTCAAGCGCTGCATTAGCGTCTTTGGTGCAAGATCAGCAAGGCACAATTTTGGATATGTTTAATATGTTCTCAGGTGGTGCACTGGAACGTTTATCAATCTTTACCTTAGGTATTATGCCTTATATTTCTGCTTCTATTATTATCACGCTGATGACCTCAGTAGTGCCGAAGTTGGAGCAGTTAAAGAAAGAAGGCGAAACTGGTAAACGTAAAATTACACAGTACACACGCATGGGTACGGTAGTACTTGCGTTATTCCAATCTTACGGTATTTCTATTGCTTTGCAGTCACAAAGTGCTGGTGGTGTTGCCTTGGTAACTCAAAGTGGCCTAACATTTAGCATGGTAACAGTAGTAACCTTAACAACAGGTACACTGTTTTTAATGTGGCTGGGTGAACAAATTACAGAAAAAGGTATTGGCAATGGTATCTCGATGATTATTTTTGCTGGTATTGTTTCTGGTTTACCTTCAGCGTTTGGTTCAACACTATCGTTAGTGTCAACGGGTGAATTAACCGTTATCCTGGTAGTAATTTTATTGGCTATGACTCTATTGGTAACAGCATTTGTTGTCTTTATGGAACGAGGGCAGCGCCGTATTACGGTTAATTATGCTAAGCGTCAGCAGGGTCGTAAAATGGTTGGTGGTCAAAGTTCATACTTGCCATTAAAGATCAACATGGCTGGTGTAATTCCACCGATCTTTGCCTCTTCTATAATTTTATTTCCTGCAAGTTTGGGTGGATGGTTTTCACAAACCGAAGGTATGGGTTGGTTAGCCAATATTACAGCAAGTATTTCTCCGGGTCAACCGTTATACGTCTTATTTTATGGTTTAGCAATTGTGTTCTTTACATTCTTTTATACAGCGCTAACATTTGACTCAAAAGACACTGCTGATAATTTACGTAAGTCGGGTGGATTTATTCCGGGTATTCGTCCGGGTAAACATTCAGCTGACTATATTGATTCAGTTATGTCTAGATTAACAGCATCAGGCGCGCTTTATATTACTGCCGTATGTTTGCTTCCAGAATTTTTAATTTTATATTGGAACGTGCCATTTTACTTTGGCGGTACCAGTTTACTAATCATCGTCGTAGTGGTGATGGATTTTATCGCGCAAGCTCAGTCTCATTTAATGTCAAATCAGTACGAGTCATTAATGAAGAAATCAGGCGTCAAATAACCAAAGGTAGCAATCATGAAAGTAAGAGCATCTGTTAAGAAAATTTGTATTAATTGTAAAATTATTAAACGCCATGGCGTTGTAAGAGTAATTTGTAAAGAGCCTCGTCATAAACAAAGACAAGGCTAATTTCGATTGACATTGTTAAGCGCGCAACGTATAATTGCCCGTTTTTCAAATTTGAATTTTGTAAGGTCTAATTAATATAAAAAGACCGCTCAAAATTAAGACTAAGAAGTAAGGTATAAGGAAAAATATGGCTAGAATAGCGGGAATAAACATTCCAACAAACAAACACATTGTAATTGCGCTACGTGCAATTTTCGGTATTGGTGATACAAGAGCAAAAGCGATTTGTGAAGATTTAAAAATTAATCCAGCAACTAAAGTTTCTGAGATTCCTGAAGATCAAATTGAATTACTTCGTGCTGAAGTAGCCAAATTTGAAGTTGAAGGTGATCTTCGTCGTCAAGTAGCTATGGACATTAAACGCTTGAAAGATTTAGGTTGTTACCGCGGCGTTCGTCATAGAAAAGGGTTGCCTCTTCGTGGTCAAAAAACTAAAACAAACGCAAGAACTCGTAAGGGTCCTCGTCGTTTAATCAAATAATCATAGGTATATATTATGGCTAAAGCTCCAATTAAAAAGAAGTCTAAAAAAGTAATTACAGATGGTATTGCGCATATTCATGCGACGTTTAACAATACTATCGTTATGATTACAGATCGTCATGGTAATGCTGTTTGTTGGGCAACTGCTGGTGGTTCTGGCTTTAGAGGTTCAAGAAAATCAACACCATTTGCTGCTCAAGTTGCTGCTGGAAATTGTGGTGAAAAAGCGCTTGCTTTTGGTATGAAAAATCTTGAAGTACGTGTTAAAGGTCCAGGTCCAGGTAGAGATTCCGCGATTCGTGGTCTTAACGCACAAGGTTTGAAAATTCAATCAATTACAGATGTAACGCCAATCCCTCATAATGGTTGTCGTCCTTCTAAGAAACGTAGAGTATAAGGATAAATTATGGCTAGATATACTGGACCAACTTGTAAATTAGCACGTCGCGAAGGCACGGACTTATTTCTAAAAAGTGGTGTTAGATCATTAGATTCAAAATGTAAGTTAACTCAACTACCAGGTGTACACGGTGCAAATGCTCGTCGTCAAAAGGGTACTGAGTACGGTTTACAGCTTCGTGAGAAGCAAAAAGTTAGACGTATTTACGGCGTATTAGAAAAGCAATTCCGTCTTTACTATAAAAAAGCATCTCAAAAGAAAGGCTCAACAGGTGAAAACTTATTGTCATTACTTGAGTGTCGTTTAGACAACGTTGTTTACCGTATGGGCTTTGGTTCTACACGTGCAGAATCTAGACAGCTAGTTTCTCACAAATCAATTTTAGTAAACGGCTCTATCGTTAACATTCCTTCTTACCAAGTGAGTGCTAATGATGAAATCTCTATTCGTGAGAAAGCTAAAAAACAAAGTCGCATTCAGTTAGCGGTTGAACTTGCAGAGCAAGGTGATCAACCTGAGTGGATTAATGTTGACACCAAAGCACTTAAAGGTGTATTCAAGAATGTTCCTGCACGTGATGATCTATCTTTAGACATCCAAGAGCATTTGATTGTTGAATTGTATTCAAAGTAAGGAATTTAATATGCAAGGTAACGCAAAAGATTTTTTAAAGCCAAAACTAGTCGAGTCTAAAGAGACAGGCACTAACGAGTTCAAGGTTGTTCTTGAGCCATTAGAAAGAGGTTTTGGTCACACCTTAGGTAACGCCCTAAGAAGAACATTATTATCTTCAATGACAGGTTCAGCTGTTACAGAAGTGGCAATTGATGGTGTAATGCACGAGTATTCAACCATTGATAGTGTACAAGAAGATGTTTTAGACATTCTTTTAAACCTTAAAGAGGTTTCTGTTTCGCTAAATACATCTGATTCTGCTGAAATTGTCATTGATAAAAAAGGTCCATGTGAGCTTACCGTTGCCGATATTGAAGCTAACAGCACTGATATTTCTGCTTTCAATCCTGATTTTGTTATCGCAACAATCAACGATGGCGGTCATATTCGTATGACGCTTAAAATCGCAACTGGTGTTGGCTACGATACTGCTGTATCACGTACTGATGAAGTTTCAACGATTGGCGGTATTCAACTTGATGCTAGTTTTTCACCAATTACACGTGTTAGCTTTACAGTTGACGCAGCTCGTGTTGGTCAAAAGGTTAACCTTGATAAGCTAAATATGACTATTGAGACTAATGGCTCTGTTGATGCTGAAACTGCAATTAAACGTGCTGCTTCAATTCTTCAAGATCAATTATCTTCATTCGTTGAGCTTGAGCTAGTTGAAGAAGAAGAAGTATTACCAACATCTGATGATTTTGATCCGCAGTTATTGGCAGCGGTTGATGAATTAGAATTAACAGTGCGTAGTGCCAACTGTCTTAAAGCAGAGCAAATCTACTACATTGGTGATTTAATTCAAAAGTCTGAACAAGACTTATTGAGAACGCCTAACTTAGGTCGTAAGTCATTAAACGAAATTAAAGAAGTGTTGACTGATAAAGGTCTTGATTTAGGAACAGATATTCCTAATTGGCCTCCAGTTGATCTAATGAGTGAATAAGGAAATAACATGAGACATAGAAAGTCAGGTAGACAACTAAACCGTAACTCTTCTCACCGTAAGGCGATGTTTAAAAACATGGCTAACTCGTTATTTGAGCATGAGACAATCAGAACTACTTTGCCTAAGGCAAAAGAGCTTCGTCGTGTGGTTGAACCATTAATCACCAAAGCTAAAACTGATAGTGTTGCTAATCGTCGTAATGCTTTTTCTAAGTTACGTGATGATGCAATGGTTGCAAAATTATTTACTCAACTAGGTCCATTCTACAAAGAGCGCCCTGGTGGTTATATCCGTATTCTTAAAGCTGGTTTCCGTACTGGCGATAAAGCACCAATGGCGATTGTTCAATTGGTTGATTTTGATAGCTCTGCAACTGCAGAAGCTGCTACTACAGATTCATAAGGAAAACTAATATGCCTTCTATTAAAGTAAGAGAGAACGAACCATTTGATATCGCCCTTAGACGCTTCCGTCGTTCATGCGACAGAGCCGGTGTTATTACTGATGTTCGTAAGAAAGAATTCTTCGAAAAGCAAACATGGGTTAACAAGCGTATGAAAGCTGCAGCGGTTAAGCGCACTCATAAAGAGATGGCTAAAAACCGAGTACATCGCAAACGCATGTACTAAAGATTCCACAAAATGCGGTTTATAGTTAAACCGCATTTTTTTATCTTTTTTTTATTTAAACACCCAATACTATGTCCAATCTAAAAGCACGTATTATCGAAGATATGAAAACCGCTATGAAGGCGAAAGACAAAGGTACTTTAAAGGCAGTACGCATGGTTTTAGGCGCAGTTAAACAGCGTGAAGTTGACGAGCGTATTGAGCTTGACGATACACAAGTTTTGACTGTTATTCAAAAAATGGTTAAGCAGCGTAAAGACTCTATTTCGCAATTTAAAGATGCGGGTCGTGATGACTTAGTAGAAGTTGAAGAGGCTGAATTGGTTATTATCAATACTTACATGCCTGAGCAACTATCTGAAGCTGAGGTTGTTGCCGCTGTAGATAAAGCTATTGCTGATTCTGACGCATCTTCTATGCAAGACATGGGTAAACTTATGGGATTATTAAAAGCTCAATTAAACGGCAAAGCTGATATGAGTACTATCTCTGGTTTAATTCGCTCCAAACTTTCTTAGTCTTTTTTGTTCTAATGAAAATTATTGCTAGAATCTAACCATCCTACTGAAAAAATTAAATACTATCATGGTGGTATTTAATCTTGGCAGTTACTTAGTTTGAAGACTGTTAAATTGGCTTTCAAATAAATAAGGAATACCTCCATATCTCTATGTTTACAACCTTGATATAATGCGTTTGTCTGATATTTAGATTGCTGTTAATCTTCATTTCTATCCAATCTGCATTCTTCTCAATGTTGCTTAAATATCAGGCTTTCTTCGGTATTTTTTTTGATAAAAATACATATTTT
>NZ_FQTP01000042.1 GCF_900128515.1 Bathymodiolus heckerae thiotrophic gill symbiont
ATTGGCGCTATTTTTGGGGCGCTAGCCTATATACTTACTCTAATAGGAGTAGGAACTTCGGCAATATTTTTAGTTGCAATTAGTATAGGCATTACAAATCTTTATTTGTTTTACTTAATGCTTAAAACTAGTGATGAGGGTGAGAATAAGTATGGTCATAATTGTTGCTCAATATAAAAGAAGGAAGGTAATACTAAGGTAATGCTTGCGGGTCTTGAGTGTAAAGAGCACTTTATCGACCGCAGGTTATATATATGTAGGCACCCCGCTCTATATTTCGGATACCTCTAATCAAGAGAGGACACGATGTGTCCTCAATGTGAAATAAAGCCAGGCAATACTCCTTACGCGCCTTGGGCTAAGATCAAAGGTACACATTACTACTGGGATCAAAAGACGGGTGATAACATCACTGGTAACATCCTAGGTGTAGAGAGTGAACTATCTCCTTCAACTAGCTTTGAGCTAGGCTCTGAAAGCTCTAATACGATGAACAGAACCGCATTTGGCAGGTTAACTGTTAAGCTGCCATTTGATGGTAATGAGAAACTTAACACCTTCTAACTAGATGATGCACCGTTTAGAGCAGATGCTGATATGAGTGGTGAACTATTAGCAATGGTTGAAAGATCCAATACAATTAAACAAGACGGCGTTATTCGTTTTAATGGTCTAACTTATCGATTGGTTACCTCACCTGATACTGGAAGAGTTTGGCTAGATAGAAACCTCGGTGCCATTCAAGCATGTACTTCATCAGCTAATAGCGCTTGTTACGGTAATCTTTACCAGTGGGGTAGAGATGATGATGGGCATGAATCTCGCACCTCATCTACAGATGGAACTCGGCTTGCTGGTATTAGCACGGTTAGCACTAACTACATCACAGGAAATAATGACTGGACTACCGTAAGTAGCGGTGCTAGCGCATTGCGTATAGCAGCTTGGGCCAATGGCGGTTCAAACGATATCTGTCCAGCGGGTTTTAGTGTGCCAACTGAGACAGAGCTTGCCGCTGATACCACTGGTGCCAGCATAACCAATTCTGCTTCAGCATTCTCTAGCTTTCTTAAATTGCCAGTTTCAGGTATTCGATTCGCTGATGCTTCAATCAACAGAGAAGGAAGTACAGGTTATTTATGGGCTCGTAGTAATGGTAATGGCAGTCATTTACGGTATAAAAGTGGTAACGCTAGTATTAATGGTGCTTATCGTGCTCATGGAATTGGCGTTCGTTGTATCAAGGGTTAAACTTAGTCAGCGACATTAATAAAACCCAATGATTGCTAACACGGTCATTGGGTTTTTTATCGTCTGTAGATTGGTGGTCAGAGCCACCCCCACAAACCCTCTACAACCCGCCAGATGAGCAGTACTTGTCCAATATTCAAAGGGTAGGTCTATCCTGATCGTTATCACATTTGTCATATTTAGATATATTAGCCTATTGACTATCTGTGTATATCGCTTATACTACTACTATAGCTATGTTTTGATGGTTTAGATATGATGCTGGTCTTCGGCACCATTAATAAAGCATCAAACCCTTGTAGACATTGCTCTGTAGGGTTTTTTTGTATTCAAAGTGTTATTACATTGACAATTTGGAGGGTATGATGAACCCATCCTATTTAGATATTTTTGATGTGAAAGTAAAGTGTTGGCAGCAGCCTCGTGGAAACAGCTCCACCATCTATTATAAGCGAAGAATTCCTAATGATTTATTAACGCATTATGACGGTCTAACGATGGTCACTAAAAGTACCAATGCAAACAATATTCAAGATGCTACCCCAATATTATTTAAGATTAATCAGGCTGTAGAAATGCAGTGGCAATCAATCAGGGAACAAGCAAGTCTTGGTCTTAATCCTCATCAAGCCAATGAAGATGCTTTTGCTTTCTTAAATAACTTTGATATTAATCGCAAAGGAGAAAGTCGTAGGGATGATGTATTGCTTGCTGGAGAGGCTTTAGAGGCATGAGGCGAAAGCTAGGTTATATGAGCTAGAAATGGAAGGTTCGCAAGATATGGATGATATGCGCTTAGCTGTTATTAAGGAATATCTTGTTCCACACGAACTGGTAGCGGCAAACGTCTTGAATGGTGGGTTTGCCCTACTACTTTCTGATTATGTTAAGCCGTATTCGGTTTGATGAGGATTCTAAGCAGTTTAAAGGTACAGCACGGGCTGTAAAGCTGTTTACAGATAAATTTGGTGACAGACCGCCTCATGAATATTCTCGCTCAGACATAAACGAGCTAATTAGATATAGGCTGTATTCTAGCATTGCTACAGGAACAATTGAGCGTAACTTTAATGCGTTAAATGCAATGATTAACAAGGTTAATACTGAGTATGAGATAGATGAGGTTCATCGTTTTAGCAAGCCAAATATTCCAAAGAAGGGTGAAGATAAGAAGGAAAGAAAGGACTTCAGCATTGAGCAGATAGCCTTATTGCGCTTAAAGCTGAGTAAGACCGCAGGTGTTGCAGATACGCTAGTCAAGATTATGCTTGATACTGGTATGCGAGTTAGTGAGGTTGTTGGGCTTGCTTCTAATGATGTGTTTTTGGATGTGGATACTCCATACATTGTTCTGCATAAAAGCACCTTTAGAAGGCTTAAAACCAAGAGTAGTGAAAGAGTAATACCCTTGGTTGGTTCAGCATTGGAGGCAATTAAATTATTAGATTTATCGGGAGAGTGGTTATCCCCTGATTATTGAATGGTTATTAAGAAAATCTTCATCCTTGACATAGAAGTTTTGAGTTGCTGTCATTTTTTTAGAAGATCTAATTTTTTCTAGCGCAAATTGCCAAAACCTTCTTGTGTTTAAATTTTTAAAATGACACTTCGCTTCTGCAATTGCAGAGCTAACAAAATATTTGTTTATTTGTTTACTTTCTAAAATTAAACCTAGTTCTAATTGTTCAGCCATTTTTAAGACCTCCAAACATTGTATATAAATTGCTTCTATTGTTATAGTTATAAGGTGTGCATTCTGTACGGAAGCTGTGTAAGTTGTTCGGAACACCTAAAACACTACCTGTTAAAGAGTTTTTAAGGTTTTTGAGAGGCGTGCTAAAGAGTTTTTCAAACGCGAAAAGACACTCAAAACTATTGCTCTGAGTGTCTTTTGATTTAAATATTGGAATAATCTTATTCATAAAATCCTTAAATTAATAAAAATTTGTATGAGTAAAATTAAATAAACTATAGTTAAAAAAGAATTTAACTATAGTTTTGATTTGTGGTGCCGAAGACCGGACTCGAACTGGTTACCTACTGATTACAAATCAGTTGCAGTCCCAACTGTACCAATTCGTCAATGGCGAAAATGATATCGAATAATGATCGACATTATTCTTGCATAATTACTGACTTTATAGCTTTTTATTGGACGAAAAAAATGCCTCAATAAAGAGGCATTTTCATAACACTTTAAACTTTAAAAACTTGGGCTTGCGCTCGCAGCTATTGAAGCTTGTCTCAATGCATTAACCGCTTGAGTATTTGCTGCTGTCGCTAATGCAACGTCTTTTGACTTCTTAGCATTTTTGATTATCTTGGCTGTGTCTCTCCAAGCAGCTTTTTGATCAAGATTCTTTTTGTAGTTAGCCTCTGCTGTGGCAATCACATCGGCGAATAAATCGCTTTTTGCAACAACTGGCGTGTATTTAAGATTCTTTAAAACGGCTACTGCCTTCTTAGGAGCCGGCCCAACTGGAACACCACCACCTAGTTGATGAACATAAACCACAAGCTTCTTAAGCTGTACTGCATCAATAACGCTTGAATGACCAAATGCAGGCATAACCGCGTCCTGTGTTAAAGGATCTATCGGGTTATTCACACCATGAAGAATTGTGCGAACCACTGAAGCGTGTTGATCTTCTGCTTTAAAGCGATAGATACTATCACTTAAGTTAGCAGAGCCAAGCATTTGATTGCCCTTCATTGTAGGGCCGTGACAAGCAATACAACCTTTGGTTAGGTATAGTACCTTGTCTGCAGGATTAGGATTGCCTTGAGCGCCTTTGCCTGTTTCAATTAAGAACGTTGCTAATTTAGCTGCTTCTGCATCAGTAATACCAAGCATACGAGCCGGCATGTTGCCTTTACGACCATTGATAATAGTTTGTTCAATCTTGGCTAGTGAGCCACCAAACAACCAATCGTCATCTGCCAAAACTGGGAAGCCAGCATTACCCTGGCCAGCAGCGCCATGACACGCAGCGCAGTTATCAGCAAATAATGTTCTAGCTGTTTTGATTGAATAAGTTCTAAGCTCGTCATCACGAACAATATCTTCTAGTGAGCTATCGGCGATTGCTTGCTCAGTCGCAGCGAACCTCTTCTCACGGTAAGCTTTAAGCTCAGCAACACTTTCATCCATTTCGGTAATCTGAGTCCAGCCAGCCGCACCTTTATAGTGATCACCAAACCAAGGAATACTTGGGTAGTAGAATGAATAAATAACAATCGCCACAACACCAACCATCATTGCTTGCATGTACCATCTTGGCGGACGGTTGTTTAGCTCCCTTACATCTTGCTCATCATCCCAAAAGTGACCTGTATTATTTTCACCTGGGTATGGATTTTTATGTTCGCTCATTATCTTCTCCTCTTAACGTTCGTCGTCATCGTTGACGAAATTTCGTAAGTCTTCAAATTGCTGCTTATTTTTAGGCCTATAGGCATAAAAATAAGCGCCAGCCAATAAAACAAATATGACCACTGCAATAACTGCACCAATTTTATCAATTAAAGTCATTATTCGCGGTATGTAACACCGTTTTCAAATTTAATCATGTTGCCTAATGATTGCAAGTACGCAACCATTGCATCCATTTCAGTTTTACCTGTAACCGCTTCAGCAGCACCTGCAATATCTGCATCTGTATATGGCACACCAACTTTTCTTAAGCCACTCATGTGCGTGGCAATCTCATCACCATCAACCGTTGCTTTATCTAAGAATTTGTACTTAGGCATGACTGATTCTGGCACTAATGCCTGCGGATGACGCAAATGAAGAATATGCCATTCATCTGAATACTTACCACCAACGCGCGCTAAATCAGGGCCTGTTCTTTTAGAGCCCCACTGGAATGGATGATCGTATTTAGACTCTACTGCTAGAGAGAAGTGACCGTAACGCTCATTCTCATCTCTAAACGGACGAATCATCTGTGAATGACATAAGTAACAACCTTCACGCTGATAGATGTCGCGACCTGCAACTTCTAATGGCGTGTTAGGACGTACACCATCACCAGGCTTCCAATCAGATAAAGACTGGCCCTCTACACGCTGCCATAAAAGACTTTGTGTTGTTCCGTCTGCTAAGGTCACTTCATCCTTGACCGTCTCCGGGTTTGTAAACAAGGGAACAATTTGTACGATACCTGCTAACGACACTGATAGCGCCATAAACAAGTACATTGCAAAAATGTTCTTTTCGAGCTTAGTCTGTAAGCTTTCTTTTCCGTTTTGATTTGACATTATCTACCTCCTCCTATGCGTTAGCTGTTTGTACAGAATCCGACTTGCGAATCGTACTAACGATATTGATTAACATAACAATCGCACCAACAAAGATCAGTACACCGCCTGCCGCTCTCATGACGTAGTATGGGTGCATTGCAGATACCGACTCTGCGAACGAGTATGCTAATGTGCCGTACTCATCGTATGCTCTCCACATCAAGCCTTGCATGATGCCTGATACCCACATAGAAACGATATACATCACTGTGCCAATAGTATGGATCCAGAAATGCGTTGCCAATAGTTTCTGACTTAACTTAACGTTGTAGATTCTTTCGATCATGTGGTACATGGCGCCTGCTGCAACCATAATGTTCCAGCCTAAAGTACCTGAGTGTACGTGACCAATAGTCCAGTCGGTGTAATGCGACAATGCATTTACGTTTTTCGCCGCCATTACTGGGCCTTCAAACGTAGACATTGCATAGAATGCTAATGACATAATTAAGAAACGTAAGATGTAGTCCTCACGTAAACGGTCCCAAGCGCCTGATAACGTTAAGATTCCGTTTAGTGCGCCACCCCATGATGGAATGATCATTGCAAGGGAAATTGTTGCACCTAATGAGCCCGCCCAGTCTGGTAATGCTGTGTACTGTAGATGGTGAGCACCTAACCATACGTAACCGAACATTAATGCCCAGAAGTGAATAACTGATAAACGGTATGAGTAAACAGGGCGCTGTGCTTGCTTCGGTACGAAGTAGTACATAATTCCTAAGAAACCCGCTGTCAAGAAGAAGCCAACCGCGTTATGACCCCACCACCACTGAATCATTGCATCTTGCACGCCAGAGAAAATAGAGTAGGACTTAAACCAATCTACTGGAATAGATAGGTTGTTAACTACATGTAAGTAGGTAACCATAACCATCATACCCATGAAGAACCAGTTAGCCACATAAACATGTGGCACTTTGTTTCTATCACGAATGTGAATAGTCATAATAAAGTTGTATAAGTATGAAGCCCATGACAACGTAATTAGAATATCGATCGGCCATTCAAGCTCCGCATACTCTTTAGCTTGAGTTAAGCCCAAAGGTAGCGTTACAACAGCAAGTACAATAACTAAATTCCAAGACCAGAACGTAAACCAAGCCATCTTGTTTGACCACAAGCGGGTTTGGTTAGTTCTTTGCACAATATAAAATGCCGCCGCCATTAATACTGACCCGCCAAATGCAAAAATAGCAGCGTTTGTATGCAGTGGACGCAAGCGGCCAAATTGGAAATATGGAAGGTCGGTGCCTAGGTCGTTTAAATATGGGAACGCTAGCTCGGAAGCGATGTATACACCTAATAGTGTAGCCACAACCAAGTAAACGGACGACATAATCGTAAACCACTTTACGACGCCTAAATCATACTTTTGAGTTAAATTCATGAATAGTCCTCTTTGTTTTTCTGTTTAGTTAATAACCTTATATTGAACGTGCCAATAAAGATAACGTGCAATTCTACACTAGGAGTTATGGTACCGTCAACTACATTTAGGTTTCTTGATATAAATCAATTTATTTGGTTTTTTTGATCCAGGTAAAGCTTATAGTCGAACTTCGATGCCTTTTTCCTGCATTGCAAGTTTGGCCTGTTCTACCGTATATTCACCAAAATGAAAAATACTGGCCGCTAATACTGCATCTGCGCCGCCTTCAAGTATTCCTTCAGATAGGTGTTCTAAATTTCCAACACCACCTGAAGCAATCACTGGAACCCCTACTGCATCAGCAACTGCCCGGGTTAGTTCAAGGTCAAAACCGGTTTTAACGCCATCACAATCCATTGATGTAAGTAATACTTCACCTGCACCATGACTACCTTTGGTCATCTTAATTGCCCACTCAACTACATCAATGCCTGTTGGCTTGCGCCCGCCATGGGTAAACACTTCCCATTTATTGGGTTCGCTTGATACTTTTTTTGCATCAATGGCAATCACAATACATTGCGAGCCAAACTGCTCACTAAGTTCATTAATTAGCTCGGGGTTAAAAATAGCTGCCGAATTTACCGCAACTTTGTCAGCACCAGCGTTAAGCATAACACGAACATCTTCAGCTTTGCGAATTCCACCACCTACTGTTAACGGAATAAATACCTGCTCTGCAATTTGTTCAACCATGTGCACAGTGGTATCTCGGCCTTCGTGTGAGGCGGTAATATCTAAAAATGTGATTTCATCCGCACCTTGTTCATCGTAGCCTCTGGCTACTTCAACCGGGTCACCGGCATCTTTAATGTCAACAAACTGCACACCTTTAACCACTCGGCCATCTCGCACATCTAAACAGGGAATAATTCTTTTTGCTAAAGTCATAGGCTGAATTTTACCTCGCAACGTTTGTTACGTGGTCAATTATGACTCTATAGGTATAATCTTGTCGTATGATGAATTTTCCAAAACATATTGCAATAATTATGGATGGTAACGGTCGCTGGGCTTCTAAGCGCAGCTTGCCGCGTATTGTTGGCCATCAGCAAGGTGTTAAAGCAGTACGCACCGTGGTTAAAGCTTGTGGTGCAATGTGTGTACAAACACTTACCTTGTTTGCTTTTAGCAGTGAAAACAAAAATCGCTCTAGCGATGAGGTAACATTATTGTTTAAACTTTTTTTAACCGCACTAAAGCAAGAGGTTAAAAAACTTAACAAACACAATGTACGCTTAAAAATTATTGGCGATTTATCACTTTTTCCCAAAAATGTGCAAAAAACAGCGATCGAGGCTCAGGCGCAATTGGCCAATAACACCGGGTTAACTTTAGTTATTGCGGCCAATTATGGTGGACAATGGGATATTGCACAAGCAGCAAAACAGACTGCAGAGGCCGCTATTAAAGGTGATATTAGCCCTGAAGATATCACCATTGAGGGTTTTTCAAAATATTTGTCTTTGGCTAATGAACCTGCAGTAGACTTGCTAATTCGCAGTAGTGGCGAGCTGAGAATTAGTAATTTTTTGTTGTGGGATGTGGCCTATAGCGAATTTTATTTTACCGATACTTTATGGCCAGATTTTGATGAAGCCGAACTAAACAAAGCCATCGAAAGTTTTAATCACCGTGATCGTCGCTTTGGCGCGCGTAAGGAAACCCAATGTTACTATCAAGAATCTTAACTGCACTAATCCTGGCACCTTTGTTTATCTGGGCAATTTTTTCCATGCCGACTGACTACTTTTCTTACTTACTACTATCATTCGTTGCACTTGGCGCTTGGGAATTCACCCGTTTAATTAAAATTGACCAGCCATTTTATCGTACGCTTGTCGTATCCGGTATTATTGGCTGTGCCTTTATTGCCTCTGCACACGCTGAAAACCTACAAACTGTTTTAATTGTGTCGGTAGTTTGGTGGGGTTTAAATCTATATTGGGTTATCAGCTATCCAAAAAATATTGACTCTTGGTATGGTTCTGGCATTATCAGAGTGATGGGTGGCGTCATGCTGTTAGCACCAATGTGGGTGGCGTTAAGCAGCTTACATGCAAACTATGGTAACGTCTATTTTCTATTATTAATGCTGTTAATTTGGGGTGCAGATACAGGCGCTTATTTTGTTGGCAGAGCGTTTGGAAAACGTAAACTTGCGCCCAAAATAAGCCCTGGAAAGTCCATTGAAGGTGTTATTGGTGGCACCATATTTGCAGTTATTATTATGCTGGCGTTCTTACAAAATCAAAACATTGCTCTCCAGAGCTATGCCGGCTATTTAATTCTTGCTGTGATTATTTCCAGTGTTTCTGTACTTGGTGACTTGTACGAAAGCCTGTTTAAAAGAACTTCTGGCATTAAAGACAGTGGCAATATTTTGCCAGGCCACGGTGGTATTCTTGATCGTATTGATTCATTAACTGCAGCGGCGCCGTTTTTCTTATTAGGTTTAGGCCTGCTTTGATTAACTTAACCTTATTAGGTGCAACTGGATCTATCGGGCAAAGCACTTTGTCCGTGGTTGATTTACATCCACAGACATTCAACGTATTTGCACTGAGTGCAAATACCAACTGGCAACGGATGTTAAGCCTTTGTGAAAAATATCAACCAAGCTTTGCAGTAATGACTGATGAAGTAGCAGCCGAGCAACTTTCACAACGACTTCAAAATGATACAACGGTACTTTCTGGCGCCAAGGCACTGGAAACAATTGCTTCACATACTTATACTGATCAAGTTATGGCCGCTATTGTTGGCGCTGCTGGTATGGCATCAAGCCTTGCTGCAGCTAAAGCTGGAAAGCGTATTATGCTTGCCAATAAAGAATCGTTGGTATTGGCAGGTGATATCTTTATGCAGGCAGTTAAAGACAATAATGCTGAATTAATTCCAGTAGATTCTGAACATAGTGCAATTTTTCAGTGCTTACAAGGTGGCGTATCAGGTTTAAACAAAATACAATTGACCGCCAGTGGTGGTCCGTTTCTACATACGCCACTTAGCAAGCTAACCAGCATCACCCCAGATCAGGCTTGTGCGCATCCTAATTGGTCGATGGGTCGCAAGATATCTGTAGACTCAGCTACCATGATGAACAAAGGCTTAGAGGTTATTGAAGCGCATTATTTATTCAACCTTCCTGCTGAAAAAATTGACGTGGTAATGCATCCACAAAGCATTATTCATTCTTCGGTTTATTTTGATGATGGATCAACCTTATCTCAAATGGGTAATCCAGACATGCGTACGGTTATTTCTTATGCTATGAGCTATCCAGATCGCATAAGCTCAGGCGTGCCAGCACTAAATTTAACCAAAAATTCCCCGCTAGAATTTTACCCACCAGACTTTAATAAATTTTCCTGTTTGCGCCTGGCTTTTGAGGCGCTTAAACAAGGTGGTAGTGCAATGGGCACTATTAATGCTGCCAATGAAGTCGCGGTAGCGAGTTTTCTTGATGAAAAAATCAAATTTTTAGATATTGCCAAAATTATTGAAAAAACCCTGGAAATATCTAACCATTTTTATCCTACCTGTCTTTCTGAGGTGATTGAAAATGACCGAACCGCCCGATTAATTGCCAGTAAACTTATCCAATTTTATGTCTAAATTTCTTTCCCTTGCATTATTACTATTACTGCTACAAATAAGTTTTGGCTCAGCTTTTGCACATAGCAAAGATAACGAATATCACTTTACAGTTAAGTCTGGCGATTCACTAAGTAAATATTTCTCTAAGTTAGGGCTATCAAAGCGCCTATTAGCCAGTCTATTATCCGCAAGTAAGCAAAATCAACAACTGAATCAGCTCAATATTGGTGAAAAAATCACCATTCGTTTGCACGCCAATCGACGTTTTAAGTCGCTCAACCATCAACCTCACAATAAGGCTGCATTTGGCGTTGTATTATTAGGTTCTCGATTTGCAAACTCGTCCAAACAAGCTCAAAAGAAATCTAAGCCCCTTTCAACAATCATTGTTACCATTAACAACTCATTTGGCTATGATGCCCAAAAATCAGGGCTGAACTTAAACACTATTAACACGGTGGTTAAGGCCTTATCATGGCAATTGGATTTTAGTTCAGACTTACACAAAGGTGATCGTTTTTTTATCGTTAGCGACGGATCAGAAAAGCCTGTTGGCATTATTTATAAAGGCAGCAACAAGCGTATTGAGGTGTTTTCCCATACAGATGATCGTAATCGCTCTCGATACTATGATCGTTACGGCTACACACTCAATTCTTCCTTCCTAAGAGCGCCGCTTAAATATAAACGCATCAGCTCTAAGTTTCAATTAAAGCGCTACCACCCTATTTTAAAAACCTATCGCCCACATAGGGCTGTGGATTATGCTGCTGTCAGTGGCACACCTGTATATTCAACAGCTGATGGCATAGTCAAACTTAAAGGCTGGAAAGGCGCACTTGGGAAGGTCATTATCATCAAACATGGCGCTAATTACACCACCGTCTACGCTCACTTATCTAAATATGCAAGCAATCTTCGCAAAGGCAAGGCTGTTAAAAAAGGCCAGATAATTGGCTATGTTGGTTCAACAGGGCGCTCTACCGGCGCACACCTACACTACGAGTTACGCTACAAAGGTAAACGTAAAGATCCGCTCAGCTACAAATTGCCCACACAGAAAAAAATCAGCCACACCGAACTATGGCGGTTTCGTTCACAAGTTAATAAGGTCTTAGCTAGCTTATAACGATTGTTCGCTAATCCATTGGCGCCAACTGGCTGGCTTTAAGTCATACAAGTAGTCTTTATCGATATGTTTCGTTTTATAGGCTTGGGCGCCAGACACCTTGTTTAAAATTGAAAACGTAATCAACTCATCAATTCGATAAGATTTTTTTGTTCCTGGAACCAATGACTCATTACGAATAATAGCCGACATCATCGCAGACTTGGCGTTGCCATGAATTGTAAAAGATTCTTCAAACAGATTTAACGCTAGAAACTCATTTTTAATGAAGCCATCGCTACCGTCTAACAAGTATAGTGCATATTCATATAATGCTGGATCGTAGCTTCTACGCACTAATTTGATTAAAATTTCGTTGGCCTCTCGTTCTTTCGATTGATAACCCATTAGATCGCTGCCTTGTCTAACCTGCTTTGAAGCTTCGTACATAGCGTCAAAATCATTTAGATCAAATGCACCTTTTAACAATAAAGATTGGCCTCTTAATACAACATCCGGAGAGCCAATTTCATTGCCAATTTTAATCAGTCGCATTGCACTATCAGAGAGTGGCGATGCCTCAACAATAGGGCTTAGAAAAGTGGCGAGAATCAATAGTTTTTTTAGCATGGCGGTTTTTCGTCCATTTTACCATGAGCAAAATTTAATCAGGGTTTTTTAGAGATACCCTTAAGCCGGACAATCGATTAAAATACGTTATAAATTTATCAACATTACTCACAAGGATTGCCCGTGGACACTCTATTTGAAACAGATTTAAGCTTAGCGCTTATTCAAAAAGGCAAGGTTAGAGATATTTACGATATTGATGAAAATCGCATGTTAATTGTCACCACAGATCGGCTTAGCGCTTTTGATGTGGTTTTTGATGATGGTATTGCTAAAAAAGGCGCAGTACTGACTGAGGTTGCTAATTTTTGGTTTGAAAAAACTCAACACATTATTCCCAACCATTTAACAAATGAACCACTAAGCAATGTATTAAATGTGACTGACGCTCAACAAGTTGAAGGTCGCGCTATTATTGTCAAAAAACTCAACCCTTTGGCAGTAGAGGCAATTGTGCGTGGCTATATTATAGGTTCAGGCTGGAAGGACTATCAACACACAGGCAGTATTTGCGGCACCCAGCTTCCCAACAACTTGCAGCTGGCTGAAAAACTACCTGAAGTGCTTTACACGCCTTCTAGTAAAGCAGCAGTTGACGAGCACGATGAGAATATTGATTTTGCCACTACAATAGAAATTCTCGGAGAAGACTTGGCAAACCAAGTTAAACAAGCGAGCCTGGCGTTGTATCAATTTGCCGCTGAGTTTGCTCTAGATCGTGGCATCATCATTGCTGACACCAAGTTTGAATTTGGTCTAGATGAAAACAACACGCTAACGCTAATGGATGAAGTCTTAACACCAGATTCTTCGCGTTTTTGGTCAGCTAAAGATTATCAAGTTGGCACCAGTCCACAAAGTTTTGATAAACAAATTGTACGCGATTATTTAGAAACACTAGATTGGAATAAAGCGCC
This sequence comes from Bathymodiolus heckerae thiotrophic gill symbiont, assembly GCF_900128515.1. GTDB lineage: Bacteria > Pseudomonadota > Gammaproteobacteria > PS1 > Pseudothioglobaceae > Thioglobus_A. The sequence goes on from NZ_FQTP01000042.1 coordinate 13,244, forward strand.
ACCTGCGCCAATATTGCCTCAGCATATTATTGATAAAACTGCTGAAAAATACCAACAAGTTCAGCGACTACTCACACAGTAACACCATGCAGATCAGTGGCCCGATTAGTAAAATGCATACACTTCTTAATAGAGGTGTTGCGCAATACCAACTGCCCATTGGCGACAAATTACTTAATATGAATGATTTAATAGGTGAGGAAATTAGCCTAAGCTTTAATCAAGTCATTCATTGTCAAAATTGTGGAAAAAAAACCAACAAGAGTTATTCTCAAGGCCATTGCTACCCATGTTCGCAAAAACTGGCAAGCTGTGATTTATGCATCATGAAGCCAGAAACCTGTCATCATCATTTAGGCACTTGTCGTCAGCCACAATGGGGGCTGGGTAATTGCTTCGCACCTCATGTTGTTTATCTAGCCAATTCCTCGGGTGTTAAAGTTGGCATTACTCGCAAGAAAAATATTCCATACAGATGGGTCGATCAAGGTGCGGTTAGTGCCTTGCCTATTCTTGAAGTCGATACACGACTAAAGTCTGGGAAAGTGGAAATGGCGCTCAAACAATTTGTTAACGACAAAACCAATTGGCGCAAAATGCTTAAAAACGAAGTGGATCCAATCGATCTGTTACCAATCAGAGATGAACTGCTTGAATACATTCAGGATACAATTAAGACGACAGGTGCTCAAGTATTGGACAATCAGGCTTTGGAAATAAACTACCCTGTGGTAGAATATCCAAGCAAAATTAGTTCGCTAAATTTTGATAAAACGCCAGTAGTTGAAGGCGTGCTAAAAGGCATTAAGGCGCAGTATTTAATACTTGACTGCGGCGTGCTTAATATTAGAAAATTTAGTGCTTACGATATCACATTAACCTATTAGGAGAAAAAATAATGGCAGACTTAATTATTGAAGAATTAGCATTGGGCGAAGGCACAGCTTGCAAAGCGGGTGACCAGGTTTCTATGCACTATACTGGCTGGCTTACTAACGGTAAAAAATTCGACTCTAGTGTTGATAGAAGTCAGCCATTTGATTTTAAACTGGGTGTTGGGCAAGTTATTCCTGGCTGGGATCAAGGCGTTGAAGGTATGCAAATAGGCGGCAAACGAAAGCTTACCATTTCCTCAAAATTAGCTTACGGCGAAACGGGTGCAGGCAATGTAATCCCGCCAAATGCAACTTTAGTATTTGATGTTGAGCTTTTAGCAATTAACTAATTTAGGCGCTTCAAATATGTCTCTACTTAAATTCATTGTACGTGTCAAAAATACCCTTTAAAGTATCAGCAAGAACAGCTCGCCTCATTGGTCGTGAAAATATTGCATCATCTAAAGGCGCTATTATTGAGCTCGTAAAGAATGGATATGATGCAGATAGCCCCTTATCGTTAATCTATTTTCATCAGTCAAAAAATTGCT
>NZ_FQTP01000043.1 GCF_900128515.1 Bathymodiolus heckerae thiotrophic gill symbiont
CTTCAAACACCTCCCCCTTGTATCGATAGCCATCAGGGTTGTCTTGACTATGGGGCTGGTCATTAACTAATTTATAAGATGGTTTTCTAGACCATTGGTAGGTATTACTTGAGTCTTCATAAGTTTGATATTCAATCCAAAAAAAAGGAATGTTGTATTTTTCCTCTGACAGATTTTTTATTTGTCGAGTAAAGTCATAAGTGGCAGAATGCTCAGCAGATGTGTTGTTAAAGATAATAACGTCACCTCTTTTTGGGCTTAGTTGATTATTTTCTAATAAGTTCATTAGCATCATTGCTGATGAACGCCCTCCTGAAAATTTTACAATGTGTGGCTTTTGACTATCCATCTGCTGTTTGGGTTGTTGTTTTGTTCACATTTTTTGAACAAAAGAATTTCATTATATCTTAGTTCATTTTTTATGAACAAACAATAATGCAAAAGACGATACATAGCCAATCTTATCCTAGAGTGACAAAATGGCTCAAAGAGGCAAGGGAAAAGAAGTCTTTAACCATGAGGCAATTAGCAAAGATATTAGGAGTCCAGCACTCTATTATTTGGAATATAGAAAATAATGAGCGCAGGTTGGATATTGTGGAATACGTAAATTATTGTGAAAAGCTAAATATTGATCCAATTGTTGGGATAAATATCATTAGAGACAAGCGCTAAGTACGACAATATCATTATGTAAAAAAACTTTTGTCAAACAATAATATATATTATTGTTTATAATAGACAATCAATAGGAGATAAAAATGCATAGTTTAAAACAATTAGAAACCAAACAAATTGGCTTTAGAATGCCGACTTATCTAGTGGAAGAAATAGATGAATTGACCAAGGGGTTTGATATTAATCGCTCAACTTTTATTGTTGAGGCGATTAGAAGAGCACTCAAAGAGCAAAAAGAAGCAAGGTTTTATATGGGTTTGGGCGAGGCGATGGAAGAAGCTAAAATGATGATTGACGGCAAACTGCCAAAACTATATGCACGGGACTTTGTCAATGAGTTTAAAGATAATACAGCTGAGTAAATTCACCAAGTCTTTTAAAAATCTAGCAAAAAGATATAGAAATATTGTTTTAGATTATGAGAAGTTGCTCGATATTTTAGAATCTAATAAGCATAACGCTATTAATCTAGGTGATAATTTTTATAAAATTCGATTAAAAAACAGCTCTAATCCAAGTGGTAAAAGTGGCAGTTTTAGGGTGGTGTATTTTTTTAAAACCAATGAAAATGAAATTTATTTGCTAGATATTTATAGTAAAAACGATGTTAGTAGTATCAGTAAAAGCAAGCTAATCCAGTTGGCAAAGACATCTCATTTAATTCAATAGATTGCTATTCAATCGGATCAACATCCAAATACCAGCGTACTTTGTTTTTGAGTTTGATGCCGTCAACATGTTGACTAAAGGTGGCTAACATTTGGTGAAGCGCCGCTCTATCGTTAGATTGTAAGTACAGGTTAAAATAATAATAATCAGCTTTTTTCTCGATTGAATTGGGCGTAGGCCCCCATATTTCAACGTTGTCCATTTCAACACTTTTAAGCAGTCCGGCAACTTCACGTAAAAAATCTTCAGAATTTTTCTTGTTTTTGGCATTGGCACATAATAGTGCTTGATAGGCAAAAGGCGGCATCATTGCACTCATGCGTTGCTTAAGTAGGCCGCTAGCAAATTGCGTGTAGCGATTTGACAACACATAATTAAACATTGGGTGGTCAGGATATCTGGTTTGAATCACTACTTCGCCTTGCTCACCACTGCGCCCAGCACGACCCGATACTTGAATTAACAATTGCGCTAAATATTCAGTGGCACGGAAGTTGGTGGATAAAAATCCACCGTCAATATCTAAGATGCCCACCATGGCCAAGTTAGAAAAATCATGGCCTTTGGCAAGCATTTGCGTACCAACAATAATACAAGGCTCACCTGAGTTAATTTTATCTAGGTGCTGAGCCAGGGCTTTTTTGCGTCTAGTGGTGTCACGATCGATACGAATAATTGGTGTATCAGGGAAGTGCGAAGATAATGTTTCTTCAAGTCGTTCAGTGCCGTAGCCATAAACCTCTAAACTTTGCTCGCCACAATCAGGGCAAGTTTGTTCCGGCATTTTTTCATCGCCACAATGATGGCATTTAAGACGATTAATATGTCGGTGATAAACCATGGCAGCATTACAATGGTTGCACTCTGATTTCCAGCTACACTCCGTACAAAAGTACACCGGCGCATAGCCGCGCCTATTAATAAACAACATTACTTGCTTATTATTTGCCAACTGACGCTGCATTTTTTCAATCAGTAGTTTGGATAGCGCACCATCAAAGTTAGAGCGCATATCAATTAAACTAACCTTGGGCATCACCACATTTCCAGCTCGATTTGCCAGCGTTAAGCGCGTAAGCTTGTTGTCCATGGAATTTTTTAAGGTTTCCAAAGACGGCGTTGCTGTGCCTAATATTAGCGGAATATTAGCCTGTTTAGCGCGAATAAAGCTTAAGTCTCGCGCTGAGTAGCGGAAGCTTGATTGCTGCTTAAAAGAGCCATCATGCTCCTCGTCAACAATAATCATGCCAAGGTTAGGCATTGGTGCAAAAATAGCGCTACGCGTACCAAGCACAACACCGGCATCACCATTTTTAGCCATTAAATAGGCATCTAGTTTTTGAGTTTCATTTAGTTGTGAATGGATAGCCACAACGCGTGTTTTTAGTCGACTTTCGAATCTAGATATCATTTGTGGCGTGAGGCCAATTTCAGGCACTAGCACAAGCACTTGCTTGCCTTGATCTAATATCGCTTGGGTAATGCGTAGATAAACTTCAGTTTTTCCACTGCCAGTGACACCGTGCAATAAAAATCCGTGATAAGCAGATTGATTGGCAAGGATAGCTTTAATGGCAGTATCCTGCTCTGTTGAAATTTCAAAATCAGGCTCGATAGTTTTAGTTGGTAGGCCAGTCACTTTTTTGATTTTAGCTTCTTTTCCTAGACGCAAGTTTTTCGGCATAGCTGCCAGCAACACTTCACCAATTGGATGATGATAATACTTGGCCGCCCAAAATAGGAAATTTAAAATTGGCTTGTCTAAAATGGCCGCTTCATCAAGTATTTCTATGACAGATTTAAGTCGAGTAAACTCACTTTTTTCTTTATTGGCAAGTACAATTCCAATGACTTTTTTAGTACCAAAAGAAACTTTAACGCGCGCACCAACAGCTATCTCACAATCGCTTTTGTAATCAAAAGTTTTGGCTAGTGGTACTGAAATGGCAACTTCGACGATTGGCATTAATTAAGGGTGCCTCTATAAGCCTTGATGAAATTTTGCAATCTTTCTAAGCTTGCTAACAAGGCACAATTTTTTAAGTAATAGTTATTCATATTGCTGAAAAATTTAACACCGTTAATAAGCTTAGAAGTCTTGCCCTTTGGGACTTAGACAAATCCCCTTGGGTAAAATAAAATAATTTGACATATGAATAACTATGCCTGCATAATTTTATTTTACCCAAGGGGATTTGTCGTTGTCAAAAATTATCAGGGTTTATAGAGGCGCCCTTGAAAAAATTATCAACGTAAAATAAAACATTTTATCAAGTAAATCTTTAACGTGATTGTTATTCAAAACAGTATTAATTTTGAGTTTAGTGATGAAGCAAATTTTTGCAATGTTTTGCAAGCTGTATTGTTTGATCTTAACAAGGCTGATAGCGAGCTATTGATTCGTTTTGTCGATAAGGCGGAGATTCAACAGCTTAACCGTGATTATCGTCATCAAGATAAAACCACCAATGTACTGTCTTTTCCAAGTGATTTACCGATTGAGATTGACGAGTTGATTTTGGGTGATGTGGTTATTTGCATAGATGTAGTGATTGACGAGGCCGCCCAACAAAAGAAACAATTTAATGATCATCTTATGCACATGGCCATTCATGGCACATTGCATTTACTTGGCTTTGATCATATTGAAGATGCTGATGCTGAAAAAATGGAAGCACTTGAAGTGAAAATTTTGGAAAAAATCAATATTAAAAATCCGTATCTGTAATAAACACCTTAAAAATATATTCCAAACTGTTAACATGGTTTACCAATTGTATTGAAAACAATTGGTTGCTAGCTTCATTCTGCCCTTTATTTTTAATAAATTTCACTTTCTTAAATAAAGGATTTTATGACAATCAATAAAATGGCAATAGTTGCCCTCGTTATTGTAGCGGCAAGTGCTACTTATCTTTCAACTTCTGAAAACACAAGCACTTCAAGTGCATCTGTAAATCAGTGTGGCGATGTTCAAATTGCCGAAATGAACTGGGCATCAGCCGAGCTAATGGCTAATGTTGATAAAATCATCCTTGAAAAAGGCTACGGCTGTAATGTGAGTTTAGTGCCAGGCGCTACTACGACAACTTTTGCCTCAATGAATACCAAAGGTCAGCCTGATATTGCACCAGAATTATGGATTAATGGTGTTCGTGAGCCACTTGTTAAGGCAATGGATGCAGGTACACTTCATTCAGCAAACGGCGGTCCAATTACAGATTTAGGTGAGGGTTGGTGGATTCCGCCACACACTGCCAAAGCGCATCCTGAGTTAAAGACAGTGCTTGACGTGATTAAACGTCCAGACTTATTCCCAGACAAAGAAGATCCTTCAAAAGGTGCATTTGTTACTTGTCCTGCAGGTTGGGGTTGTCAGTTAACCAATGCTAATTTATTTAAAGCATTCGATATGGAAGCAAAAGGCTGGAAGTTGATCAACCCAGGCTCTGGCGCTGGTTTAGACGGCTCAATGTCAAAAGCGGTTGAGCGTGAGCAAAACTGGTTTGGTTACTACTGGTCTCCAACTGCATTGATTGGCAAATACAACATGACTAAGCTTGACTTTGGTGTTCCATTTGTAGGAAGTGAGCATTGGGACGGTTGTTTGGCGAAAGAGGAATGTGCAGATCCACAGCCAAGTACTTGGACTAAATCAGAAGTATTTACAGTGGTTACTGATCAATTTAAGAAAAACAGCAGTACAGAAGTGGCTGACTACTTAAAAAATCGTATTTATCCAGGCTCTGATATGAATGAAATGTTAGTATACATGGGTGATAATCAAGCCAGTGGTGCAGATGCTGCGATTGAATTTTTGCTAACTAAGCCAGAAGTCTGGCAGTCGTGGGTAGATAGCGATACAGCAAATAAAATTAAAGCAGCAATTAAATAATACGCCGCTTTAACTATTGAAAAATGCCTGATAATCTCAGGCATTTTTTTTAACAACAACATAAGGTTTGTAATGAGTTTTTTTGATAAATTTCCGTCAATGAGTCGTGATGAATTACTAGATTTTAAAAAAAACGTGGACAGTGGTTTTTCAGAGTTTACCGGTGAATATGGTGAGGCTATCGAGGCATTCTTTGATCCTTTGCTATGGTTTTTAGTGTGGTTTGAAAAATTGTTGTTATCTACGCCGTGGCCAATCATCCTGTTTATCGTCGGTGCACTTGCTTGGGCCGGAAGTCGCAGTATAAAAATTGTTATTGGTGCTATTTTGGCATTTGTTGCAATTGGTTATTTTGGTATGTGGGTAGATACAATTTCGACATTGGCGATCGTTTCAGTGGCAACCTTGATTTGTATCGCCATTGGAATCCCAATGGGAATCTTAATGGCAAGATCAAAATACGCACAAGCACTAGTAACGCCACTGCTTGATATCATGCAAACCATTCCAGCTTTTGTGTACTTAATTCCAGTTGTTATGCTTTTGGGTATTGGTAAAGTTCCAGGGTTGATTGCTGTGTGTATTTATGCATTGCCACCTATTGTGCGTTTGACAAATTTGGGCATTCGTCTGGTGAGCAAAGAGGCGCTGGAAGCGGCGGATGCATTTGGCGCAAGTTATCGTCAGCGTTTATTCGGTGTTCAAATCCCACTAGCCTTGCCTAATATTTTTGCTGGTATTAACCAAACCATTATGATGGCGTTATCAATGGTAGTTATTACTTCTATGATTGGTGTGGCCGGATTAGGTGTACCAGTATTAAGGTCTATTTCTAATCAATATTTGGCACTTGGATTGTTAAATGGATTGGCAATTGTGGCTTTGGCCATCATCTTTGATAGGGTTACTCAAGAGTACGGAAAACGACTGCAAAAACATCGATATGGAGATCATTCATGAGTGATATTGCAATCAGCATTAAAGGCTTGTACAAGATATTTGGCAAGCATCCTGAGAAGGCCGTGCAATACGTAAAAGACGGCATGTCAAAAGCTGATTTACTCGAAAAACACAACCATGTGCTAGGCTTAAAAAACATTAATATCGATATTCCTGCACATAAAATCTCAGTCATTATGGGCTTGTCAGGATCAGGAAAATCAACATTGATTAGACACATTAATCGATTGATCGAGCCCACTAAAGGCAGTATTAACGCTTATGGTGAAGATGTGCTTCTTATGTCAAAAGACGAATTGCGTGAGTTTAGACGCCATAAAGCTTCTATGGTGTTTCAAAAATTTGGCCTGCATGTTCATAAGACAGTTGCTGAGAACGTAGCTTACGGCTTGGTGATTCAAGGTACTTCCTTAGATCAAGCCAAAAGTGATTCGCATAAATGGCTAGAGCGTGTGGGGTTAGATGGGTTTGAAGATTATTATCCGGCGCAACTTTCAGGCGGCATGCAGCAACGTGTAGGCTTGGCACGTGCCTTAGCAACAGATGCCGATATTTTATTAATGGATGAAGCTTTTTCAGCACTTGATCCGCTGATTAAGGCAGACATGCAAGATATTTTATTGGGGCTGCAGAAAGAGCTGAATAAAACCATTGTTTTTATTACTCATGATTTAGATGAGGCTTTGAGAATTGGCGATAGTATTGCAATTTTGCGTGATGGTGAGGTGATTCAACAGGGTGATCCTCAAGCTATTATTCTTAAGCCTGAGGATGACTATATTGTTGATTTTATTCAAGATATTAATCGTGGGCGTATTATTCGAATTAAATCAATTATGAATAAAGGCAATTCTGTTGATGGCCCGAGTTTTCATCAAAATGACGTTCTGGAAGATGTGTTACCAGGCGTGGTTGCCAGTTCTAATCATATAGCCAATGTGACCAATGATAATGGTGACATTATTGGTAGCATCGAGTTAAAAGAAATTGCCAATGCCATTGCCAAACCGGCCGTAGAAAATAATACTAACACTAACTATAAATAGTCGTATCATAAACGCCTAATCGTAACTGTCTATAGGATGTATTGATATGAAAAAAATTGGACTAATTTTATTGCTATTTATTTCTGGGTTTTCAACCGCAAATGTAGAGTATTCTGGCGCATCTACTATTGACATTAAAGAGCCAATGTACAATCCTTTTGTTGAACGCTATGTGCTTGATGAGCTGAAATCAATACGCCAAGGCCAGCAAGATCTAAGGGTTGAGCTCACTGAAAAAGTAGCCAATACACACTTAGATATTTCTGATCGTGCGCTGAGCTATACATATGAAACTACTACCAATATTTTTTATATTATTACCATCTCAGCATCGCTATTAGTACTGCTTGGCTGGCGCTCTATGCAAGATGTAAAAGATAATATTAAAGCAGAAACCTCAAGAAAAATTTCGACCATTATTCAGGAATATGAGCAAAGACTCGATGAAATTGAGCAAAAACTCAAGCGCCGTTCAGAGCAAATATTAGTCACTCAGCAAGATATTTCTAATACCAATTCAGTGCATTCATTATGGATGCGAGCAGCTCTTGAAAAAAGCGACCAAGAGAAGCTTAGTATTTACGATGAAATTTTAGAGCTAAAGCCTGATGATATTGAAGCATTAACTTATAAAGCCGATGCCTTATTAGATATTGACGAAGATAAATGGTCGCTTTCGTTGTCTAACCAGGCGATTGAAATAGATGAAGAATACTCTATGGCTTATTGGCAAAGAGCTTGCGCAAAAGCCAAACTAGGGCAGTATGACGATGCCATTGAAGATATTAAAGTTGCCATTTCTTTAAGAGATACACTCAAAGAAGAGGTAGAAGGCGAGGCTTATTTTGAGAACTTAAAAGGCAATAAAGACTTTGATTTGTTAATTGGATAACGAGTAGTTTTAAAATTTCGTAAAAAATAGAAATGACTAATTTTTGCCTATAACTGATCGCTACTCAGCATGTTCCATGTCTCCAAGTCGCTCCATGGCGCGTAATTCATCATTAATATAGTACATTTTTAGTGAATTTCGCTCCCAAGGGGGGATTCCAGCTTCTTGTAAGACCTTTTTAAGTGACTGAGAGTGTGATTTTCCCGGTAATTTAATACGTTGCCCTTCTACTCGATAACGAATGGAGAAATTTGGCAAATTTTCAAAATCAGACTGAATTGGACATTTTTCCAAGCGCTCATCTTGATTATTGTTAATAAAATATAGTTGTGACTGGTAGCGTCTAATTTCAAACTCATTCCATTGCACCAAAGGCTCAGAATCAACTTTTGCAGACAATAAGCCCATAATTTGATCCATAACCCTATCGCTTGGCGCTAAAAACCCTAATAAATTAAGCTGATAACGCAAAATATTCTTTATTCGATATTTTTCCAACTGATTAAGTGTGTCAATATTAATACGACCACGCTTATTAACAAGGTCGTTGGTTTTAATATCAAGCTTTGCCAGCTCTCTGGTCAGTTTTAAGGCATCAGATTGGTGTTTAGCACTGCGGGCAATAGAGTTTGCCAAATTTTTATAGACTTTAGATAATTTTGGAATAATGTCTAAGCGCAGAAAGTTGCGTCTAAAGTTAATATCTTTGTTGCTATCATCTTCGATCCAGTTGAGTTTATGTTGTTTTGCATAATCCAAAATTTGCTGTTTTTCAATATTCAGCATTGGTCGGTAATGAATACCTTTTCCCAGAGACTTTTTCTGAGGCATAGAGGCAAGTCCTGCCACGCCAGCACCACGAAATAATTGTAGCAATAATGTTTCAGATTGATCATCTTGATGATGGGCGGTGCATAAAACTTCGTTTTCTTTTAAATCACAAGATAATGAAAAATAGCGTTTTTTACGCGCATTTTCTTCAATATTAGCTAATTTTTCAAGATGAAGATTAACATTTTTATACGGAATGTTAAGATTTTTGCACAAATTTTGGCAAAACAAATGCCATTCATTGCAATGTTTAGATAAATGATGATTGCAATGAATAACTCTTAGAGAGCTTGGGTAGTGGGTGTGCAGATAATGCAGTAGCACGACCGAGTCAACGCCACCACTTAGGCCGAGAACAATTTTCTTGTCCTCGAGGTAGGAATCTTTATTCTTTAAACTTTCCAAAGCCAAGTAGTTTTTCTTGTCTGTTGAGTAATAGATCTTCTGTTGACAATTTTTTAATGTTGCTTAATGCTTGAATTAGAGCTGATTTTAGTAAAGACTTTGCTTTACTTGGATCACGATGAATGCCGCCTAATGGCTCTTCAATAACAACATCAACCAAATTTTCTTCTTTAAGATGTGTTGAGGTTAGTTTTAAAGATTCTGCAGCTAAATTAGCTTTGGCTGCATCTTTATACAAAATTGAGGCGCAACCTTCTGGCGAGATAACAGAATAAATTGAATATTCAAACATCATCATCGTATCGGCCACGCCAATGGCTAGTGCACCACCTGAGCCGCCTTCGCCGATAACCACAGAAATAATTGGTGTGGACAAAGTAGACATTTCAAATAGATTTTTAGCAATGGCTTCTGACTGGCCGCGCTCTTCTGCACCAATACCTGGGTAGGCGCCTGGTGTATCAATAAAGGTAACAACTGGCATATTGAATTTTTCAGCCATTTTCATTAAGCGCAAAGCTTTTCGATAGCCTTCTGGTCGCGGCATACCAAAGTTGTATTTAAGTTTTTCTTTGGTTGAGCGGCCTTTTTGCTGGCCTATAAACATCACTGGCTGGCCATCAAGTTTGGCAATTCCGCCAATAATTGCATGATCATCACCATAAGCGCGATCACCATGTAGCTCGGTAAACTCCTCAAATACATCATCAATATAATCAAGCGTGTATAGGCGCTTTGGATGGCGTGCCAGTTGAGAAATTTGCCAATCAGATAGGGAAGTAAAAATCTTTTTAGTTAATGCGCCGCTTTTAGTCTTTAGTGCTTCTAATTCTTCAACAATATCAACCTTATCTTTGATGTGATAAAGCGCCTCAATTTTTGCCTCAAGGTCGGCAATTGGCTGTTCAAAATCAAGATAATCTAAATTCATAAGGCACTATAATCAATGTTTAAAATAATATTTGAATTATAGCAGATGGAACTATTAACACTACTATCTTTAGCCTTTGCGACATTTGTTTACGCCATCTCTCCAGGGCCTGGTTTGTTTGCTGTGTTGGCTACTTCTACCCGCTATGGAACTATTCCTGCATTGTGGCTTTCAATTGGCCATGTAATTGGCGATATTCTATACGTGTCAATTGCTATGTTTGCCTTAAGTGTTTTGGCACAATTTATTGAACAAAGTATGGTGTATGTTAAGTTTTTTGGTGCGAGTTATTTGTTTTATATTGGTTTGCAACAATATCGCTCACTAGGGGTGAGTTTTTCAGCAGACGGCGGAAAAAAATCTATTATTAAGTTGTTACTTGCTGGATTTTTGGTGGGCGGCACCAATCCAAAAACTATTATTTATTATTTATCATTTTTACCAATTTTCATCGATTTAAACAACCTAACGCTGTCAACTGAAATTGAAGTAATTGTTGTTGTTGGTGTTACCGTTTTATTGGTATTAAGTTTGGCAAATATTTTAGGCCTTAAATTGCGTAAATCAATTGAGGATCCAAAGGTAGTTCAAAAAGTGAATAAAATAACCGGTATAACAATGATGTTGGTTGGTATTTTTGTGGCATTATATTAGTTATGGATTTTGCTCAATTTATCGCGTTATTTTTAATCGCCTTTGTGTTTGTGATAACACCTGGTCCAGGTACATTGGCGGTATTTGCTAAAAGTATGTCGCAAGGGTTTGTGCCAGCTTTCTACTTATCTGTCGGTTTGGCATTGGGTGATTTGATTTACTTATCAATCGTTATTTTTTCATTGGATTTATTTGCAGAATTTGTCATGCCAATGATGGACTACGTGAGAGTATTGGGCGGAGCTTATCTTATTTATTTGGGCATTAATGCTTGGAATTCACATAAAGTTAAACTCAGTACTAAGTCGACGCACAAAAGCAATATAGCCGAACTTTCAACTGGGCTTTTGGTTTCACTGGTAAATCCAAAAGTGATGATTTTCTATATTGCTATATTGCCGGCATTTATTGATTTATCAAATGTTGATTTTATCTATGCTGTAGAAATACTAGCCACCGTTGGTATCGGGCTAATGGTCGGTATTAGCTTGATTAATGCAACTGTTAGTCGTATTAAGTGTGCATTTGAAAAGCCAAATACCGATCAATTGATTAATCAAATTGTGGGCGTGGTAATGATATTGGCCGGAACTTTGCTAGCTTTAGTATGACAAATAATCGTCTATATTTATGGATTGTGCTAGCAATGATATTTTGGGGTGCTTCTTGGCCAATTGCGAGTGTCTTGTCTCGTTATATTGACGTACATGAATTTATCACTTATCGATATATAATCACAACACTATCCATGGCTGGCGTGGTGCTATGGATGAAGCTTGGTTTTAAAATAAGTTTGGCCCATTTTCTGGTTGCGAGTGCTGCTGCAGTATTGTTAATCTTTTATTCTAAGTATTATTTTCTAAGTACCAAGTACGGTGCACCAGGCTTGGCAGGTGCTGTGGTAACGACATTAATGCCGGTATTGGTTTATGTGCTAATGGTATTTAGTAAGCAAAATAAAACTCAAATCAAAGATTGGTTCGCCTTATTATTTGGTGTTTTTGGCGTATTGATCACTATGAATATTTGGCAGTTTTCTATTGATGAACTAATGAGCAGTAGTAGTATTTATCTTCTAGCAGCAGCATCTTGTTGGGCAGTGATGTCAATCATAACCACTTATGCCAAAAGTATGAGTCCAGTGCTATTGAGTTTTTATATCTATTTAATGGTGGTGATAATAGATTCAGTATTTTTCTTCACCCCAACGCATGGCTCTATTTTTGTAATGGATGGTGTGTTTTGGATTAATTTTTTGATTGTGACGATCGGCTCCACAACGTTTGCAACAACGGTCTATTTCTTAGGCCTTCAAAGACTAGGTTCCAAGCAAGGCAGTGTGTTTACATTTTTAGTGCCATTTTTTGCTGTTGGTTTGAGTGTTATCTTTTTAAACGAAGCCTGGCATTGGACAACAATACTGGGTGCAGCTATGACGATTTCAGCTTTAATTATTCTTAACAATCTTAAGATTAGTTTTTATAATAAATAATGATGAAAAAAAGTCGAATGATTGATGTTGATTTTAAAAGTGCAAATGGACAAGAATTTGACGTCTTTTTGCATACATTTATCAAAATTCATAAAAAACTCACTCCAATTGTTAAAAATAAATTGTGTTAAGATGGTAATTTCACTAATTAAAGGATAAAAAATGGATGTAATTTATTGGCTAATTCCAAGCATGATTTTTGTTGGCGTTGTATTAGTAATCCTTTTAATGGTAGGCGTTAAGAATGGCCAGTTTGAGGATTTAGAAGGCGAGGGTCAACGCATATTATTTGACGAAGATGTGGATGTTAAAGTGGCCAAAAAAAATATTAAAAAATAGTCTTGACATGTGCAAATCTTTGTAGATAATTCGCAATTAATTAGATAACAAAAAGAACATAGGTAACGATATGGCAAAAAGTATCATTGACGGTTTATTTGGAAAATCGCCAATTAGCCCATTACAACAGCACATGACTAGTGTGCATTCTTGTATTTCTGAGCTAAAAGGTTTTATGGTCGCTATTCATGCCCAGAATTGGGATGAGGCAGAAACCATCAAATCGCTGATTGGTGACAAAGAAGGTGAGGCCGATGTTCTTAAAAAGAAGCTACGCTTAAGCTTGCCATCAACTTTTATGATGCCGTTCTCTCGTCGAGATCTATTGGATTTATTGTTAATTCAAGACTCTATTGCCAATTTGGCTAAAGACGTTTCAGGTTTAATGATTAACCGCAAGATGACTATGCCAGATGAAATTTCGGACGACATGATTGAGCTTACTGATGTGTGTATTAAAACCTCAGCAACTGCTCTTAAAGCAGTTAACGAGTTAGATGAAGTATTAGAAACAGCTTTCGGTAATCGTGAACGCAAAGTAGTTAGTTCAATTATTAGCGATATTAATGATTTAGAAAGTAAGTCAGATAAGATCCAGCATGTTATTCGTACAAAATTATTCCCGCTAGAAGCTGGCCTTCCTCCTGTCGATGTGATGTTTTATTATCGTGCTGTAGAGTGGCTAGGCGAACTAGCCGACGCTGCACAAAAAGTAGGCTCACGCCTTGAAGTATTACTCGCTAAATAACTAATTAGGAGACTAGCATGGAAATTATTGCAAATTACGGCGACACTTTATTAATTTTAGCAGTTGTATTTGGTTTGTTTATGGCTTGGGGCGTGGGTGCAAATGATGTGGCAAACGCCATGGGAACCTCGGTAGGTTCAGGCGCAATCACCATCAAGCAAGCGATTATTATTGCAGTTATTTTTGAATTTGCTGGCGCTATTTTGGCTGGTGGTGAAGTAACTGCCACCATTCGTAAAGGTATTTTAGATGCCTCTGTATTCACTGATAGCCCGCATTTATTAGTTTACGGTATGCTGGCATCGCTATTAGCAGCTGGAACATGGCTAATGATTGCCTCTAGCTTCGGCTGGCCGGTATCAACAACGCACTCTATTGTAGGTGCCATTGTTGGTTTTGGTGCAGTAGGCGTTGGTGTTGATGCAGTTGCTTGGAATAAAGTAGGTACCATTGCCATGAGTTGGATTATCTCTCCGCTATTGGCAGGAACGTTAGCATTTATGTTATTTAGAAGCTTGCAAAATCTTATTATTGACACTAAGAATCCGTTCGATAACGCTAAGAAATACGTGCCTTATTATATGTTTTTGGTGGGTTTTGTTATTTCATTAGTAACCTTTTTTAAAGGTCTTAAGCATGTTGGCTTGCATTTTGATCTGGGAACTAGCTACTTACTGGCTATTGGGTTTGGCTTACTGGTAACGCTAGTAGGTACACTTATTATTCGTCGTATCCATGTTGATCCTGGAGAAAATGAAGATTTCCACTTTACTTCAATGGAGCGAATTTTTAGTGT
>NZ_FQTP01000044.1:0-7818 GCF_900128515.1 Bathymodiolus heckerae thiotrophic gill symbiont
AAGAACTGGTGATAGAGTGCTGCTACAACGCGCCCTACAATCAATAACATTAAGACAGTGCTGATGCCTGGTGCGCTATAAATGGCGCAATGCCGTCAAAAATTTCTGGCAAAGCTGCGCCTGATCCAAAAAATACGATATCACCCAACCCTGCAATTTGTGCCGTTACCAAGCCACTAACTGCCATTAAAATTACAGCAACATACAAAACATAATGCCCGACAGTACTAGCCTTATTCATCTTTACTGTATTGGCATTAATTGGCTCTAATTTAACACTACGCAAACGAACAATTAAACGTGTCACCATCAGCACTAATATGCCGATACCAATGCTCATGTGAACCTTGAGTGAACCAATTTTTGCCGGATCGCTATTTGACATTTCGCTTAAAATGTTGCTGCCCATTAAAAGCCAGGCCGAAATAGTAATGGCCAATATCCAATGAAGTGTTACTAAAAAAGGGTGATAACGTTTCACACTATTCTCCTATTGATTTTTAATAATCGGGCGTTACAGTTACTTTAACTGTAGATCCAGGCAATGTATTTGACTTAAAGGTAAATTCACGGTTGTTATACTCAGCCGTCACTAAGTAGTAATCTACGCTTTTTCCTTGCGCTCTTGCTTGTACTTAGTCTCACGGTGCTTTACTTGTCTATAACTCACGACCCTGCTACCACTTGAACGATCATCATCATGAGCAATTGAAGCACCTAACAATGTTCCAGCCACCGTCATGGCTTTATTTCCACTGCCACCACCTAGTTGATTACCAATAACACCACCCAATATTTCACCAAAAATTTCATTAGTATATGAATTATTGGATTCTTGTGAATAAGCCGGAACTTCTTCATTCCAACACTCTTCATGAGGCGTTTGATAAACAGCTGTTTTAAAAACTTTTTCTGTACTTAACACTTCTGCCGCATCAGTAAAGGCCAGTGATGTGGTTGATAATAAGACCAACCCTGTTGTTATTAGCTTATTCATAAAACCCGCCTATCGTCTTCCGTATCCGCGGCCGTAACCATTGCCAGAACCTTGTGATTTGCCACCATACATGTGTCTATTACCCTGGCCTTCGCCTTGTAAACTACCGCCATACCTATGTTGATCACCTTGGCCTGCTCCTGCTCCGTGCTCAGATCTCATATTATCTCTAAATACCTGCCTTTCTTCTGTTGTCATTCCCTCAAGACTGGTTTGCATTGCGTCTCTAAAATTTATTCTATCTGTTGGAGACACGGCTTGAATAGTGCTTGTTGAACTACCGCCTGAAACCAAGCAAGACTTTATTAATGAATTATCAACAAACCATCAACTTTACTGGGGCACCGGCAATGAGCAGCTAGCTAAACACATACATTTAAAACCGCACTTTAATTTTATGGAGGGCGTACTCTCTACAAGCCTAGGATCAAGTGTTAATATTGCGCCCGAAGTTGGCAATTCTGATCGCCACTGGGTTGATATCAATGTTAGTGGGAAATTAATTAGGATTGGTTTTGATCAACAAAGAACTGGTGCTGTATTACCTTATGTGGCACTTTATCTGGTTTCAATATTAGCAGTTATGGCCATTTTAAGCAGCCTGGTGCTTATGCGAAAAATTACCAAACCCGTGCAGGCGTTATCCAAAGCTGCAAAAATTATTGGTAGTGGTGGCGTACCAAAACCACTATTAGAAACGGGACCAAAAGAATTGGCGGAAACTGCCAAAGCGTTTAACAAGATGTCTGTCGATGTGCAAAATTTATTGGAAAACCGTACGGTGATTTTGGGTGGTATTTCTCATGATTTACGCACACCTTTAACCCGAATGAGAATGGCACTAGAAATGCTGCCTGACAATGTTGATAACGAGCTTAGAAATGAGCTTAAAGATTCTATTGCTAATATGGAGCTCATCATTCAAGAATATATGCAGCTGACTCAAGACTTAGAAAATAACGCTGTTGAGGGTGTTAATATTCATAAGTTATTGTCTGATATTGTTAACAAAAAAGGCCAGCTAATTAAACTGTCAGGCGACTTAAGTCTAACTACTAATACTCACTTATCTGCTCTGCATAGAGTGCTGTTTAACTTAGTAGAAAATGCAATACGCTATGGCAATAGCAAGCCGACTCGAATTTCTTGGAAGTTTTTAGAAAAAACACTAAACATTGAGGTGTCCGACCAAGGTTGCTGGCGATTAGCATTCTATCTACTGCCATTTCTTACTACTGTTTTGTTTATTAAAGAAAACCTTAATAATTAAGGTTTTTAAGTTTGACCAAATTACCGCCCTAGAAAAATGCATTTCTCCAACTGATTGCAATTACACTTTCTTTGTTAGCTTGATAGCCATTTCTATCTTGAGAAAGTGGTGTAATATACTCAATACTAATATTCTTGGCTGGCGCATACATGTAGTTCACACCCACACTGGCTTCAGTAATCTTGCCACCATAATTAGCAGTTTGTGCATCCGAACCTGGGGCGTATATATTAGAATCAATACCATGAATTGCATCTTGATGCTCGGTACGTAATCTGAATGATGAAACCAAAGTTGGCTCCCCAGGCAGTCAACTCATGCTTGTCACCATAACGCCAGCCCTCTGAGTTTTTATCTTTCAATGGAATGGTGGCTAAATATTTCGCACCATAACCCAAATGGGTAGTAGGGGTAGTGTTTACCAGAGGAATCTGAACCTCTGTTTCTGTAATACTACCAGTTGGCATGCTTAATACTGCAGAATGCCCATTACCAATGTATTGACCGTCTCTTTTGAAGCGTTCATCTTCCAGTTGCCTGCAACAATAACTTGACGCATAATAACTCTCTAAATAAAAAGGATTGAATGTTACGCTATTTAACAATAAAAATCAATGACTAAAAAGCTTTAGTGTGATGACTTAGAGCCAAAATACAAGGCTAGTGAAACCATTAAAATGCCCAAAGCAAAGTAAACTAAATCCAAGGCACCAGTAAAGGTCATAGATAGAGACACCTCAAAAAAAGTAACCACTAAAATCATCAAGATAACTTTGGCTAACTTTGACTTTAAGTCGTCTAAAGAATTGATCACCAAAACCTTTGAAGACTGCCCACTGTCTTTGGCAGCATCAATTTCACTAATAAATAGTTCGTATAAACCCAGGGCAAATATCAATAAAATTGTGGCTAGTAAAAATCCATCAATTGCGCCAACCGTATGGGCGACTAACTCAATTTTCAAGACTCTTTTAGCTTCGGCAGATGCACCAATATAATCACCCGCATGGGCAATTAAACCAGCAACATCAACTGCGGTAATAACAAATAACATTAAGGAGAGTAATAGCGAGGAAACAACCGCTGCTAAAACCATTAGTCTAGAGCTCCATAGTAATTTTTCAAAATACTTTTCTAAACCATTCATCCACTTCTCTCTCAAAACAATATAATGCTTAAGTATATCATTACTTAAATTTAAATAACAGTTATGTCGCAAACTTGGGCTCAATGCTTAAACACACTCAAAGACACCATCCCATTGGCTCAATACAGTGTTTGGGTGCAGCCATTAAAAGCACTTGAAGATAAAGACATTCTATCTTTATTGGCGCCAAATACTCAAGTTAAAGACTACATTAACAAAAATTTAAAAGCACAAATTAAAAGTGCTGTTCACCAGCACAATAAACAACTAAAAATATTTATTAGCGTTGCACCCAAAGTCAATCAAAAGTTGTCAACTGCAAGACAACATTCAACCCCCTTATATGAAGATTATACTTTTGATAATCTGGTACTTGGTAACGCCAATCAAATGGCGTATGGCGCCACTAGACAAATTGCAGAAAACATTAAAGGCTCGCCTTACAACCCGTTTATTATTTATGGCGGATCAGGCCTAGGAAAAACACACTTAATGCAGGCTGCAGGACATTTGGCCAAAGCTCAAAATCCTGGTTTAAAAGTGCTGTATGTACCATTAATGGATTTTGTTAGAAATATCACATCAAGCCTTAGACACAACACCATTGAAGAGATCAAAATATTTTACCAATCTGCCGATTTGTTGTTGGTTGATGATATCCATTTAATTGCGGGCAAGGAAAAATCCCAAGAAGAGTTTTTCCATATATTTAACTTTCTATTTAATGGCAAGAAACAAATTATCTTTACTTGTGACCAGCCACCAAATAAGATTAGATCATTAGAAGATCGACTTAAAACAAGGTTTTCTCAGGGTTTAAACCTACATTTAACGCCACCAGAACTTGAGATGCGTGCAGCAATTTTGTTAAAAAAATCACAAAATGAAAAAATCAACATTGGCCTAACTGAGGATGTGGCCTTGTTTATCGCTGGACACATTACCTCAAATGTCAGAGATTTAGAGGGTGCCTTATTAAAACTAAAAGCCTTTGTAGACTTTTCTAAAATGGATCAATCCTTAATTTCTAAAGAAGTGGTTGAAGCTGCATTAGGTGATTTAATAAAACCTCAAATTAAAAATATTGATGTTAACGACATTCAAAAAGAAGTATCAAAACACTACGCCCTAACCATTTCAGACTTGACTTCAAAATCTCGCAAACAACACACTGTATTGGCCCGACAAATGGCTATCTACATTTGTCATGAATTAAGCTCTTTATCTCTTAACAAAATTGGAAAACAATTCGGAAATAGAGATCATTCCACAGTTATCCACGCCATTAAAAAGATAAAGGAAAAACTACTAGAAAGCGCAGATATAAAGAACGACTACGACATAATTAAACTGAAATTAGCCAACTTATAAACATTTCCACAACTAGGTTTTACACCCACCAGTGGATAACAATAACAACTTGAGTAAAAAATGAATTTTATAACCATGTACACAATTTATTACATAAAATACTAACAAGATATCAACAACTTAAATAGTTAATTTTTAAAGAAAAAAAACATTTATTCACCAAAAAAAGCACCACTAATAATAACAACAATATTTAATAAAAGGATTTTTGAATGAACACCCAACTCACTGTTAAAGAATTACTTGAGCCTTTACAAACTGTTATTGGTGTTGTTGAAAAAAAACAAACCTTACCTATACTGTCACATGTTCTAATTCAATTAAAAAATAACCAACTAACATTAACAACAACAGATATGGAAATTGAGATACGTGCTTCTCATCCTATACAAACTCAAGAAGAAATTTCTTTTACAATTTATGCAAAAGATCTTATTGATATTATTAGAAAATTACCAGATACAACTATCATTGAATTCATTATTGAAGAATCAAAAATCTATATTAAGACCAATAAAAATTCATTCGAATTAAATACTTTTAATCATCAAGATTTTCCATCATTACCAAAAATCGAGAACAGTGATATTATTAAAGTTAATCGTCAACAATTAAAAGAATTAATTGAAAACACAAGTTTTTCAATGGGTAATCAAGATATCAGAGCATATTTAAATGGTTTATATTTTGAAGTAGATAAAGACAGTATTACTGTTGTTGCAACAGATGGCCATCGTTTATCTATTGGTGAAATCAAACAATCAAACAATTTATCTGACAAAAAGACAGTTATTCTACCAAGAAAAGCGGTAATGGAATTAACAAAAATATTAAGCAAAAGTGATCATACTGAAGTTGATGTTCATTTATCAAAAAACTATTTTTATCTAATTAGTGACAATACAACTATCATTAGTCGATTAATTGACGGTAATTTTCCTAATTATGCGCAAGTCTTACCAACTGATTTTGAAAATACAATTGTTATTGATAGATTGGAGTTTTTAAATTCATTACAACAAGCCTCTATTTTTGTTGAAGAGCGTACTAAAGGTGTTAAGTTAGTATTTAAAAATTCACAATTAAATATTTTTTCGCACTCTGAAAGAGGGCAAGCTAAAACCCAAATTAGTATTAAAAATTTTGATAAAGAAATTGAAATTGCATTTAATATTCATTATCTAATTTCTATTTTAGAAAAACTAGATACCGATGAAATTAACATGGTGGTTCCTGGTGGTGAAAATCAGTCTTGTATGCTTAGTAGTCCAGATGATGAAACTTATCAATACGTTGTTATGCCGATGCGTATTTAACTATTCTTTAATTAAATACCATGGCAGTTATTCGTAAACTGGCAATCACGCAGTTTCGCAATTTAAATCAGCAATTTATTGAGCCGAGTAAACATTTAAACCTGTTTATTGCTAATAACGCCCATGGAAAAACTAATTTAATTGAGGCTATTTATTATCTTGGACATAACCGTTCTTTTAAAACAAAATCTTTAAAAGAGTTAATTAAACTAGATCAGCAAAAATTTCAATTAGATGCTCAAGTTGATAATTGCCGTATTAAGTTAGAAAAATCCAAACAAAAAACTAATATTAGTATTAATCAAATTCGATTAAAAAATAGTAGTGAGTTATCTAAGGTTTTACCTATTCAAATTATTACATCGGATAAAGGTTTTATTGTTAACGGAACTCCAAAAAATAAAAGATCTTATTTAGATTGGGGTGTGTTTCACGTGGAACCTAATTTTTTAACTGATTTTAAAAAATACAATAAAGCATTAAAAAATATTAATATTTTATTATCTCAACAAAAAGATCAAGAGTTAAATTATTGGTTTTTAGAAATTTCTAAACTATCAAAATTAATTAATCAAGCAAGGAAAAATTATCTAGACCAGTTAAAACAAACAAATTCAACAAAATTAATTAAAGGTTTATCTGATTTATTTAAATCAGTAGAGTCATTTGATTATGAGTTTAAATCTGGCTGGCCAAAAGAAGTTAATGCATTTGATGTTGATAGTATTTATCAGTATTTATTAAAAAGTAAAAGTTTTTTATTTAAATCAAAATACTTGAATTACGGTCCACATAAGGCTAATCTTAAATTTTATTTAAATGATCGAGAGGAGTGTTTTCTTTCAAGAGGTGAACAAAAGACTTTGTCTATTGTTTTTTGGTTAACCCAAGTATCAATGATGGTGAAAAGTAATATTCATCCTATTGTATTAATTGATGATATTTCTTCAGAGTTGGATGCGACAAAAATTCAAACAATTTTGTATTTTTTAAAGCGATTAAACATTCAAATATTTATGACGGATATTGGTTCAAATTCATTAAAAATAGATCCTGAAAATACGCGTATTTTTAAGATTGATCAAGGGATTATTACTCAACAATAATTATTGTAGTTTATTTCTGATAAATAGGCTTACATCCCTTTAAAAACAACAAATTATCAAATTAAATTAACTGGTAAAAAATATTGTATGGCAATACGTGTTTCGATTGCCCGTGGTATAATAATTTTATTTTTTCAAGCACTTATGTCTGAAGATCAATCGCAAGAATCGCAAGAATATCAAGCATCCAATATTAAAGTTTTAAAAGGTTTAGATGCTGTTCGAAAACGCCCAGGAATGTACATTGGTGACACTGATGATGGTTCTGGTTTACATCACATGGTATTTGAGGTTGTTGATAATGCGATTGACGAAGCATTAGCTGGCCACTGTTCTAAAATCAACATCACTATTCATGAAGACCAATCAGTATCTGTTACTGACGATGGTCGTGGTATTCCTGTTGATATTCATCCGGAAGAGGGTGTGTCCGCTGCAGAAGTTATTATGACAATACTCCATGCAGGTGGTAAATTTGATGATAATTCATATAAAGTTTCAGGTGGTTTGCACGGTGTTGGTGTTTCAGTTGTCAATGCATTGAGTGAATGGGTTGAATTAACCGTTCATCGTAGTGGTGAGATTCATCATCAGCGTTATAGTATCGGTGT
>NZ_FQTP01000044.1:8223-14319 GCF_900128515.1 Bathymodiolus heckerae thiotrophic gill symbiont
CATTATGGTTGAACGTGATGATATTGTTATTGAAGTTGCTTTGCAATGGTCTGATGCTTATCAAGAGAGTATTTATTGTTTTACCAATAATATTCCTCAGCGTGATGGTGGTTCTCACTTAGCTGGTTTTAGAGGCGCACTAACTCGAACCTTAAATAACTATATCGATAATTCTGGTATGGCTAAAAAAGAAAAGGCATCTATTACTGGTGATGATACTCGTGAAGGCTTAACAGCAATTATTTCAGTTAAGGTACCTGATCCAAAATTTTCTTCACAAACTAAAGATAAGCTTGTTTCAAGTGAAGTGCGTGCACCCGTTGAATCAGCCTTAAATGAAAAATTAGGTGAATATTTATTAGAAAATCCAACCGAAGCTAAAATTATTGTCGGTAAGATTTTAGATGCATCCAGAGCTCGTAATGCAGCTAGAAAAGCAAGAGAGATGACTCGTCGTAAAGGTGTATTAGATATCGCCGGATTACCGGGTAAATTAAGTGATTGTCAAACTAAAGATCCAGCTGAAAGTGAAATATTCCTCGTGGAGGGTGATTCAGCAGGTGGTTCTGCCAAGCAAGGTCGTGATCGACGTACTCAAGCAATCTTGCCGCTAAAAGGTAAGATTCTAAATGTTGAAAAAGCACGATTTGAAAAAATGCTCGGCTCTGCTGAAGTAGGCACTTTAATTACCGCATTAGGTTGTGGTATTGGTAAAGAAGAATACGATTTAAGTAAATTAAGATATCATAAAATTGTGATTATGACGGATGCGGATGTTGATGGTGCTCATATTCGTACATTATTGCTAACTTTCTTTTATCGTTATTTGCCAGAGCTAATTGAAAACGGTTATTTATATATCGCTCAGCCACCTCTTTACAAGATTAAAAAAGGCAAGCAAGAGCGTTATTTAAAAGATGATCAAGAACTAAATGATTACTTGTTGCAAGAAGCAGTAACAGATGCCAACCTATTTTTTAGTGCTGATGTACCTCCTATTTCAGGTGTTGCGCTTGAGTCGGCGGTTAAAGAATATTATAAAATTAATACGGTTATTTCAAAATTATCAAAGCACTACAATCCAGCCTTATTAAAAGCGATTGCAAGTAGTCCGGCTGTTGAAGATTTGTCTAACACCAAAATTATGCAATCTTGGTGTGAGTTGGTGACTAAAAAGCTTAATCAAGATTTAACACCGGCACAAAAACACACAGTTGTTTATAACAATAACGAGGTGCAGCACACCTTGTGCGTATACGGTGTTGATACAGATCAAACTATATTGAGTCAAGCGTTCTTTGATTCAGTTGATTATCAAACCATTAAAGAATTTTCAAATAAAATTGAAAGTGCGATTGACGACCAATCCTTTATAGAAAAGAAAAGCAAACAAGTAAAAATTAATAACTTTAGCGAAGTTGTTAAATTCATAATTGATGACGCCAAAAAAGGTCAAAGTTTTCAGCGTTACAAGGGCTTGGGTGAAATGAACCCTGAGCAGCTTTGGGAGACCACTATGGATCCTGAACAAAGAACCCTACTTAAAGTTAAAATTGAAGATGCAATTGCTGCCGATGAAGTGTTCTCAACCCTAATGGGTGATGAGGTTGAACCTCGACGAAAATTTATCGAAGATAATGCATTATCAGTTGATAACTTAGATTTTTAATATAAACAAACACATAAGGAGAAACACATGTCAAAACAACATCCTGTCGTCGTAGTAACTGGATCATCTGGTGCTGGAACCACTTTTGTAAAGCGTGCATTTGAAAGTATTTTTGAAAAAGAAGAAATCACAGCATTAATTGTTGAGGGTGATAGTTTTCATAAATATGACCGTGCCGCAATGAAGAAAATGGTGCAAACAGAAGAAGAAAAAGGAAACAATCATTTTTCTCACTTTGGTCCAGATGCAAATGAATTTAATAAAATTGAAGACACTTTCAAAGACTATGGCACAACTGGCACATGTAATCGCCGTTACTATATTCACTCAGATGAAGAAGCGGTTGAGCATAATGCAAGATTAGACTCTAATTTAAACCCAGGTGAGTTTACACCTTGGGAAGAGGTAGGTGCTGGTACAGACTTGTTGTTCTATGAAGGTTTGCATGGTGCGGTTGTTGCTGACGGTGTAAATATGGCGAAATATGGCGATTTAAAAGTTGGTGTTGTTCCAAGTATCAACCTTGAGTGGATTCAAAAAATTAGTCGTGATAATGCAGAGCGTGGCTATTCAGCAGAAGACACAGTTGATACAATCCTACGTAGAATGCCTGATTACATTAATTACATTACCCCTCAGTTCTCAGAAACAGACATTAACTTTCAGCGCATTGCAACAGTTGACACTTCTAATCCTTTTATTTGTCGAGATATTCCAACACCAGATGAGTCGCTTGTCGTTATTCGATTTAAAGATTTAGAGAAAACACCTGTTGATTTTACTGCTGTTAAAAATATGATTGAAGGATCGTTTATCTCTAGAAGAAACACAATAGTGGTGCCAGGTAACAAAATGAGCCTAGCAATGGAAATTATTTTGTATCCTATTATCAATGGATTGGTCGCCAATAAATAACGCCATACTTTCTATTAAACAGCCTTGGTGATTGGATTGATTACCAAGGTTTTTTTATTTTATGGAATGAATAATGAACAACAATACACCTGAACATCCTAGTTTTTATCAATTTTTTATCTATTGGTTGAAGCTAGGGTTTATTAGTTTTGGTGGTCCAGCAGGTCAAATTGCTATGATGCATCAAGAGTTGGTAGAAAGACGACGTTGGATTTCCGAACATCGTTTTTTACACGCACTTAACTACACCATGGTGTTACCCGGCCCTGAGGCACAGCAATTAGCGACGTATATTGGCTGGTTGATGTTTGGTGTACGTGGCGGTATTGTTGCCGGTGTATTGTTTGTATTGCCATCATTATTTATTCTGAGTGGATTGACTTGGGTTTACTTAAGTTATGGTGAAGTTGATGCTGTTGCCGGAATTTTGTACGGAATTAAGCCGGCAGTAACAGCAATTATTCTTTTTGCTGCTTATCGCATTGGCTCAAAAGCCTTATCAAATACGGTATTAAAAGGTTTGTCAGTATTAGCATTCATTGCTATTTATCAGTTTGAAATCGCTTTTCCTTATATTGTTTTAATTGCTGCAGTAATTGGTTTTTTGGGAGCGATGATGTCACCAGAAACCTTTACCGTGAATGATCATAATGGTGACTCTAAATCAGGTTATGGCCCCGCTTTGATAGATGATGATACGCCAACACCAGAACATGCAAAGTTTAAATGGTCACGTTTATTGTCTTTTTCAGCTATTGGTCTCGGCTTGGGTGTGGCAATGTTTGTCTTATTAACCGATCCAGTTTTAAATAACATGGCCGAATTTTTTACCAAAGCAGCTATGGTTACCTTTGGAGGTGCATATGCAGTTCTGCCGTATATTTATCAGGGCGGTGTTGATCAATATCAATGGTTAACCAGCACGCAAATGATGGATGGGTTGGCTCTTGGTGAGACAACGCCAGGTCCATTAATTATGATTGTGGCTTTTGTTGGTTTTGTGGGTGCTTGGACAAAAGAGATTTTTGGTCCAGAGGCTCAGTTTTTGGCAGGATTTTCCGGTGCAGCAGTGGCAACATTCTTTACCTTTCTTCCCTCTTTTTTGTTTATTTTTATTGGTGGTCCAGGTGTGGAGGCAACGCGTGGAGACCTTAAGTTCAGCGCACCTCTTTCTGCTGTGACTGCAGCAGTTGTTGGTGTGATTATCAATCTAGCAGTATTCTTTGCACAAAATACTTTGTGGCCTAGTGGCGGCAATGAGTTTGATATAGTGGCAGCGCTAATTGGACTACTAGCTTTTATTGCGCTGTTCCGATTTAAAGTTGGAATAATGACGGTTATCGCTGTTTGTGCAGCGATTGGATTAGGTCTTACAATGTTTTAGTGTGACTGTTTACTTAACAACGATATTAACAAGCTTGTTAGGTACAACAATCACTTTAACAATGATTTTTCCATCAGTAAACTTGGCAACATTTTCATCCGCTAACGCTTGAGCTTCGACAACTGATTTTTCAGTATTAGCAGTCAGCATTATTTTGGCTCGTAATTTACCATTCACTTGAACAATAATTTGCACCTCATCTTGCTCTAATGCTTTTTTGTCAACCTTGGGCCAGGCTATGTTAATAATTGCTTCTTGACGCCCTATTTGTTGCCATAGGTAATGACATAAATGCGGTGTAATTGGACTTAATGTGCGTAGAATGATGTCGATTGTCTCAAGGCGTACAGCCATTGATTGCTCGTCAGTTTGTTTGAATTTACCCAGTGTATTGGTTAGCTCCATCAAAGCGGCAATGGCAGTATTGAAAGAATGTCTGCGTTCAATATCATCCGTAATTTTTGATAATGTTTGGTGCGTCTTTTGACGAATTTGATTTTGCTCTTTGGTTAAGTCACCAGTAGACAGCTCCGAGGTATTGTGAGTTTTTGTATCTGTTAGATAGTTTTCTACCAAGCGATATACTTTATTGACAAATCGATAAGAGCCTTCTAAGCCAGAGTCACTCCACTCAAGGTCTTGAGTTGGTGGTGCGGCAAACAAAATAAATAGACGCACCGTATCGGCACCATATTTTTCAATCATTTGTGCAGGGTCAACTGTATTGCCCTTGGATTTGCTCATTTTCGCACCGTCTTTCAGAACCATGCCTTGAGTTAATAAGTTTTTAAATGGCTCGTCATGTTTAATTAAGCCTTCATCACGTAGTAATTTGCTAAAGAATCTTGCATATAGTAGGTGCAAGATAGCGTGTTCAATGCCGCCAATGTATTGGTCCACTTCTAGCCAATAATCTGCACGATCATCGAGCATGGCTTGCGTATTATCAGCGCAAGCATACCTTGCAAAATACCACGAAGATTCAAAGAAAGTATCAAAGGTGTCGGTTTCACGCCGTGCATTTGCACCACACGACGGACAGGTGGTTTCGTAAAATTCTGGCATTTTTTTAATTGGCGAGCCGATACCATCAAAACTGACATCCTCTGGTAGAGTGACGGGTAAATCTTCTTCAGGCACACCCACTGATCCGCAAGAATCACAATTGATAATTGGAATTGGGCAGCCCCAATAACGCTGGCGGGAGATGCCCCAGTCACGCAAGCGGTAATTGGTTTGTTTTTCACCTAGGCTGGAGGCACTAAGTTTTTGTGCAATGGCTTCAAATGCTTGATCAAAATTAAGACCGTCAAATTCGCCAGAGTTACATAGTATGCCTTTGCTGGTAAAAGCACTTTGAGTGATATTATGCTCGCCTTTTGCGGGCTTAATAACCTCAAGCATAGGGATGGTATATTTCTGTGCGAATTCATAGTCTCGCTGATCGTGTGCTGGAACGCTCATTACCGCACCTGTGCCGTAACCCATAAGTACAAAGTTAGCAATCCAAATTTGCACCTTTTGACCACTAATAGGGTGGATGCAAGTTAATTCAGAATTAATACCCTTTTTTTCCATGGTTTCCATGGCGGCTTCAGAGGTCTCCATAGTTTTACAGTTATCAATAAAAGCTTGAATTGCAAGGCTATTAGCGCCAGCTTCTAAAGCTAATGGATGTTCACTAGCAATGGCCAAATAAGTAACACCCATGAGTGTGTCTGGGCGTGTTGTGTAAACCTTTAAAGGTTCATCATCTATTCTTTTAAAGCTTATCTCAAGACCAACTGATTTTCCAATCCAGTTTTTTTGCATGGTTTTGACCGCATCTGGCCAACCATCCAAAGAATCTAAAGATTCAAGTAGTTCGTCTGCATAATCAGTAATTCGCATAAACCATTGAGAAATTTCTTTTTTCTCAATTAGGGCGTCAGAGCGCCATCCACGACCATCAATTACTTGCTCATTAGCCAATACAGTTTGATCTACCGGGTCCCAATTAACCACTGCATTTTTTTTGTAAACTAAGCCTTTTTTAAATAATTTAACAAATAGCCATTGCTCCCATTTGTAATATTTCGGGTTGCAAGTAGCGATCTCTCTAGACCAATCATAACCAAAGCCTAGTTGA
>NZ_FQTP01000045.1 GCF_900128515.1 Bathymodiolus heckerae thiotrophic gill symbiont
TGCACATAGGTATGATCGGTGGAATTGGTCCAGCTGCGACGGAATTTTATTATCGCAATCTTGTTAAAGCATATAAGGCTGCGAACAAGAAATTGGAGTTAACTATCGTTCACGCCGAAGCGAGTGATCTAATTAACAATATTACTTCAAATGCATCTGACGTTCAGGCCAGGCTATTTCTTAAAATGTCGCAAAGATTAGAGAAGGCGGGTGCTGACGTCGTAGTAATATCGTCAATAGCTGGTCATTTTTGTGTGTCGGAATTTGAGGCGTTATCTCCCATTCCTGTAATAAACATAATAGATGCTCTTGAATTTGAGTTTGCCAATAAAGGATTGAAGAAAGTTGGCTTGCTTGGCCATGGAGTTTCCATGAGATCAAAATTGTTTGGTGGAATTTCGTCTGCTGAAATTGTAGTGCCCCTGGGGGACGAGTTTGATTGCGTAAACGATGAATATATACAAATGGCTACCACAGGAAAGATAGGTC
Organism: Bathymodiolus heckerae thiotrophic gill symbiont; assembly: GCF_900128515.1. Taxonomy (GTDB): domain Bacteria; phylum Pseudomonadota; class Gammaproteobacteria; order PS1; family Pseudothioglobaceae; genus Thioglobus_A. Next base: position 490 of record NZ_FQTP01000045.1, read on the forward strand.
GCCGCCAGCGAGAAATATTTTTTTTGGCGGGTAAAAATATGTGTGAAAATCAAGGTGCTGAGATTATCGTTTTAGCCGGAACCGACCTGTGTCTTGCTTTCGATGGAGAAGAGTGTGGGTTTTCTGTCATGGACAGCGCTCTAGTTCATATTAATGCCATATCTAATATGAAAGCTAAACCTGACACTAACAAAGCAATGCACGCGACGAGTGTGTGATTGTGGCGTTAGATGCGACCGCAGGGCGCTCGCATCTAATGGGTGGCGATAACAGATTATCTTGTAAGCCGCCTGTGGCGTCAGAGGGAATGCAAAGAGTGACCTTTTAAATATAGTTAATTACATTAAAAAGGATTCTCCGAGTAATGCAAATTAAGTTTATTTAAAAATAAGATTACAAGCCAAATCAAGCAATTTTTTTCCATTAAAGGGTTGTGCACCACCAGAATTACAAAAACAAGGAGTTACTATTTATAGAGAGGTGATAGTAATTCCTTGGAGGGTTATCTACAAAGTGGGTGATGATACTGTTTATATAATGGCAATCTTGGATTCAAGACAAAATCTTGAAGATTTGCTCTTGCAAAAAATTCACGCTTATAAACTGTTTTAAATTTAATCAACCCAAGTTCTAGCATTTTCAAACATTCTCATCCACGGGCTGCGTTCAGTCCATTCTTTAGGTTGGTGTGAAAGCTGAATAGCTCTAAAAACACGCTCAGGATGCGGCATCATAATCGTTACTCGACCCGAGTCATTGGTAACACCAGCCACACTTCGTTCTGATCCATTTGGATTATGAGGATAGGCTTGAGTCACAGCGCCACTATGATCAACATATTGTAAGACGATGTTGTTTGCATCGCTACTATTAAATGATGCTCGTCCTTCGCCATGTGCAATTACAATTGGCATGGTTGACCCCGCCATATCTTTTAAGAATATAGAATTAGACTTGCCAATTTTAACACTCGAAAAGCGCGCTTCAAATTGCTCTGACAGATTGCGATTAAAACTTGGCCAGTTTTGTGATCCTGGAATAATTTGCGTGAGGTTTGAAAGCATTTGACAGCCATTGCAAACACCTAGGCTAAAACTATCGTCACGATTAAAAAAGGCTTCAAACTCATCTTTAGCGCGAGCATTGTAAAGGATTGAATTTGCCCAGCCCCTGCCTGCGCCTAATACATCACCATAAGAGAATCCACCACAAGCTACCAAGCCCTTAAATTCATCTAGGGAAATTCGCCCAGAAAGGATATCACTCATGTGTACGTCAATTGCGTCAAACTGCGCTCTATCAAATGCAGCGCCCATTTCCACTTGACCGTTAACGCCTTGCTCTCTAAGGATGGCGATTTTTGGCTTGACATTGGTTTTAATAAATGGCGTAACAATTGACCGATTAAGGTCAAAACTTAGGTCTGTTTTAATACCATTTGTTGGTTGACTAACGCCATCAAATTCTTGTTTAGCGCAATCAGGGTTATCTCGTAGTTTGGCTATCTCGTATGAAGTAGATGACCATAGAGAGTGTAATTCAGCACGAGGTGCGGTATAAATTTTTTGCCTATTTTCAATAATATTAATATTGTCAGAAGTATTGATCGTTGCAATTATTTGAGTGCATTGCGTCAAGCTAGCATTGGCTAATGCATCATTAACCGCTTGTTTGTTTTCTGATTTAACTTGAATGACACAGCCTAATTCTTCGTTAAATAAATTTTCAATGCTGACATCTGTTTGAATATCTAGTCCACAATGTGAGGCAAATGCCATTTCTAATAAAGTCGTGATAATGCCACCATCACTTCGATCATGGTAAGCGCTAATTAGACCATCTTTATTGAGCTGGTTAATCGTAGTGAAGAATGATTTGAACACAGTGCTATCATCAAGATTAGGCGAAATGTCGCCAACTTGATTGAAAACTTGAGCCAAACATGAGCCGCCCATTCTATTTTTACCAAAGCCTAAATCAATAAGTAGTAATTCAGATTTTCCTTCAGTGTCTAATAATGGGGTTTGCTGTAATCGAACATCTGGTGTTTTAGAAAAAGCAGTAATGATTAATGACAATGGCGAGGTGACAGATTTATCCTTGCCGTCTTCATTCCATGAGCTTTTCATACTCATCGAGTCTTTTCCAACTGGCACGGTTAGACCTAATTCTGGACACAGATCCATACCTACCGCTTTTACGGCAGCGAATAATTTTTCATCTTCACCCTTATGGCCACTGGCACTCATCCAATTGGCACTTAAGCTAATATCATGAATATCTGCAACGTAACCACCTAGCATATTGGTTAATGATTCACCAATGGTCATGCGTGCTGCAGCATTAGCATCGCATAATGCCAGTGGTGTGCGCTCGCCCAAAGACATAATCTCGCCTTTATAGCCGACGTAGTCAGAAATTGAAATAGCGCAATCAGCCACTGGCACTTGCCATGGGCCCACAAATTGATCACGTGCAACCATGCCCGTAACACTTCGATCACCAATGGTAATCAAGAAGTTTTTGCTAGCAACCGTTGGTAATTGCAAAATTCTACTAATAGCATCATTTAATTTAATGTCAGATGTGTCCAATGGATTTAGCTTAATTTTTTGAGTAATTGCATCAATGTTGGTTTTAGGTGGATTGCCCAATAATACTGACATTGGCATATCGATCGGTGTATCGGAAAATAACTCATCACTTAGCACCAACTCTTGCTCTTTGGTTGATTCGCCTAATACGGCAAATGGCGCACGTTCACGCTCACAAAGTTTGCTAAATAAATCTAGACTAGCAGGTGCGATAGCAAGAACATAGCGCTCTTGAGATTCATTACACCAGATCTCTAAAGGTGACATTTGATTGTCATCATTTGGAATATTACGCAGCTCAAAACGACCACCACGACCTGAGTCATTGACTAATTCTGGCAAGCCGTTAGATAAGCCACCAGCACCAATATCATGAATTGAAATAATCGGGTTGTCATTACCTAAGTTTGCACAACGATCAATCACTTCTTGAGCGCGTCTTTCCATTTCAGGATTGGCACGTTGAACAGAGGCAAAATCTAAATCTTCGCTTTGCTCACCACTCTTAATACTTGAGGCTGCACCACCACCTAAACCAATTAGCATAGCTGGACCGCCTAGAACGATAATCTTACTGCCAACTGGAATTTCACCTTTTTTAATATGCTGCTCTTGAATATGCCCCAAGCCACCTGCTAGCATAATTGGCTTGTGATAGCCGCGAACATCACCATCTGGTGTTGTTTGTTCATAGCTACGGAAGTAGCCCAATATATTTGGGCGGCCAAATTCATTGTTAAATGCAGCAGCACCGATAGGACCTTCAAGCATAATATCGAGCGCTGATACAATTTGCGAAGGCTTGCCATGCTCTACTTCCCAAGGTTGGGTTGCGCCATTAATTTTTAAATTAGAAACACTAAAACCACACAAGCCAACCTTGGGTTTTGAACCTTGACCGGTAGCACCTTCATCGCGTATTTCTCCACCAGATCCGGTTGCCGCACCAGGATGAGGTGCAATAGCGGTAGGATGGTTGTGAGTTTCAACTTTCATTAGAATGGCGCGATGCTCATTAGAACTTACATACTTACCATCTTTGTCGGCATAAAAACGTTCTCCATCATAGCCTGCCATGACTGCAGAGTTGTCTGAATAAACGCTTAGCAAGCCTTCTGGATGCTTATGGTAAGTGTTACGAATCATGGCAAATAAGCTTTTCGCTTGCTCAGTATTATCAATCGTCCAATCAGCGTTAAAAATCTTATGACGACAATGTTCAGAGTTTGCTTGTGCAAACATCATTAATTCAATATCTGTTGGGTTGCGCTCCAGTTTAATAAAGCTTTCAACTAGGTAATCAATCTCTCCAGAGGATAAAGCCAATCCAAGTTCTGTGTTTGTTTTCTCAAGCGCCTGTTTACCTTGGCTAAGGATATCAACACTAGAAAATGGCCTAGGCTCAAAATTATCAAATAGCGTGTGAGCATTGTCAATATTAGTTAACTCTGATTCAGTCATTTTATCCATGACACAAGTCAGGACTTGTTTATGGTTGGTTATTTTTGCATCAAAATGATAAATCATACCGCGCTCAATACGATCAATCTGTGTCATGTCACACAAATGCATAATGTCAGTAGCTCTTGATGACCAAGGTGAAATCGTGCCTAATCTTGGGGTGATAATAATGCTTGAGATAGTGTTGGTAATTTCAAGGGGCTGGTTATAAGATAATAATTGAGTTAACTGTTTAGATTTATCTTCATCAAGGTCTGACTTTAAATTTGCAAAATGAATAAACTCAGCGCCTAATAATGAAAGACCTGCTTGCGCCTGACTAAGTTTAGTTTGTAAAGCTTGCGTTTTAAATGCACCCAGTGCATTGATACCTTGATGAATGTGAATCATAATTGTGCCATTACCTCTTCAGAAATATCTGCATTATGATAAACCTCTTGAGTGTCGTCAAGATCTTCTAAACGCTCAATCAGTTTCATAAACTTTTCAGCATCTTGAAGGTTTAATTCAACACGAGTTGAAGGCTCCATTGTAACTTTTGCATGATCACTCTCTAAACCAGCGTCTGTTAATGCGTCTTTTACGGTGAAGAATTCTTCAGGTGAAGTGATAACATCAACTGAACCGTCGTTATTAGTAATAATATCTTCTGCGCCTGCATCAAGTGCGGCCTCCATAATTTGATCTTCATCACACCCTGATGCAAAGCTAATAAAGCCTTGCTTGGTGAATAGATAAGAAACTGAACCATCAGTGCCTAAATTACCACCATGTTTAGTAAAGGCATGACGTACATCGGCAACTGTTCTATTACGGTTGTCGGTTAGCGTATCAACCATAACAGCAGTACCAGCAAGGCCGTAGCCTTCATAGCGTACTTCATCATAGTTCTCACCATCTAAATCACCAGAGCCGCGCTTAACTGCACTCTCAATCGTGTCACGCTTCATGTTAGCCGCTAAGGCCTTATCAATAACCATTCTAAGGCTTGGATTATTTTCAATAATACCGCCACCCGCTTTTGCAGCAATGACAATCTCTTTGATTAGCTTGGTAAAAATCTTGCCACGTTTAGCATCTTGAGCGCCTTTACGATGTTGAATGTTATGCCATTTACTATGTCCTGCCATGGGTCTTTTCTCCGGTGAATATTGGGATTAAATTTTACCTTTTATGTAATAACTTTATGCAGTAAAGTCGAGTAATTTTTGAATTGAATTTTGCGCTTTTTGATTAACAGACGCATCAATTTTAATTTCATTCTTTCCTGTTGTAATAGTGCTTAAGCAATTTTCAAGTGTATTCATTGCCATCCATTCGCAATGAGCACAAGATTCGCAATCGGCACCCTGTCCTGCGGTTGGTGCTTCAATTAATGTTTTATTAGGCGCAACTTCACGCATTTTATGAAAAATTCCATTGTCTGTTGCAATGATAAAAGTTTGTTCTGGGCGGTCACGAACTGCGTTAATTAGTGCAGTGGTTGAGCCAATAACATCTGCTAAATCAACCACAGCTTGTGGTGATTCAGGATGAACCAATACAGCAGCCTCGGGGTGATGTATTTTTAAATTAGCTAAAGCATCTGCCTTAAAACGCTCGTGCACAACACAAGAGCCTTGCCAAAGTAACATATCAGCACCCGTTTCGTTTTTAACATAATTACCTAAATGTTTGTCTGGTGCCCATAGAATTTTCTTACCTTGATTCTTTAGGTGTTTAACTACTTTGAGTGCACTCCCTGAAGTTACTACCCAATCAGCACGAGCTTTAACTGCAGCACTGGTATTAGCATAAACAACAACAGTGCGATCAGCATGTTGATCGCAAAATTTTGAAAATTCATCAATCTGACAATCTTCATCTAAAGAGCAGGTGGCACCTTCATCAAGCACTAAAACAGTTTTTTCAGGAGAAAGGATTTTGGCCGTCTCCCCCATGAACTTTACCCCTGCAACAATGATAGTATCTGCCGCACAGTTTTGCCCAAAACGAGCCATTTCTAAAGAGTCAGAGACAACACCACCGCTTTCTTCAGCTAATACTTGTAGTTCTGCGCTGACATAATAATGAGCCACTAGCACAGCATTTTTAGCGGTTAGTTCTGCCTTGATTTGATCAGTAATACTACTCACAAAACTAGTCTTGTTTTGCTAGACTCACTTGTACGCTAAGCTCGCGAAGAACTTTTCTGGGTACACTAGACGGGGCGTTGGTTAATAAACAAGCAGCCGTTTGCGTTTTAGGGAAAGCGATAACATCACGAATTGAATCACAGCCCGTCATAATCATAACTAAGCGATCTAGGCCAAATGCCATGCCACCATGAGGAGGGCAGCCATATTCAAGCGCATCCAATAAGAAGCCAAATTTATCTTGCGCCTCTTCATCGGAAATGCCTAATAATTTTAAGACAGTTTGCTGCATTTCAACCTGATGAATTCGAATTGAACCGCCACCTACTTCTGAACCGTTAATAACTAAATCATAAGCTCTTGAAAGGGCAGTTTCTGCTGTATCTTCTAATGTTTTTGCATTAACATTAGGCGCTGTAAATGGATGATGAATGGCGCTTAATGAGCCGTCATCATTAGCTTCAAACATTGGGAAATCAATCACCCAGATGGCAGCCCATTTTTTATCGTATAAATCTAAATCTTTTGCTAGCTGTTCGCGTAAGTTACCCAGTGCTTCGTTAACAATTTTAGTTTTATCTGCACCAAAGAATATGATGTCGCCAGTTTCTGCGCCTGTCATCTCAATAATTTTTGCAGTAACCTCGTCACCCAAGAATTTTAAAATCGGTGAAGCTGGACCGTCTTCATTAAGCTTGATATAAGCCAGGCCTTTGGCACCATAGATGCTAACGTATTTTGTATATTTATCAATTTGTTTACGACTGATTGACGCACCACCTGGTACGCGAAGAGCAGCGACACGAGAGTCGTCACTATTAGCCGGACCAGAAAATACCTTAAAGTCAACACCTTGCATAAGCTCATCCATATCCACCATTTTCATTGGAATACGCATGTCAGGGCGATCAACACCATACAAATGCATTGCATCAGCGTAAGTAATTGTTGGGAAGTTGTCACCCAAGTTAACATCAATAATGCTTTTGAATAAGCCACGAATCATTTCTTCCATCATTACCATGATTTCATCTTCATTCATAAATGAAGTCTCTACATCAAGCTGGGTAAATTCTGGCTGGCGATCGGCGCGTAAATCTTCATCTCTAAAACATTTTACGATTTGATAATAACGTTCAAAACCTGACATCATTAGCAACTGTTTAAATAATTGAGGAGATTGAGGTAGGGCGAAAAAATCACCAGGATGAGTTCTTGATGGGATTAAATAATCACGCGCACCTTCAGGTGTGGCTTTAGTTAAAAAAGGTGTTTCAATGTCTAAAAAATCATTTGTTTCCATAAACTCACGCATAAAATGAGTTACTTTTGAGCGCAGGCGCATGCGTTTTTGCATGACGTCATTACGTAAATCTAGGTAGCGATATTTAAGGCGAACTTCTTCTGAAGTGTCAGTTGCATCAATTTGAAAAGGAACTGGCTTAGAAGTGTTGAGAATTTCAATATTACTGGCAACAATTTCAATCTCACCTGAGGTTAATTTTGGATTGGCTAAGCCGTCAGCTCTAGCGATTACTTGACCGGTAATCTTAAGCACAAATTCGTTACGAATGGTTTCAGCGATAGTAAAATCAGCATTGTCAGGGTTGATTACTACTTGAGCAATGCCACGTTTATCACGAATGTCTAAAAAAATAACACCGCCATGATCACGACGACGATTAACCCAGCCGCAAATTTCAACGGTTTGATCGATGTTTTCTTTGTTTAATTCGCCACAGTAATTCGTTCTCATATTTTTTCCTTTTTATTAATCTGTTCGATTATTTGCTTGGTTCTACTACACCAGTAGAAATAACCAGTTTGAATGCCTCGTCAACACTCATGTCTAGTTCAATCGTATCTTTTTTCGGCAACATGATAAAAAAACCAGAGGTTGGATTTGGTGTTGTTGGCACATAAATGTTAATAATTTCTTCGCCAATTTTTGTTGCAATTTCACCTTGGTAATTACCTGTTTGAAAAGCTATAGTCCACATTCCTTTTCTTGGATATTCGACCAATAGTGCTTTTTTAAAACTGTTTCCAGAAGGGCTAAGTACCGTATCAGAAAGCTGTTTTAGAGCTTTGTAAATACCGCGAAACCCTGGAATTTTATCTAGTAGATTTTCCCATATTTTAACTAATTTTCTGCCAATGAAATTATTAACCAAAAGACCAGTTACGACCAAAATAAGCAATACCCAAATAATGCCAGACCCTGGAATATTGCCTTCTAAATTAAATAAGGCTTCAGGCAGATATTTAGATGGCACAATGTCATTAACAAGCTCCAAGAAGAACTTGATAACAACGATGCTAAGGCCTAATGGAATCCAAAAAAGTAGGCCGGAAATGAAATAGTTTCTTAGGTTTTTCAACGCTTAGATTTTGGTAACAATAAAAAACCTTATTTTAGCACAAGGAGCTAGTAATTTAGATATCCTCTTCGTCTCTAAGAGTAAGGATTTCATAGCCTTCTTTAGTTACCAAAATAGTGTGTTCCCACTGCGCAGAAAGAGAGCGATCTTTGGTGGTCACTGTCCAGCCATCAACTTGTGATGTAGCTACCTCAAAACTACCGATATTAACCATAGGCTCAATTGTAAAGGTCATACCTTCTTCAAGAACGGGGCTAATATCAATATTGCCATCGTCATAATGTACAACTTGAGGCTCACTATGGAATTTCAGTCCAATGCCGTGGCCACAATAATCATGCACAATAGAATAGTTATTTGCTTGAGCATGTACACCGATTGCAAGTCCAATTTCGCCTAATTTGATACCAGGCTTAACTTTCTTAATACCGATGTATAAACACTCTTGTGCAATACGACAAATGCGTTGCGACTTAACACTAGCCTTGCCGATGACAAACATTTTGGAAGTATCCCCGTGGTAATCATCTTTAATCACAGTAATATCAATATTAACAATATCACCTTTTTTGAGTAACTTGTTAGAAGGGATGCCATGACAAACAACGTTGTTTACACTGGTGCAAATTGATTTTGGAAAACCATGATAATTGAGTGGTGCAGGAATGGCTTTTTGCACATCAATAATATAATCATGGCAAATTTTATCAAGTTCATCGGTGCTAATACCGGCTTTAACAAAAGGCGCAATCATGTCTAGAACATCTGCAGCTAAACGGCCAGCAATACGCATTTTGTTTATTTCATCTTCAGATTTAATATCAATCGCCATAGGAGTTAAGAGTTATTTTGAATACGTTTTATGCGTTCGTCAAGTGGTGGATGGGTGGCAAATAGTTCGCCACCAATGCCAAACATCATAGCATGAGCATATTCTTTAGAAGATGGGTTTTCCATCTTAGTAGATTTTTTGCCATTTTTTAACACTTCAAATGCCTGTACTAAGCCTTCTGGATAGCGAGTAAATTGAACGGCCGAAGCGTCTGCTAAGTATTCACGCTGCCTACTCATTGCTGCTTGCAAAATTCTACCCATCCATACTGTCAACATGCCAATAATAGCAATAATAATGGCCGCAGCAAACATAGCGAGTTTTGCACGAGCGTCCATTCTACGATTGTGAATGGCACTATAGAAGATAAATCTAGCCAAAAAGAAGAGAGCAGTAAAGCCGAAAACAAAAGCTGATATTTGAATGTTTAGCTTGATATCTTGATTAACAATATGGCCGATTTCATGAGCAATAACGCCTGACAATTCTGCACGATTAAAATTTTTAAGTGCACCATGAGTGATCGCAACAATAGCATTTTCTGCCTTTTTTCCAGCGGCAAATGCATTGATACCTTCTTCTGGTATTAGATAAAAACTTGGTGTTGGTATGCTAGCCGCTAGCGCTTGTTCTGTTACAATATTAAGCGCTTGTTTTGCACCCAACTCATCAGCATTGTCTTCAGTAACCAGTTCACCATTAAAAGCAAGAGCTACTTTATGACCATTGGATTTTTTAAAAAAACCAGCAGCAGTTGTAAGACCTTGTACGATAAATGCAATGGCGGAAAAACCAGCTAAAATTTCTAATTGCCCGTTTTTGCTATTGAAAATATAGATGTTGCTTGAGCTAAACTTATCCCAAAAGCTATATTGCTCGTAGCCAGGCTGATACAACTCAGCTAAATTTAGTCCAACAACAAAGGTCCAGCCAATTAAAAAAGAGGAGACAAGTAATAATAAAACATACAAAATCCAAATGATTCGACTGTTTTTCTTAGCGTTATCTTGATGCTCTCTAAAGTCCATGGTTGTTTAAAATATCGAGTTTTAATTAATCGAATAAATTTTTTGGCGCTTCGTTTAGTTGTTCAACACTTTCGCTAAATTCTAAGTTTTTAGCATCGTCACCAAATCCAAATATGCCAGCAAGAACAACCGTTGGAAAAGATTTTTTGTACTCGTTAAATTTTTGAACTAAGTCGTTATAACCTTGGCGTGCTGCTGCAATACGATTTTCTGTGGTTGTCATTTCTTCAGATAATTGCTTCATATTTTCGCTGGCTTTTAGATCTGGATAATCTTCCATTTTTAAATTAAAACCACCCATTGCACTATCAAGAGCAACTTGCGAGGTTGCTAAAGTAGCCATTGCACTTGCATCGCCTGGTTTTTTTTCTGCTGCCTGAGTTGCATTTAAAAGTCCTGATCGGGCTTGAGTTACTGCCATTAGTGTTTCTTTTTCATGCTCCATATATTTTTTAGCAACATCCACCAAGTTACCAATAAGATCCAAGCGACGTTTAAGTTGCACACTGATTTGCTCAAAGCCATTCTGATATTGAGTTTTGTAAGAAACAAGCTTGTTGTAAATGCCAACAATCCATATCACAACAACGGCAATAATTAAAATAGTTATCCAGTTTTGCATAATAAAATCCATAATTTATCCTTGTACTTTTGTATTAATTTAAAGAGTTAATTATAAACGACGATTGTAATTTTTTTTACAAATATAACACCTGGTGAATAGGTGTTTGTAACCCAAGTAAAGTCTATTGGGTTACAATAAATTTAATGATTGAAATTTTTATACTAACACTGGTACTGTTGTCGAGCTGTGAAGATCGTAAAAATACTTCTGTAATGACACCAACAGCACTTGAAAAACACAAGCATCAAAAATTAGATGAACCTTCTATTTGTGCTGAGCTTTCAGTGAGTGAATGTTTGAGAATTATTATTCCTGCTATTTGGGATGGGGAAATAGAGCGAGACTGTTCTTAGTTAAAGCGTTAACTGCATATCTCTAGATAGCTCTAAATCAATTAATTTATGCTCGATAGGGCACTTAAAAACAAGATTAATTGCTTGAAGTTGTAGATCTTCAAGGTGATTTTTTTCAGCCTTTCCATGGAGTCTATCTCCAATAATTGGAAAATTTATACTGCTTAAGTGCTTCCTAATTTGATGCTTTCGGCCAGTTTCGATATGCACTTTTAATAAGGATTTATTTGTGTTGAATTTTAATTTTGTAACATGAGTAAGTGCATGTTTGCCATCGATATCATCATTAAGACTAATATTTTTATGTGGGAAATTACCCTCAACAATGGCCAAGTACATTTTTTTAATATGGCGCTCAGTAAACAGTTTTGAGAATTTTTTAGCCATTAGCTTAGTGTGTGCAATAATCATCAGACCACTTGTGGCACGATCAAGTCGGTGAACTAAAAAAGTTGTTCGATCTAATGATTTCTCTACTAATCGGGTCAAGGTACAATGATCACCCCATTTTGAACCCTGAGAAAACACACCTGCAGGTTTAAACCAAATGCTATAGTCTTTTTTATCTAACAGTAGGGTGGGTTGAGCAGGAGAAGTATCGAGTATTTTTTCATTGAAATAAATAAAAACTTCATTGCCAATTTTTAACGGTTTTTTAACGCGCCTAATGCGATTAATTTTTTTACTAGTTTTTAGCCAAACACAACCTTTATCAAGCGCTATTTTAAGCACCTGCTTTGACAGGCTGGTTGATTCAGTCAGAGCATCAATTAGTAATTGATTGTCAGTTTTTATGGTAATTTTTCTTTCGATCACTTTATTGCTTATGGCGTTTGGTATAAATTAAAATCATACCTATGAATACAATTAATAGATTTATATTTAAAGATTTAGACATTCGTGGCCAGCACTTATCTCTAAGTGACACTTGGCAGGATATGATTCAAAATCGAAGGTATGCCCCGCAAGTTCGTCAACTGTTTGGTGAGCTATGTGCTTTGGGTGTTTTTCTGGCGAATGGCATGAAGCACAAAGGTAAAATTACTTTGCAAATCCAAGGCGATGGCATTGTTAATTTATTGCTAGTTGAAGTAACAAATAATCTAAAAATTCTCGGCATGGTTAGAGCTGAAGGCGCCTTTGAAGAGAGGGATTCGCTCGATAAAATTCTAGGCAAAGGGCAAATTGTTGTCACGCTATACAATGCACAAACTGATCGTAGCTTTCAATCATTAGTGCCTAGAAATTCAAAAGGGCTGATTGCCACGTTTGAAGATTACTTCTCTCAGTCTGAGCAGTTAGAATCTAAACTATGGATAACCTCAACTCAAGATAACCTATCAGCTATGTTGTTGCAAAAAATGCCAGAATCAGATCGGCATAATTCTGACGGCTGGAATAGAGTAGGCGCTTTAGCAGCGACTACTACCAATGAAGAGTTGAATAACCTTGATGCAGAGTCTCTTCTACATCGATTATTCCATGAGGAGACTTTAGAGCTATTCAAACCCGATTGGGTAAGTTATGAATGTGCACAAAATCGTGAAAGATTTGAAAGGATTATTTTTGATTTGGGCGAGCAAGATGCACGTGATTTATTAAAAGAGCAGGGTGAAATTTCGATTCATAATGAAATTTGTAACGAGCATTTATTTTTTAATGAAGATGACGTCAATCATATTTTTAAGGATTAATTATGGAAAATATTATTTGGACCAGGCCGAATTGCTCGTATTGCAATAGAGCAAAAATCATGCTTGATGAAGAAGGGGTTGAATATGAGGTTCGCCTAGTTGATGAAATTACATGGACAAATGATGGCATGCTTAACATGGCGCCCAATGAGCTAACTTACCCTCAAGTATTTTTAGGTAAAAAGCATGTTGGCGGTTGTGATGATCTTGAAGCATATTTAATGCTACGAGAAATGGGTATCGAAACTTAAAAAAAGTG
>NZ_FQTP01000046.1 GCF_900128515.1 Bathymodiolus heckerae thiotrophic gill symbiont
AGGGGGTACTAAAAAGAGTGCATGATTTGTGAATCTGATTTACGTGTTGTCTTCATTTGAATCTCCTTATGTTTTTATTATAAGAAAGTTCTACTTTTACTGAGTGTTAATTTTTGGGAGGATTACAAATACCTCATATAAAAATATTATGATGTTATAATATAAGTTATGAACAGTTTAACTCTCCCCCACGAAAGCTAGGCTGTTCATCTTTATTAAATAGCTGAGGTGGAATGTAATGAGAAAGGTAATTAAATCTATTTTGCTGTCTATTGCATTACTGCCATTACTGGCTAGTGCTCACACATTAACACTTGTAGCTCACAAGAACGACCAATCGCTTTCTAGTGGAACAATGGTTTGTCATAGTATTGAACACTGTAAGTATCTGATTAAATCTTACGAATATCGTAACCAAGGAAACTGTCGCCTGGTGGAAGTTAAAGATGGCAATAGAGTTGTCTACAGAAGGTACTACAGAAACTAAGGGGAATTAATATGAAACTAACTAAGCAAGCAACGCCTACATTACTACTAATAAGTTCTCTAGCCCCTTACACTATCGGCAGAAGCTAGAAGTTCATACCTTTCATTCAATCCTGCAGCTGAGCAGCAATACAGAGGCTCTGAGACAGTACAAACAAGTACATACAACGCAGATGCTGTAAGTAATTACCGCACTACTGGATATAGCTTTGTTGTTGCTCCAAGTGATGAAGTAGCTGTACAAGACACAAGGGCTAGGCAGAGGTTTAATTCTTTAACTTTATTGCATACTAGTAAAGGTTCGAGTGCTTACAGGTAATCTACTACCTAGCAACAGTTGCTCTTTGACCTTGATATAGGTTTTGACCATACACTCTAACCTTTAAGGTTTTACCAAGAGGTTTATTCTTAGTACTGACATATAATCTAATCCCTTCATAATCTAGCTCTGTACGATAACCTTTGAGCATCTGAGACATTCCTGCCTCCTCAATAGATGAGCAGATGCGAGTTATGAAGTGAAACTCTTTGCAATAGTTATCCGTCATAGAGCGATTGTATCCATAGTAGATAGGTACTGTTGAGATGACATCAGCTTCAATCACCCTTGTTTGGTGGTGGGTAGCAGCACTGAACGACACTGACAGAAGAATAACTAAATATATTGATTTAAAGTATTGACGCATATTCATATTAAAGTATAATAATAAGCTGAACAATATTAACTCTCCCCCAAGAAAGTCTGTTGTTCGAGGGTGACTCCCTTCTTTATTCTCTCCTCAAGATTGTACTGTTAAAGCCGCCACCCGTCCTATCCTATACACTCAACTCATTATAAGAAATCTAAGTTTTAGAGGTGTATTTTTACGTCTGTTGTTATCACGTTAAAGGAATATTTTATGAGTGCAAATGCGTGTGTAATCCTCCCAAAAATTAACACTCAGTAAAAGTAGAACTTTCTTATAATAAAAACATAAGGAGATTCAAATGAAGACAACACGTAAATCAGATTCACAAATCATGCACTCTTTTTAGTACCCCCTTGAGGGGTGAATACTTAATCAAACGCGATAAGCCGCAGGCTTTGAGCGTGCCACTGTCAATTAATCAAACTTGGTCGATTGACTTCATGTCAGATTCATTAAACACAGGTAGAAAAATCAGAACGTTTAATGTCATAGATGATTACAACAGAGAATGCCTAGGCATTGAAGTAGACCACTCTTTGCCAGCGCAAAGAGTGATTAAATCATTAGAGCAGCTCATTGAATGGCGTGGCAAGCCCAAAGCCATTCGATGTGATAACGGACCAGAATACATATCTCATGCACTACGAGAATGGGCACAAGCAATGAATATTGAGTTAATGTACATACAACCAGGCAAACCAACACAGAATGCTTATATTGAAAGATTTAACCAAACAGCAAGAAACGAATGGTTAAACATGCATATTTTTGACTCAATCGAACATGCACAAAATTTAGCAACCCAGTGGATGTGGGTATATAATAACGTACGACCTCATAGTTCGATTGGTGGGATTCCACCAAGAAAGCTACTTGAGGCTATTTAAACAATGGAAATTCTATTTTTAGCAAGCGTTAGAAATGGGGGGATTGCAGGGAATTATGCAAAAGTCTCATTACAAAGGTGTGTTTTTTATGAAAATTTTATTAGCGATTATTGTTACTACTTTTTTATCGGGATGTATGTCAGATAGCAAGCAATTTATAAG
This sequence comes from Bathymodiolus heckerae thiotrophic gill symbiont, assembly GCF_900128515.1. Classification (GTDB taxonomy): domain Bacteria; phylum Pseudomonadota; class Gammaproteobacteria; order PS1; family Pseudothioglobaceae; genus Thioglobus_A. Next base: position 2,225 of record NZ_FQTP01000046.1, read on the forward strand.
TACTAAAAAAAATAGCAATACCATAATAGGAGTTGAGAGGGTTTACGTCTCGGTGCCTAAGGATGGAGTTTACGGCCATATTAATTATGGTGGTTCAGGTATAAATGTTTCTAGAATAGTAACTATGGCCTTTTCAAAATATAATGGAGTTGTAGAGTCTGCTTTTAGATACCAATCATTTGAAGACGCCATGCAATATGCAAAAGATAATAAGTATGAGTATCTAGTTTTCCCAACTATATTAGGGTGGGAGGATAGAGCTACAGAATGGTCGGGTATTCCAGATAAGGTTTCAGTAAAAATAGTCATATTTAATGTTAAGACTGAAAAAATACTTAGTTCGGCAATTATTAAGGGTAAGAGTGGCTGGGCAACATTTGGTGGCGATCATCCTCAAGACTTATTGCCAGAGCCAATCGAAAAATACACGGATAGTTTGTTTTTATAATCAATAAAAGGGTTAGCATGTCAATTGAAAAAAGTATTGAAAATGAAATTACTGAATTAATAGTGGAGACATTGAATCTTGAAGATGTTAGTCCGTCTGATATAGATTTTGATGAGCCATTGTTTTATGATGGCCTAGGTCTAGATTCTATCGATTCTCTTGAGTTGTCTATGGCGCTATCTGCTAAATATGGTTTCCAGCTTAAATCAGATGACCCAAACAATAAGGAGATATTTTCATCAGTTCGGTCGTTAGCTAAACACGTTGCACAAAATAAAGCTTAGTACTGTAGTTTAGTTGATGGGAAAAATTGCTATATGGGCTGCTTTTTATCCAATCATTGCCCATATAGGGGTACAAACATCTAAGATTTACCTGCCTATTATTTATTTAGTAATAATAGGCTTGTTTCTTATTTACTCCTCAAAGATTAAGTCGTGGACTGCTAAAGGTTTTTTAACAACTGTAATTATCGCTACCGCACTTATAATAACTATTATTGGAAAGGAGCATCTGGTGATACAGTCAATCCCTGTCCTAATTTTATTGGCCTTGATTCTTATTTTCTCCAAATCTCTTGTATTTAAAGGCATCCCGATTATTACAGTTTTTGCATCATGTGTTGATGAGAAGCCGCTTAATAATAAGAAGAAAAAATACACAAGAAATGTTACGATAGTCTGGTTGATTGGATTTATTTATATGTTTGTTCAGAATATTTTTACTACTATTTGGCTTTCTATTGAATCCTGGTCTTGGATTTCAAGCGTGGGCAGCTACACGGTTATTGCATTAATTATGCTTGGTGAGTTTTCATATAGAAATAGAGAATTCAAGCACGATAAAATTAGTTTTAAGACTTTTATAATGCGACTATCGCGTTGTAAATTTAAGTAGCCTTATGAGTAAGTTATTTAATGATTTGGATGGAGATTTGGTTGCTATTTATCATGGGCGCAGGATATTTAGAGATGAGTTTCTAGTTCATGTAAACCTTGCTCGAAGTAACTTATCTTTAAATAAATATGCCATTAACCTTTGTGAGAATAGATATCATTTTTTAGTTGCTTTTGCTGCCTGCGTTAGTCTTGAAAAAATTAGCCTATTCCCCAACGCTAAAGTTCCAAAAGAGATAGATAGAATCGCTAAATCATATCCTGATAGCCGCTTAATTAATGATGAGGATATTACTGGTTTATGTGTAGATCTTATAAATGTCAAAAAAAACCTGGTAAAAAATTTTAATATCAACTCTCAGCAAACTGTTGCAATTCTATTCACATCTGGAACTACCGGAAAAGCGAAAAAAAATCCAAAGACATGGGGTCAGTTGAATGAAAGCTCTATAAGGGTGAGACAAAGATTTTGGCCAGATGGGTTATCTGGGAAATGTATTATTGCCACAGTCCCGCCACAACACATGTTCGGGTTTGAGACATCTATTGTTTATCCATTAACATTAGGTATTGCTGTACATGATGGTCACCCTTTTTATCCTTTAGATATTCAACAGGCAATATCAGAGTCACCAGATTTAAAAATTTTGATAACAACACCACTTCATTTAAAAGCTTGCATTGGTTTAACTGAAGGCTGGACTAATATTGACTCTATAATTTCTGCAACATCACCATTGTTCAAAAATGTTGCCAATAGTGCAGAGAAGATTTTAGATGCGGATATATTTGAAATATATGGTTGTAGTGAGTCAGGTGCTATTGCAACAAGACAAACAAGTAAAGAAGATAAATGGAAGTTATTAGATGATTACACCATCCAAAAGTCAGAAGAATTTTTTATGTTAAAGGCTATAGGTTACGATGAGTTGATTGAAATATCTGACAAAATAAAAATTATTGATAACAAGTTCTTTAATTTGATTGGACGGGGTAGTGATCTGGTAAAAATCGGAGGAAAAAGAGAGTCTCTATCAGGGCTAACATGCAAACTTATAAAGATTGATGGTGTTGATGATGGAGTATTTTTTATACCCAAAAAGGCGGGTGAGAATCGCTTAAGATTGGCTGTATTAGCTGTATCCTCAGTTTTAAATAAAGATGAAATTGTAAGGGCGCTGGCTCAACAAATAGACTCTGTCTTCTTACCAAGACCGATTAAGATCGTTGATCGACTTCCTTATAATAGACTGGGAAAGCTTCCTTTAAATGATTTAGTCAAGATGATCCATAGTGATTAATTTTAAGCAGTTGATTTGGGCTGAGAAAGATCAAGTTGAAAATATTCCGCATGATGTAAAGATGTGGCTATATGACGAACAATCATTAACAAAAAAATTAAAAACTAAGTTTGAATTATTTTCCGTTAATGTTTCATCTCAACGTCAGGTTGTACTACCTTCTGATGAAGAGTCTTTTCTGATGCAAGGTAGGCCGTGCCTGGAAAGAGAGGTTGAGCTAATAGGAGATGGCAATGCTGTCGTTTATGCTAGGTCAGTCATACCTAAGACTGTTGATACAGAAGGGTTGCTAAATATTGGAGTTAGACCTCTTGGAGAGATGTTATTTAATTCATCAAGTGTAACTAGAGATGCATTTCAGATTGCAAATGCAAATGGAACTTGGGGTAGAAGGTCGATTTTCACCTTAGGCAATACAAAAATTCTGGTTAGTGAATTTTTTCTAGATAGTTTATTTTTATAGTAATTACTAGTAAAAATGTCACTATAAACATATAATTAGTATTACAATTTCCTTCACCTTTATTTTTAAACGTATTTTCTTATGTGTTCATTAAGTTTTTCTGTAGATAGTATGCATCCATCTATTCCCGGACACTTTCCAGGCAACCCTGTTGTCCCAGGAGCGGTAATTATTGAAAATGTAATACAGGCTTTTTCTAAGCTGCATGGTGTGCAGCAAGTGACATATTTGTCTACAGTAAAGTTTATGAAACCTATTTTGTTAAATCAAAAAATTACCATACACTTTCAAAACGTATCTACTGGGTTAATTTCTTTTAAGTGTACCTATGGAGACAAGGTTTCAGTTTTGGGCCACTTAAAGGTCAAATGAATAAACCTAACTGGAAGGCAAACAAGGAGCGAAGCACTCCTTTTGCTTTGCATTTAATTTGTTGGCTCGCTTTGAATATTTCTCGTGGTTTTGCCCGATTTTGGCTATATCCAATTACTTTATATTTTTTTATTACATCTTCAATAGTTCGCAGCGCCTCAAAAAACTACTTGAAAAGACTGAATTTACCTGGTGACCATGGGTATCCACAAGTGCTTAAGCATATCTATTATTTTTCTTCCGTTATTTTGGATAGGGTTTATTTTATCACTGGTAAAACTGAGCAATTTAATATAAAAATTTATAATGAAAAGCTTGTGGCTGACTATTCTCGAGAGAATTTAGGTTTTATCCTGCTTGGGTCTCATGTTGGTGGATTTGATATCCTGCAACATTTAACATTAAAATACGGACAAGCAAAAATTGTGATGGATGTATCTCATAACTCGATGATTACCGATATTTTATATAACCTTAACCCTGTTATGGTTAACGATATTATTGATGCAAATGGTGATAATTTATTATTAAAAATCAAGGAAAGTCTAGATGAGTCTAGGTTTGTTGCTATATTGGCAGATAGAAGTACTAATAATCAAAAAATAGTTAACTGCTCTCTTTTGGGTGATGAAATAAGTATAGCTAAACTCCCGTTTACAATTGCACATGTATTAAAAAAGCCTGTAATTGTTTTTTTTGGAATATACAAGGGTGGCAATGAATATGAAATTCATTTTAAAAAATTAAGAGATAGTTTTGATGGGGATAGGGCTAGTAGAAAGGTCGATGTTGAGGCGGATGCTAGATTGTATGTAAAATATGTACAAGAGATGATAAAGGCGTACCCCTTCAACTGGTTTAATTTTTATGATTATTGGGGGGATGAATAATGTGTCGGTCTAGAATTTTTGCTATCTTAATTATATTTTTTTCCAGTAATTCTTATTCAGCCCTAGATATTGACAATGTATTTAAATTAATTTCTGAAAATTCAGTTAAAACATTGGGGTTTATTGAAACGCATAGTGAAACTCTTTTTACTAAAGAAGTTAAAGTAACAGGAAGAGTAGCTTTTAGTGAAAATGGCTCAATGAGTAAGTATATTGAAACCCCTAGCAAATCTGAAGTCCATATAATAGGTGATACGCTTTCCTTGATTGATAATAAAGGGGTGAAAAGTGTATCACTTGATAACTACCCCGCTCTTTCCAGTGGTATTAATGCCGTAAGGTGGATTCTATTGGGTGAAAAAAATAAAATCCTGAATAATTATTCTATAAATTATTCTCTCAAAGATGATTATTGGACGATTAATCTGAAGCCAATAAAGAAACAAGAGTTGCTTCAAGTTCTAAGCATTTCAATTAAAGGAAAGTTTGGGAATATTGGTCTTATTACCTTGTTAAAAGCTAATGGATCTAGTATTAGAACAACATTTATCTCATTAAAAAAATGACGTCAATATATAAAAATATCTTATTTTTTGTAGTTGTTACTATCTCAGCCCTATACTTACATAATAACCTGATAGTTGCTTCTAATATTGAGCAGTTTATGCCAGGCAATATTCAGAATGAGAATGTAAAAATATTAATTAACCAATCTCAAAAAGGGTCTTTTGCAAATACTGTCCTAGTTCAAATTTCAGGGTCTAATGAAAGAGGCTTATCCAGACTAAGCCGAGAGTTAAGGTTAAATTTAGAAAAGAAAATCAATATCTTTGATTCTGTAGTTAATTCTTTAGAGCAAAATAATTTTGAGAATGATATTTTGTTTAAATATCGGTATTTATTGCACGATAGTAATTTTGATGTTAAAAGTTTACATGGTAGTTTTAATCAATTCCTGAGCTCCTTTACAAGTAATGCCCCAAGTGATTTTATTGATTATTTGTTATCCGATCCTCAAAGGGTTTTTATTGATTATTTATCTCTAAACCAGCCCAAAGTTTCTGTCATGATGAAAAATGGCGTTTGGTTTCTTGATGACTCAGCGCTACTCATGGTGAAAATTAATAGCAAATCTGACTTATCTCAAAAAGATATAGCTATATCAATTATTAAAAGAGAGTTTGCGAGTATTAATACAGATAATGCAAAGCTATTATTATCTGGACCAAGTGTTATAGCTACAGAAGCGAGAGTCAATATTAAAGACACCATCCAATATGTAAGTATTGCTTTAAGTGTAGTAATGTTATTTGTATTTGTATTTGTGTACAGATCGCCTTATCTTTTAATATTGGCGGCAACCACTCTTTCGACAGCCATCTTGATTGCAATGACTCTTACGCAGTTAATTTTCAGTCAAATACATGGAATCGCGTTAGCATTTGGCATTACCACTTTGGGCGTTTGCTTGGACTATCCATTGCATATATTTAGCAATACATCGACCACTATTTCTGCAAAAACTGCAGTTAAAAATATTTTTACACCTCTAAAAATTGGCGCCTTGACATCTGTACTTGCCTATTCCTCTTTGTTGGGTACCGGATTTGATGGTTTTACACAACTTGCTGTCTTCTCTATTATTGGGTTATTGTCAGCTTTTGTTGTTAGTGTTTACTTGGTTCCAGTATGGATGCAGGGGTATAAAATAAATAAAAGAGAGGTGTTGACCGGAAGGTTATTGCCGCTAATACCTAAAATTTTAATTAGCTTTCTGATTATTTTGTTACCAGTAAGTTATTTATCTTATCAAGATGGGATTTTTGATGTAAATATTTCCCAATTAAACCCCGCATCAGAAGAATCAAAAAAAGTTGATTCGAAATTGAGAAGTGCACTGGGAGTTGGTGAGGTTGGTCATATTTTTTTAATTTCAAATCAAAATTTAGATATGACTTTGAAAAAATCTCATGAAGTGGAGCAAGAGTTAACAAAGCTTGTCGATAAAAGCGTTATTAAAGACTTTACCGGAGTCAGCTCCTTGCTCCCTAGTAAAAAGATGCAGGAAAAGCGACTAGAGAATCTTCCCAGCGAGCAGATGTTGCAAAATAATATCTCTCTTGCAGTAAATGGCCTGCCCTTTAAAAAAGGCGCTTTCAATAATTTTGTAAGTGATGTTGAAAATGCCAAAACAATGCCATTACTAGCTCAGAAAGATTTTGAAATGTCTTTCATGAAAGGTAGGCTTCAATCTATATTGTTTCATCAAGATGGAAACTGGTACTCATTAATAAGAGTGTCAGGCATTAAAGATGTTGGCCTGCTTAATAAGGAGATTGATGACTCCAATATATTGAAAAATACTTATTATTCAGTCACTGTTGAAGCTAGTAATATTATGGAAGCTTATTTAAAGGAGACATGGTTCAGGTTGATAACTATGCTGGTATTAATTTTTATTGCAGTTCTCTGGTTTTCTCGTACAAATAAAAGAAGAATTTGGATTTTTATTCCAGTAATTTCAAGCGTTTTAATTAGTTTAAGTTTTCAAGTTTTTTTAGGAAATAGTATTAATATATTTCATCTACTATCATTACTACTGGTTGTAGGATTAGGCTTTGATTACAGTTTATTTTTTAACTATGAAAGCACAAAGAGTGGAGCGCCTTCTAATAGTGCACATGCTGTTACAATTAGTGCAATAACAACTATAATCACATTTGCTATTTTATCTTTTTCGGATGTAAATATACTGAGCTCGATAGGGCAAATTGTTGCAGTTGGTGTACTTGCTTGTTTTATTATTTCCAAATTTATTAGCACCCCCACTTTAATTAGTACAAATAGATTATGATTAAACCAATACACCCTCTTAAAATTTCAGCAAGCACTTTAGTTAATGCGCTAGGTATTGGAAAAAAATACACAACAAATGCCATGCTTGGTGGCTATAGCGGCTTATGTAGATCTAAATTTCCAGATATGAATTTTGATACTTTTTTGGGATTGGTGAACGAAGTTAAAGGTGTTGAGCTGGAAGATGAATTGGTTAAATTCACTTGTAGAAATAACAAGTTAGCCAAACTAGCGTTAGATACTGATAATTTTCGTGAAGATGTTAAAGATGCTATTGTCAAATATGGAAAAAATAGAATAGGTGTCTTTCTTGGTACAAGCACCTCGGGTATTGCAGAAACTGAAAGTGCTTATATGAATAGAGATGGTGAATCGGGAAGGCTGCCAAGCATGGATATGCTTTACACCGACAATACTAGCTCTATACAAAGGTATGTTTGCCGATCTTTAGGGTTATCAGGGGTGAGCATGACTATTTCTACCGCTTGTTCATCTAGTGCCAAAGTATTTGCATCAGCTTACCGATCCATAGAATCTGGTTTTTGTGATGCTGCTATTGTTGGCGGGGTTGATAGTCTATGTCTGACCACTTTGTACGGTTTTAATTCATTACAATTGATTTCTGAAGATATCTGTAGACCTTGGGATAAGAAAAGAAATGGTATTAATATTGGTGAGGCTGCAGGCTTTATGCTGCTTGAAAAGTCTAATGAGTGCAAAGGTGTTTATTTAACTGGCTATGGAGAGAGTAGTGATGCCTATCATATTTCATCGCCACACCCTGAAGGTAATGGCGGAAGAATGGCTATGGAATCTGCATTGTCTACTGCAGGACTTAAAGCTTCGGATATAGATTATGTTAATTTACATGGTACAGCAACACCTTCAAATGACCACTCTGAGTCTAGAGGGCTTCAGTCAGTATTTGGTAATAAAATCATGTGTAGTTCAACTAAAGGGATGACAGGGCACACACTTGGTGCCGCCGGGATTAATGAAGCGATCATATGCATGTTATCATTAGAGAATTCTATTATCCCTGCTAATGTAAATTTAAGTAGTGTTGATGATCAGTTACCCGTTCAGGTTACTACAAAAAGCATACAAAAATCACTGAGTCATGTCATGTCTAATTCATTTGGGTTTGGTGGTAGCAATTGCAGCTTAATATTCTCATGCTAGATAAAAATATTTACATTAACAGTATTGCTGTTATTGCACCAGGACTAGAAGATATTGAAAAATCTGAAGAAATTTTCAAGGGTAATTTGGAATGGTCGCCAGTTGAACTATCTAGAATGGTGCCTTCTGCATTGCCAGCTAATGAGGCAAGGAGAACTACAACAGTTATTAGGCTGGCGTTAAAGGTTGTTGAATCAGTAAAAAAATCCTCTAATACTTCGGTAGTTTTTGCCTCGTCAGAAGGGGATTTGGACATTACTGATAAGATATGCAAGGCTTTGGCAACAAAAGAAAAAATGGTGTCACCAACGTTATTTCACAACTCTGTGCATAATGCCCCTGCCGGATATTTATCGATTTCAGACAATATGAAAACACCATCAATTAGTCTGTCTGCAGGTGATAACACTTTCTCAGCTGGATTAATTGAGTCGGTTGCACAGGTTCTAGTTGAAAGTAATGATGTTTTATTAGTTGCTTATGATAATGTCACTCCTGAAGATTTAGATGAATTTCGTCATTTTGATCATCCAGTCGCTATTGCTTTATTACTGAGTAAAACTAAGAGAGTTGATACGATAGGCAGTATTAGTATTACAGTTCAAGATCAATTATCGGAGGCTACACCGTGTTTTAATCACTCTCTTGAGGTTGTTAGAAATGGCAACCCCATTGGATTGGGCTTACCTTTGGTTGAGTCTCTTTTTAAAAGAAAAGTAAATAAAATTCTTATTCCGTATTTAAATCAAAAGCGGTTATTGGTTAAGGTGAACAATGTTTAACAACTTTAAATTATGCGAATTAATTCCACACTCTGGAAAGATGTGTTTAATTGATTCTATCGATAAATGGGATGATGAGTCAATTGTTTGTATAACAAACACCCACCTAAAGAGTGACAACCCTTTGCTAAGCAAAGGAGCTCTTCCTGTATCCGCTCTAATAGAGTATGGCGCACAAGCTATGGCAATTCATGGTGCGCTTATTGCTGATAAATCAGGAGAAAAGATGCAGGAAGGGTATTTAGCCGCTCTAAAGGATGTAAAATTTTTCAATAATTTAGATATTAGTGCAATTAGTACATCTTTGGTAGTAGAGGCTACAAGAAAATTCGCCTCTCAAGGGAATATGGTTTATGAATTTTTAATCTTATCTGATGATAAAAGCTTGATATCTGGGCGAGCGACAGTAGTTGCAGTTTTTAATGATTAAAAATTTAAAAGAAAGGTATTGGTTATGAAAATTAAAAGGGCTTTAGTTACAGGCGGAAGTGGTGATCTAGGTAGTGCAATTTGCCTTGAATTATCAAAAAACAATATTGAAGTAATTGTTCACAGTAATGCAAATAAAGACAAGGCTAATGAAGTTGTTGACACTATAGTAAAAAATGGTGGAAAAGCTAGCTCTGTTTGTTTTGATATCACTAATATAGAGTTTACTCATAAGGCTTTAGATGGTCTTCTTGCCCAAGGTGCTATTCAGATTTTAGTTAATAATGCAGGTGTTCATGATGACGGCATCTTTGCAGGTATGCGTCAAGATCAGTGGCATAAAGTAATAAATGTAAATTTAAATGGATTTTTTAATGTAACACAAAAGCTTATGCTTCCCATGATGGCTACCAGGTGGGGAAGGGTTGTAAATTTATCTTCAGTTGCTGGTGTTATGGGTAATCGTGGCCAGGTTAACTACTCCGCAACCAAGGCTGGAATAATAGGCGCCACTAAATCTTTAGCTATAGAAATGACCTCAAGAGGTATTACCGTTAATGTGGTAGCTCCAGGGATTATTTCAGGTAGCATGATAAAGGATACGTTTAGCAAAGAACATATAAAAAATGTTGTTCCTGCTGGAAGAGAAGGCACCCCTGAAGAGGTTGCCGCTTTGGTGTCTTTTTTAGTAAGCGATGCGGCTAGTTATATTTCTGGTCAAGTTATTGGCGTTAATGGAGCGATGGCATAATTTTTTTATTTGACAGCCTTAACCTTTCTAATTATCAATAAAATTGACAATGCGCCTGCAAAATACACTCAATTTATATCAAGTTGAGTTGTTAGCAATTCTCGATATTTAAAAAAACCTTTTTCTCCAAATTTATGCACCAGATCAATAGCTTGATTCTTAGTATCGTCAATTAAAATTGCTTTTTTTAATACATCTTGAGACCTTTGCATAAATCAACCAAAACCACGCCAGTCTAGTAAAAATAACAACCACCTAATCTACAATAAAAAAAGGGTCATGACAACTTAAGCGACTCTTTTCTGAACATTTCAAGCAAAATCTTATAAAGATTTTGCTTGCGATTATTGAATCTAAATTCACATTCTTTCAAGTGTAAATTAAACATATTTTTATTCATTCCTTTAAATTTTACCAGCCTTGTTTTGGCATAACCCCAAAATGATTCTATGCCGTTAATATGTGCATTACCACGAGCAAATTCATTCTTGCTATGATGTACTCTAAAATGCTTCTTATAGCCAAAATCTACTAAACCATTATACCCTCGCCAACCATCAGAATGAATGACGCTTTTCAATACTAGTTTTACCCTTGATAATCCATT
>NZ_FQTP01000047.1 GCF_900128515.1 Bathymodiolus heckerae thiotrophic gill symbiont
TTTAAATATCAATTCAACCCACTTACTTATGCTTAGTTCAATTAAAAACAAAACCAAAGGCTGGTTAGCCTATTTAATTGTTGGTTTAATTACCATTCCTTTCGCTTTATTTGGTATTAGCGAATACTTTACCGGCGCTTCTAATGTGGTTGTTGCCAATATCAACGATGACCAAATCAGTAAGGAAGAGTTTCTGGCTGAGTTTAATCCACAAAAAAGACGCTTGCAACAAAAACTGGCTGAAAGATACGACATAGAGTTTGACTCAGTGTTAAAGCAATCTATTATTAATCAAATGGTTGATAGACGTTTGTTGGATCAGCTAGCGTTAAAGATGTCGCATGCAACAACAACAACTGAATTAAATGGAATCATTCAAGCGAATGATTTATTTGCAGAAGAAGGTCGATTTTCAATTGATAAATATAAGCAATTATTGAGATTAAATGGTTACACGCCATCTAAATATGAATCAATCAAAGCTCAAGAGCTGACTCAAAATCAAATCAAATATAATTTGCTTGATTCTGCTTTCGTATTACCATCACAGCTTACAAGATTGCAGCAGCTGAACGACCAACAGCGTAATTTTTCTTTTATTCAGTTAAATGTTAAAGATTACACCGCTAAGGTTAAAGTTGATGGGCAGAGTGTTAAAGATTATTACAATAATCAAAAAGAATCTTTCTTTGTGCCAGAGCAAGTAAAAATTGAATTTGTGGAGCTTTCTTTAGCTGAAATTTCTAAAAAGATTAGTGTGAGTGACGATGACTTGTTTAATTTTTATGAAGATGAGCAGGCTCGTTTTACCACCGATGAAGAACGTCAAGCTCAGCACATCTTAATAGAAGATGAAAAGACTGCTAATGAAGTCTTGGAGCTTTTAAATAAGGACGGTGATTTTTCTAAGTTAGCTGCACAATACTCTCAAGACACAGGCTCTAAAGATTCAGCAGGTGATTTAGGCTTTTTTACTCGTGGTGTTATGGTTGATGCATTTGAAGACAGTGCCTTTTCCATGAAAGAGGGTGAACTAAGTGGTTTGGTTAAATCTGAATTTGGCTTTCACATTATTAAGCTTAATAAGATCAAATTAGGTACGGTCAAATCATTTGATCAAGTTAAATCAGAGTTGGTTGAACTTTATACTCAGTCACAAGCACAAAAAGATTTATACAACTTAACTGAGCAAATGGCTAATTTGGCCTACGAGGAAAATCTAGAAGAGCTTGCTGGACAAATGGGACTTAAATTACAAACGACTGATTTCTTTAACAGGCAAGATACAAAGCTTGATGCTAAGATGATTAAATCAATCTTTAGTGATGCTGTTTTTAATAAAAATGAAAATTCGGAAGTTTTAGAGCTTGGCAAGAATCGATATGTGGTATTACATTTAAAGGATAAATTACCACAACGTCAAAAGAGCTTTAACGAAGTTAAGGGCGAGATTAATACACATTTAACCAGTTTGCTATCTAAAACTTTTATTGACAATATTGCTGCACAAATTGTTATGCATGCCAAGGCCGGTGAAACTAGTGCTATTAAGAAATTAATGGATAAAAATTCACTTTCATGGACCAAGGTTGGCTGGGTTAAGCGTGATTCAAGGCAAGCTGATACTAGTATTATTAATAAAGTTTTTTCCATGACTAAGCCGAATAGTAGCTCAGTCTTTAGTGCTCAAAGTTTGAGCAATCAAAGTGCATTGGTTATTGATTTATCAGCACTTAAGACATCAACTGAACAAGTGCCAGAAAAAGAACTTGAGAGTATTTTGATTGGATTTGAATCAAATGAAGTTTTTGTTAACATTCTACAAACTTTACGTAGTCAAGCGGATATAAAAATATATAATCAAAGCTTATAATTGCTAAAAATAGGCAAATTTTTATGACTAAATGGCTTTGTAGTACGGCTATAGTTTCTTTTCTTTCTTTAACTATGGCTCATGCCATTACACTACCATCGCCATTGGTAGATTCAGAATGGTTGAGTCAGAATCATGATAAAGTTGTTATTCTTGATGTTCGTAAGGATCTCGATAGCTTTGTTGAAGCTGGGCATATTGCTAATGCACTATTAGTTAAGTTAAAAAAATCCGAATCAATCGTATTATTGATGGCATTGAGCTAACACGTATGCGCCCTGATTCAACTTCATTTGAAAACTTTATGTCAACACAAGGCATTAATAATGATTCTGCTGTCGTGATTACTCATCAAGGTATTAAGCCTGGTAATGTTGCTGGTGCAGCTCGTTTATACTGGCATATGAAGTATCATGGGTTTGATAACGTTGCTTTATTGGATGGGGGTAATGCGGCTTGGGTTGCTGCCTTGGAAGAATTAGTTGACAATAAAACGCAGACTGGTAATTCGGTGTTTAATGCAGGTGTTGAGCGTGGTGAGATTTTGGCAACGATCTCAGAGGTTAAGTCAGCCATGACGAATAAACAGATTATATTGGTGGATACTCGTGACTTGCGCCAGCATATTGGCATCAAGAAAAAAAAACTATGTTTATGAATTTGGCCATATTCCAGGCTCTAAGTTTTCCCCTTATAAACTGCTTCATGCTGAAAAAGGTGTTGTTTATTTTCCTACTAAGGTGCAAATTGAGCGTCGCTTTAAGGCATTAAACATTGATCCTAATAGCGCTATTATTTTGTATTGCAATAGTGCTTATGAATGCTCTTCAGTTTGGTTTGCTTTGCATGAGATTTATAAAAATCAACAAGTTCAAGTATATGATGGGTCACTTCATCAATGGACCGAAGATACAAAAAATCCAATGACGATTAAAATACACTAATAAAGAATTTTACTTTCTTGATGTAGATCAATCTTTTTTGGCTTTGTTATATTAGAATACGCTCATAAATTAAAAAGAGGATTGTTCGTGAGATCAAAAAAACTGTTAATTGCATTATTTTTACCGCTGTTTAGCTTTGCAGGCGGACAAGAGATTTATTCTGAGAATTGTGAAAAATGCCACGGTTTTTCTCGTCAAGGATCGTTAGGTTTGCCACTGTACCGTTCAACCATTGCTAATTATTCTAATGACTATCTAAAGAAGACTATTCGACATGGTCGTCCGGGTCGAATTATGCCGGGCTTTAATCTTTCCGAAGCGCAAGTGGCCAAATTAATTCGTTTTTTACGTGCTGGTGTTAGGGCGCCTCAGTATAGTAATGAAACCATTATTGGTGATGTGGATGCTGGTAAATACACTTATGAGCAATATTGTCAAAGATGTCATGGTGCAGAATTACAAGGCGGCGAAGGTACGGGTAAAAACTTCTCATGGCAAAAAGAGACCGTGAAGTATCGCCACCAGCACTAGCAAATAAAGGATTTTTGTATGCTGCTGAAGATCAAATAATTAAGCATATTATCATGAAGGGCATTAAAGATACTGAGATGATGTCTTTTGAAAAAGAGTTTAATTTTACCGATCAAATAGCTGATGACTTGGTTGCTTATATTCGCTCTCATCAGCAACCAATAGATACAGTTTCTATCTCGAAAGTAGAAGGTGAGCCCTTGGTATTTGTTTATGAAAGTGCGCATGATCTTGGCACAACCATTGATAGATTGCGTGATTCTGCCTCAGCTTATAACTTTAGAGTGTATCCATCTAGAACTTTATTTGAGGGACTTGGAGAATTGTCAGCCAATGATGAAAAACAGGTTGTAATTCATTCCTGTAATTTTAAAAATATGCAAAAGTTTTTAAAATTAGATCCAGGATTGGGTGTTATTTTGCTTTGTCGTGCCACTGTCATCGAGGGTGATGATGGCAAGGTTAAAATTTATTTGGAAAATTATATGCATGCAATAGAGCGTTTTAATAATGATCAAATTTCTATTAATGCCAAAGAGCTGATTAATAGCATGAAAGAAATGGTTGAGGAGGCAGTATGGTAATAAAAGCTTTAGCATTATGCGCATTAATGTTGTCGTCAAGTGTTTTTGCCAGCAGTCATGATGAGTTGTTAATCGAGCGCGTAAATGCCAAGTTTTCTTACACTTGGCTGGCGCTTAATAAAACTATTAAGGCGCACAATTACAAGGCGGCTTATCTTCAGCGTTGTGACTTTGCCATGAATGAGCGTCATTACAAATCAGATAAATATCGTATTGTCTTTTTTGGCAAGTATGACGAAATGAAACGAATGAGTAAAAAATATCCTAAGTTGTCGCCATTTTTTCTATTGAAAATAACGGTTATGGAAGAGGGCAAGCATACGCTGATTATTGCCACACCACCAATTACACTACTGCCTTTGGTTAACACAAACGAAGATAGGATGACGGTTTTTCGCTGGAATGAGGATATGAAGAGTATTCTGAAGCAAGTTAAAAGTCAGTACAAATAACAATAAAAAAGCCTTGATAAATCAAGGCTTTTTTATTGGTTGAAATCTTTAAGATTTATTCTGGACCTTTGTCATAAAAACTATATCCAGAATCAATATAAGTAATTTCACCAGTAATGCCAGAAGCTAAATCTGAACACAAGAAGGCAGCTGCATTACCCACTTCTTCAGTAGTTACGGTACGCTTAAGTGCGGATGAATCAGCTGCATAATCTAGTAATTTACCAAAATCCTTAATACCAGAGGCCGCTAATGTTTTGATTGGGCCAGCAGACACCGCATTAACACGAATACCACGTTCAGGACCAAGTGCAGCCGCCATATAACGAACATTAGCCTCTAGAGAGGCTTTAGCAACACCCATTATATTGTAGTTTGGAATTGCGCGAATTGCGCCTAAGTAGCTTACTGTTAATAGCGCACCATTATCATTTAGCATTGATCCTGCCGCTTTAGCAAGAGCGGTGAAACTATACGAGCTAATATCATGAGCAGTTGTAAAGTTCTTTCGTGTGGTTGCCTCAATGTAATTACCATTCAATGCTTCTCGAGGTGCAAAAGCAACCGAATGAACGATAATATCAAAATTATCCCAATGCTGTTTAAGCTCAGTGAATGCTTGCTCAATACCTTCATCAGTGGCAACATCACATTCGATAACAATGTTTGAATTACAAACTGCAGCACATTTGTCTACGCGTTTTTTTAATTTTTCATTTTGATAAGTTAGTGCAATTTCACACCCTTGTTTTGCCATTGCTTCGGCAATGCCCCAAGCAATTGAACGGTTAGAGGCGACGCCAACAACCAATGCTTTTTTTCCAGTCATGAAACCCATAAAATCTCCAAAATGTCATTAATAAAAAACAAATTATAACCTACGTAGCACCTATAATAACTAACTGTTATTGTAATTATTATTTTACAAATGTTAGATGTATTCTTAACTCCAATTCGCGCATTTCGAATGCGCTATATTCCACTTCTGCTGATCTATTTTTCGTATGGTAGTGGTGTATTTGTTGCCATTGCTGAAAATTTTTGGGTTAAAGATACATTGGATATGTCGGCATCTGATTTGGCAGAATTAGCAGTATGGTTAGGTGTTCCGTGGACCGCTAAGATGATCTTTGGTTCAATGGTCGATAGTGTTAATATTTTTGGCTCTAATCGAAAATCCTATGTCTATATTGGTGCAGTGCTTATTACTATAAGTTCGCTGATGATGATAGCTGTTGTTGGTGATCATGCCATTGTTGAAGAGTTTTCTAAAAAAGCAGTTTATGTTTTTGCTAGTGTTATTGCTGTAGTGGGTTTTGTGATGCAAGACGTGGTAGCTGACACCATGACCACAGAAGTGATTGACAAAAATCAGTCTCAAGAAGCAATCAATCAAGAACTGGTGACTATCCAGGTATTAGCACGCCTGTCTTTGGGTTTTGCTATTTTTATTACCGGCTGGATTGGCGGTGAGTTGGCCGATGTATTTCATGATAATCGTCAAGTGATCTTTCAAATTGCTCTATTCATTCCGCTATTGTCTATTTTAGGTGTTACCTTGGTTAAGCTTAATCCTGTGCCAGTGTCGCCTATTAACAAGCATGTATTGTTTGGTGGTTTGATCTTTGCTGTGTTTATTGTACTAATGGGTTATAACGACGTACCTTATTCACAAGAAATCGTTTTTGTGATTTCTTTATCGGTTGTGTTGTATTTACTGTCAGATTTGATCAATGATCTTGATGCTAATACCATTCGTCATATTAAAATGGCCATGATTATTATCTTTGTCTATCGCGCTATGCCATCAGTAGGCGCAGGTTTGAGTTGGTGGGAGATTGATATTTTAGGTTTTGACGAATCTTTCTTTGCCAAATTATCGGCTATTGGTGGCGGCATTGCTTTAGCAGGTATGTGGTTCTTGGCCAAATTTATCATTAAGAGAGACATTGCTGAAGTTCTTATTTTTCTAACCATTATCGGCACGTTACTATCCTTGCCAATTCTTGCAATGTATTACGATATTCATACTATGCTTGGCTTTGATGCGCGTACGGTAGCCTTGGTTGATACCGCTATGGCGTCTCCATTTGATTATATCGCCCAAGTGTTAATGTTAACGTTGGTGGCAATTTACGCACCTGAAGGAAAGAAGGGTACTTGGTTTGCGTTAATGGCCAGTTTGATGAATATCGCTTTGAGTGCTGGCGGATTATTCACAAAATACTTAAATCAATTTTTCGTTGTCAGTCGTGAAGTAATTACTGATAGCGTGGTGACCACAGCAGAGAGCTACACTGAACTAGGTAGCCTACTTTGGGTGGTTATTATTATCGGATTCGTGGTGCCAATCATCACTATCATTAAATACAATCCTAATAAAGAATGACCCACGCTAAATGGTATTTTCTAACACTGCTGTTGATCATTGCCGATCAACTAACCAAGCTATTGATATACGGTTATATTAAGCCGCATGAGTCATTAGAAATAACCCATTTTTTTAGCTTAACGCATGTGCATAATTATGGCGCTGCCTTTAGTTTTTTGGCCAATGAAGACGGTTGGCAGCAATATTTTTTAGTAGCTGTTTCATCAATTGCCAGTTTGGCAATCATTGTCTGGATGATGAAAACAAGCAAACAGCAAGTGCTTAAACTTGTAGCTTTAAGTTTGATCTTATCTGGTGCAGTGGGTAATTTAATTGACCGAGCGGCGCTCGGTTTCGTGATTGATTTTATCGATCTTCATTATCAGGATTTCTACTGGCCAGTTTTTAATATAGCTGATATAACAATTAGTGTGGGTGTTGTTTTATTGATTTTGGCTGATTTTAAAAATGATAAGAGGTTAAAAAATGAGTGACTGTTTGGTAATCGGCGGCGGTGTAATTGGAATGATGACAGCTCGCTCACTCAGCTTGTCAGGTGCCAAGGTGACATTACTTGACCAGCAGCAATGTGCAAATGAGTCTTCACGGGCAGGTGGTGGCATTATTTCTCCGCTCTATCCTTGGAAGTACGACGATTTAACCAATGAGTTGAGTATTGCTTCTCAGGCAGTTTAT
This sequence comes from Bathymodiolus heckerae thiotrophic gill symbiont, assembly GCF_900128515.1. GTDB lineage: Bacteria > Pseudomonadota > Gammaproteobacteria > PS1 > Pseudothioglobaceae > Thioglobus_A. The sequence continues at coordinate 7,452 of NZ_FQTP01000047.1, forward strand.
GAGCAGTTGTGTGCTCAAATTTTTGAAGATACCGGGCTTGACCCACAGTATTTAAAATCAGGCTTATTAATGATGGATGAGTTTGATACATCTGAAGCAAAAACCTGGATGCAAAAATACAAGCTGACTTATCGAACTCATCCTCAAGGTGTATTATTTACCGATATTGCTCAAGTTCGAAATCCTAGATTGTTAAAAGCGCTTAAAGCAGACATTATTAATAAAGGCGTTAAGATTATTGAGCATACTAAAGTTGAAGGTTTGCTTGTTAAAGGCGATTGTGCGATTGGGGTTAAAACCAATCAACAAGATTATTTGTCAGATTCTATTGTTGTTTGTTCTGGCGCTTGGAGTTCACAATGGTTATCATTGGCAGAAGAGATATTTCCAATGAAAGGACAGATGATTGTACTTAAAGCCAACCCATCAATTGTTGAGCATATTGTGTTGGACCAAGGTCGTTATATCATTCCTAGAAAAGACGGGCGTATACTGGTTGGATCCACCATGCAAAATGTTGGTTTTGATCGCTCTACTGATGAGCAAACTCGCCAATCATTGCATGAATTTGCATCGCAACGTTTTGAGTCATTGGCAAAGGCTGAAGTTGAACATCACTGGTCTGGCTTTAGACCGGCGAGTAAATCGGCCAAGGTGATGCTTGGCAGGCATGAGCAGTTTGATAATGTTTATTTAAATACAGGTCATTTTCGCAATGGTCTTAATATGGCACCAGAAAGTGCTAGAAGAATTACCCAATTAATTACCCATGAAGTTTAAATTTTTATTTGTTGTCAGTTTATTAACAATGAGCACGTCTAATGCTCAGTTGTTTAAGGTATCTGATCAAGGCTCAATTTTAACCAGTACCTCTTTAGAACATCGCTGCGTACTGGACGATCAGTCAAAACTGGTGTGGGAAGTAAAACTCAATACCAAAGGCTTGCAAAATACCCAAAATACCTACACATGGTTTGATGGAAAAACAGGTGTTGAAAATGGTGATTATTCACACAACTGCCATTGGGCTGAAGCTTGTAATACTCAGGCTTATACCAAGGCAGTTAACTCTGTTAAGCTTTGCAAGCAGGTCAATTGGCGCTTGCCAACAGAATCTGAGCTAAGAACACTACTGATTTATGGTGATAACGATTTATTAATTAATCAAGATTTTTTCAATCGCACACAACTGAAATCTTATTGGAGTTCAGATCAGCAAAGTGCTGATATTGCCATCGATGTGCCATTTTTCTATGGCGGCAGTAAGAGTGCTGATAAATCATTCGATGCCTATGTGCGCTTGGTGAGTGATGCTAACTAGGCAATTAGATTCAACATTGCTAGATTCTTACTCAGATGATATTCCGAGTTTTTTAAAAAAAATTTATGCCGCCAGAGGGGTGAGCGAAGCGCAATTATCACTGGGTTTAAACAAGCTTTTAACACCAAATTTTGATCAATTAGATCAAGCATTATCGTTACTTGAAAAAGCACTAATAGAGCAAAAACGTATTCTAATCATTGGTGATTTTGACTGTGATGGTGCAACTGCATCAGTAGTGGCAGTTAAATCCCTGCGAATGATGGGCTCTAAATATATTGATTTTTTGGTGCCGAATCGATTTGAGCATGGTTACGGCCTGTCACCTGAAATTGTTAAGCTCGCCATTAAAGAAAAACAGCCTGATTTAATCATCACTGTTGATAATGGTATATCGAGTTTTGATGGCGCTAAATTAGCTAAAGAAAACGGAATTCAGGTGATCATCACTGATCATCACTTTCCGAGCGATAGCTTGCCAGAGGCTGATGCTATTATTAATCCAAACCTTAAAGGTTGTGAGTTTCTCAGTAAGAACTTAGCTGGCGTTGGTGTGTGTTTTTATTTGTTTTCAGCGCTTAAAACCCATCTGAATAAAATTAAATATTTTTCTAACAATGATATTCCATTGCCTGACCTACGCACCGTGCTTGATCTTGTAGCACTAGGAACCGTGGCAGATGTAGTGAGGTTAGATCAAAACAACCGTATTTTGATTGATCAAGGTATTAAAAGGATTCAAGCTAAACAATGCGCACCAGGAATTTTAGCCCTACTTGAAATTGCCAATCGTCCCGCACAAACCTTACAAGCTAGTGATCTAGGTTTTGCTGTAGGTCCTAGGCTTAATGCAGCAGGGCGTCTGAGTGATATTTCACGCGGCATCAAGTGTTTACTAACCTCGGATATGAACGATGCTAGGCGCTACGCAGCAGAGCTTGAAATGTTTAATCAAAAACGCAAAGAAGAGCAAGCCCGTATTCAAGATGAGGCGCAAGCGATTGTTGATGCTCAAGATGTTTTAGAAGGTAAGTTCGCTCTAAGTTTGTTTGATCCATCTTGGCACGAGGGTATTGTTGGTATTGTAGCTGGCAAGCTTAAAGAAGATTACCATTGTCCAGTGGCAGTATTTGCCAAATCGGGTAATTTTCTAAAAGGTTCTATTCGCTCAATCCCGAGCGTGCATATTAAAGATTTGCTAGATTTGGTTGATAGAAATAATCCTGGTTTAATTTTGAAATTTGGCGGCCATGCAATGGCAGCAGGCTTAAGCATTGAAGCGGAAAATTTCTACGCATTTAAACGTGAATTTTCTAGCGCCATTAAAGCCCATCTTAACGATCAAATTCCAATGGTAGAGCTATTAACCGATGGTGAGCTTGAGGCGTTTGATATTTCACTAGTTAACGCTGAAATTCTTAAAAATGCAGGACCTTGGGGCCAAGGGTTCGATGAGCCAATTTTTCATGGAAATTTTGAAATAGTTGATCAAAAAGTAGTGGGAGAAAAACACCTTAAATGTCGATTAAAACTTGAAGGTAGTAGTCAAGTGCATGACGCCATTGCATTTTTTCAAGAACCACTTGAATCGATGCAGGTTAAGGTTGCATATAAATTATCAATCAACATTTGGCGTGGAAATACTTCGTTGCAACTTATGGTTGAACAGATTGAATTGTTATAAAAATTTCAGAAATTTTACAAATTACTCTATTCAAGTGTCTTTTTATTAATAAAAAATGCTTAAAACGGCCTTTACAAGGCTATAAATAGTGCTTTTTTTTGATATTTTTATTACTTAAATGTTATTTCATTATAAAAATTTCGGATTTTTGTTAAATCTGGCTGTATCAAGGTAAAATACATGCTTTTATTTTTTGATATTTTTATCATGCCGATTATCACCTTGCCAGATGGCAGCGAAAAATCTTTTGACCAAGCGCTAAGCGTATTTGAAGTTGCCAAATCTATTGGCTCTGGTTTGGCTAAAGCGACCCTTGCTGGAAAGGTAAATGGTGAACTGGTTGATGCTTCATTTTTGATTGAGTCAGATGCTAGCGTTTCAATTGTCACTGCTAAAGATGAAGAAGGTCTTGAAGTAATTCGCCACTCTACTGCTCATTTATTGGCGCAAGCAACTCAGATGCTATATCCAGATGCACAAGTAACTATCGGTCCAGTAATTGACAATGGTTTTTTCTATGACTTTGCATATAAAGATGGTTTTTCAGAGGCTGATTTAACTCAGATTGAAAAAAACATGAAAAAATTGGTCAAGCAAAGCCTAAAAATTGAGCGCAGTGAAATGTCACGCGATGAAGCAATTGAGTTTTTTAAAGCTAAAGGCGAGCATTACAAGGCTGAAATTATTGAATCCATCCCAGCTGACCAAACTTTATCTTTGTATAAGCAAGGTGATTTTATTGATTTATGTCGCGGTCCACATGTACCATCAACATCACGTCTTAAAGCTTTTAAATTAATGAAATTGGCTGGTGCTTATTGGCGTGGTAATTCAGACAATGAAATGTTACAACGTGTTTATGGCACAGCGTGGGCAACCAAAGAAGATCTTGAAGCGCATTTACATCGCTTGGAAGAAGCTGAAAAGCGTGACCACCGAAAAATTGGAAAAACTCAAGATTTATTTCACATGCAGGAAGAAGCACCTGGCATGGTGTTTTGGCATGAAAAAGGTTGGACCTTATATCAAATTGTTGAACAATACATGCGCACAGTTTTTAGAGATAATGATTACAAAGAGGTGCATACACCTCAGCTAATCGATAGAACACTTTGGGAAAAGTCTGGTCATTGGGATAAGTTTGGCGATGCTATGTTTACTACTAGCAGTGAAAATCGTGATTACGCGGTTAAGCCAATGAATTGCCCAGCGCACATTCAAATTTTTAACCAAGGGTTAAAATCTTATCGTGATCTGCCGTTACGTTTGGCTGAGTTTGGCTCGTGTCATCGTAATGAGCCGTCAGGTACATTGCACGGCATTATGCGTGTGCGTAATTTTGTACAAGACGATGGCCATATTTTTTGTACCGCTGATCAAATTCAAACTGAAGTTTCTAATTTTATTGATTTAACTTTTGATGTGTATAAGCATTTTGGTTTTGACAATGTTGATATCAAGCTTTCTACCCGCCCTGAGAATCGTGTTGGTTCGAATGAGGTTTGGGATAGGGCAGAGGCGGCATTAGCAGAAGCCTTAGATGCTAAAGGTATTAAATGGGATCTTCAAGAAGGCGAAGGCGCATTCTACGGTCCGAAAATTGAATTTGTTTTAAAAGACTGTCTAGATCGTGAGTGGCAGTGTGGCACTTTGCAGGTGGATTTTTCAATGCCAGAGCGCCTAGATGCGCATTATATTGCACAAGATAACAGAAAACAAACACCAGTTATGTTGCACCGTGCAATTGTTGGATCACTCGAGCGATTTGTTGGAATTTTGATCGAACATTACGAAGGTGCATTCCCTCCTTGGTTAGCACCAATTCAGGCAGTCATCATTAATATTTCTGAAAAACAGCTTGATTTTGTTAAGAATGTTAACAAAAAGTTAAAAAAACAAGGACTTAGGGTGATTTCGGACTTGCGTAATGAGAAGATAGGCTTTAAAATACGCGAGCATTCCATGCAACGTTATCCTTATATTTTAGTTGTGGGTGATCGTGAAATGGAAAACAACGAAATTTCAGTACGCAAACGTGGCGGTGAAGACTTGGGTTCTATGTCAATCGAAGCGTTTGTAGAATTAGTAAATAATGAAGCATTAGAGGGATAATTATTAAAAAGACAAATAACAAAACTCGAGTTAACGATTATATTAGAGTTTCAGAAGTTCGATTAATTGACGAAAAAGGTGGGCAAGTTGGTATTGTTGATACTAGCGAAGCCAAGCAAAGAGCTAAAGAAGTAAATTTAGACTTGGTAGAAGTTTCTCCAAATGCTGAGCCACCTGTTTGTAAAATTATGGATTTTGGCAAGTATGTCTATGAATTAAAGCAACAAAAGAAAGAAGCTAAAAAGAAACAAAAGAAAACCCAAGTTAAAACCATTAAGTATCGCCCTGGAACAGAAGAGGGTGATTACCAAATTAAATTTAGAAATTTGGTTAAATTTTTAGATAATGGCGACAAGGTTAAAGTAAGTATTTGGTTTCGTGGTCGCGAAATGCAACACAAGGAACTTGGCATGGAAATGCTAGATAGACTTGAGGAAGATACAAAAGAATTTGCTAATGTTGAACAAAAAGCAAAATTAGAGGGTCGTCAGCTAGGCATGATGCTGGCACCCAAATCGAAAAAGAAGTAGCAATTTATATCTAGTTGCTTCTTTAGTTTTATAATAAGTT
>NZ_FQTP01000048.1 GCF_900128515.1 Bathymodiolus heckerae thiotrophic gill symbiont
TTAGAGATTCTCAGTGCCCAGCAAGGGCTGAACAAGTTCGCTTTAAAATCGAAACTTTATATTAATGCTATTCGACAAGCTTTTGATGAATTGCAACAATTAAAGTCGGCTACTGCGTAACATCAGTCAATTAAGAAACAATTCCAAGCTATTGATAGTTCGTATCAGGCATGGCTAATTTCTGAAATATCTAGGGGGTGTCTGAATACTTACCTTTTTTTACATGAAGAGGGGTATTATGAAACTTAAATTTAAAAAAATAATCCTACCAAACTCGTGCTATTGATTACTTTAAAGGCCAGCCACCTGCGACGGTGTATAGTTTCCTCATCCCCCCCTATCTAAATAACCTTTTTTCATTTTCTTATCCTTCCATAGCGCTTGTGCGGTCATCGCTTCGGTTTCTGTTGAAAACCATTCTTTTCTGACAGTGCCTGGCGAACCCACACGCCCCCATTCTTTGACTAAGGTCCAATCCTCAAATAAACTCGGCACGACCCATAACTGATAAAAACGGTGTTTGTTTTCTGCATCATTGTGATATTCCAAGTAAATTCGATACATCTTAGCCTCGCTTAGCGGCGTTGCATGGCGGCTAGCTGCGCCATCCCGCCACGTTTGACCTGTAACTGTTCCGAATAACGGGCCACTCGCTCCGGTGTTTTCCACGAGCCTGCCTGAATAATTGCAGGCATATCAATCCCAGCTGACACGAGGTCTTGAGCTGCCCCAACGCGGGTTGAATGACCACTAATATTACTTATATCCAAGCCTGTCGTTAAGGCGATACGTTTAAAACTACGACTGACCCCTTCGCCAGATAAGGAGCCTGGTAAGACCTGTTGCCAACGGTTCAGCCCGCGAAAAACAGCTCCCTCGCTAATCTCAGCACAGAGCAGCCAGTTTTGTAGGTGCTCAACGGTGGTATGGGATAAGTATTTGACTGTGCCAGCACCGAGCTGATCCGTTTTACTCTTGACTATCGTGAGGCTGCCGGAACCATCGTCATGAAAATTTAAATCCTCAACCTGAATCGCCACTGTTTCAGAGCGTCGGCATAAGGTATCGTAAGAAAGACAGACTAAGGCCTTATCTAATAAATCACGCGGGGCAGCGTTCAGCAGCTGTAAAGCCAAATGAATCTGTGGCCAATTGAGGCCTTTCGCCTGATCTTGTCGTATGCCCTTTTTTCGGGCCATCCGTCGAATGGCTAAACGGACAAATTCATGACGCACCGGATTTTTCAAGCCAGCGACTTTATGGGCGGTCGCAATGGTTGTTAAATAGCGTTTGACCGTCGCCACTTTTTTTAACTCGGCCTGGGCATCGATAAACCCCACTAACACCTCAGTTGAAGCGGGAAGAGAAATCGCCTTATGATGATCACACCAGTTTTCAAACACTTTCCAGTCCGCTTTTCGAGCCCGTTCGGTGTTTTCAGAAAAAGCGCCTTCGGCTGCTTTTTGGTAATTTTGGGCGGTGACTAATATGCCACTGAGTTTATCAGGTAGATTGTCCATAATAAAAATTATAGCATATACTGTGTGATAACCGGTCCTTATCGAACAGTAGAAAAGGAAAAAAAACCAAGTTAAAAATAGAAAATTCTAATGTTCTATTAGAAGGTGTTTTCTATAAAAAACACGGCACACCGACACTCAGCCACTTAGATTTATGAAAATCTATCTATTGTAGGGCTGTACTAATAAATAATTTGTAATGACGCACAATTGGCGTACAATTAATTTAACCTATTGGAGATCACCATGCCTGCAACAGAAACTATTAAACAAGAGCGTATGCACATCCGCCTTGATACCGCGTCAAAACAGACACTGGAAAAAGCTGCGAGTTATAGCCATAAGAAGCTATCTGAATTTGTATTGTCACAATCTTTATCGGCTGCTGAAACTATCATCAGTGAACATGAGCACATTACTTTATCTCAGCCTGACTGGGATTTGTTTTTAGATGCCCTTGAAAATCCACCGACAAAAAATACAAAATTAATGGATGCTTTAGCCTTACATAAAAAGTCAGTTGTTCGTTAAGTATGCAGCTATCAATCAATGCTCTGAATACAGGACACCTACGTAAGGCGTTTGATTGTGGTGAACCAACACTCAATACTTATTTACACCGCTACGCTCGCCAGAATATAAAAAACCGCATTAATCGGGTATTCATTGCTTCACCGGTTGATTCTAACAAAATTATTGCTGGTTATTACACGCTGAGTGCTGGCAGCATAAGGGTTGATGACTTACCGCTTGCACAAAAACGCCGATTACCCAACTATCCGATCCCTATTGCTTTATTGGGACGGTTAGCTGTCGACAAGCAATATCAAGGACAACGTTTAGGGGCTATTTTGTTAGCTGATGCAGTACAGCGTGTTGAACAAGCGAGTGAAGTATTAGCTGTTTATGCCATTGTCGTTGAAGCGTTAAATCCTTCGGTTGCTGAATTTTATCAGGGCTTTGGCTTTATAGCCTTTGCTAATCAGCCTTTAAAATTTTTTTTACCAATGAGTTCTTAGGTCGTTTTCTTATCCTACCTATAACCATTGCATCGCCTTATTCTGCGATTTATCATACAGTGCTGTCGTCTGAATATCCGTATGTGCTATCTATCGAGTCGTATAAGGGGTTAATTAACCCCATAATAGAATCCTTTTTATTTTAAATTGATGCGATAGTTGCTACTTGCGATTGAACCAGATTAAGGTTTTTAAAAAACCTTAATCTATAGCTGTCACATAACAGACCAATACTACTTATACAATTTAACCTTTTTGCCAATCAGCAACAACACTTTTCCAGTCAGATTTACGCGCTACAGTTTTCCCACCTTCATCCTTACCTTTCCATACATTCCAAAAATCAGGATCATCCGAATGAGGTCGCTGTGCTTCAGACAGATCATTCATTTTAACTAAAACTGGAAGTTCGGAAGCCCACCCCATTAAAATGGCATGTTGTGATGGGAGTGATGGTAATTCTCTAAGAAGACCTCGTAAATTATCAGGTACCAACTTATGTACTTGTTCTTGGTCACGGTCATTACTTATTCGGTGCAATAAAAATGTATTACATTGCGATAATACTGTTGGAGACAGTTCAGATGGGCGCTGAGAGGAGACTATTAACCCAAGTCCAAATTTTCGGCCTTCACGAGATATTTTCTCAAACACCTGGCAACAAATTGATGCAACATCCTGATTTTCTGAGTCATCCCTGTATCTTTTAATAAAAGTATGAGCCTCTTCTGCAACCAATACTGTGGGCAAAGTTACGTTATTTAGCCTTCTATAACGCTGCAATGATTCCAAGATAATTCGAGATATTACTGCAGTAACTAAATGGATAATTTCATTAGGTACCAATGATAAATCAATCACTGAAACACAACTATGCTCTCCTTCTTTACCCTCTCCAACATCTTTTCCAATATAAGTTTCAAGCCACTCTGCTAGGTCAACTTTCTTTTCACTGTCATTAGTAATCGGCTTCATTCTAGTGTCAGCAAGCATTGTCCTAATCCGAGCAATAAGATATTCAACATGCTGCTCATTACCTGTTTGCTGTGCTAATGCTTCTAAATAGGAAACAAGATTATCACCCTCAAATGGCAAAGGAATATCTTCCCCTTTAGGAAACAAGTCTTTTTCATCACCACAAAATGCACCAAATGAATCAGCTATATTTAAAATTAGTGTATCAATTTCACCTACTGATGCATTAAGGTTAGGATATTTATCAGACCTGTTATCACAATATGCTTGTAGGTTTTCAAACAAGTGGTCTAACCTTTTATCGTCAGCATCTAGTCTCCCTTGGTAGAGATCTATACTCTTCCGCCAACAACCTATTTTCTCCAAAACATACTTAGGCCCTGGGAATTTTCCCCAAGGAGATCCTACTGACTTATCGTGCTTAATTGCGACAAGAATAGTCCCAAGAAATTTTTTAATTTCTAAATCTAAATTGGTATGTAGCTCAAATTCTTCATTTCTCATAGCCCTTAACGCTCTTTTAAGAAGGGGTAATTGAACTTTAGCGCTTGCTTTAGTAAATGCAGCCCATTCAGAGCTATTCCAAAACCAGGAAGGCACTTTAAGCTGATGCTCTTCTGCTCCAGCATCAACCTTAAAAACTCTCCCCTTAAATTTAGTTTTAGGCCCAAATGCTCGAGTATACTCACCATTAGGATCTAATATGATAAATCTAGCATTTGGCTCTTTCCCTTCTTCGGTTGCCGCTTCAATAGACCATTGGATCAACCCCGCAACTGAGCAAGACTTACCACTCCCTGTATTACCTAAAACGGCAACATGTCGCCCAAACAAACGATCAGGGTCAATGGCTACATTTGCATTATTAGCTAATGGGCTGTGACCTATAACTACCCGACGATTATCTCCTGATTCAACAATAGATCTAAGCTGATTGTCAGTCGGCAAAAGCACTGATGCTCCAATAGTCGGAAATGAATCAGCACCTCTCTGAAATTTATAACTATCTCTTCCTTGTTTAGAAACACGTTTAAGTGTGCCAACTGGATTTAGACTTAACTTCCTGAGAGGGAAAGGCAAATCAATTAAACCAAAATCTTGTAACCCTTTACGTTTAGGAAATGGAGAGTGCTCAACTGCCAGCCACTCCACTTGACCAACTAAATATCCATTATCACAAATAACTAAAACATAACTATTTACTCTAGGAAAATTTCTAGGTGTTCCTGCATTTAAAGCAACGGCATCAGGAGCGTCAACATCTAAAATTGCACGAATCTCGTTTGGAGAGACAAAATCTATACTACCAACGCGGAGTTGTTCAATCTGCTCAATTGGAAGCACACTCATTCAGTGCTCCCTATAACTGGGCTAGTAGTTTCATTATTATTGAGTCCTCGTGATTTCAATAATTCAGCCATACGGATGGAAGTTCGGTCAATGGCAGGCTTAGGCAAATAATAATCAACTAATATTTTTAAATCACCTAGATGATCGCCAAGTAAGAGTGATATCTGTGCTTTTCTGCCGCTTTCTTCAAGAAACCTCATAATCCGCCCAAGCGGGTCACCATAAGCAATGATCACAAGATGTGTTGATGGAATAGTTAACATATCAAGTAAAACACGGTTGATATGTTCATCTCCAAAACTATACCCATAAGTAACCAAAGTACTATTTGGACGGCAAGTCGCAGCAGCCAAATCTCTAAATAGCTCAACATATGGGTATTCAGCCGTTTCTCTATCTTTCACAGAATTGGGATAAATCATTAGCTGTTGGTAATTTGCACTACCAGTACCTTCTACTTGTAAGAATGGTTCTACTGACGCAGCTCCAAATGGCAAACCAAAACGTCGTATTGTACCTTCTGTTTCATACCAATCTAATGAGCCATGGAGCTTAGTAAACCTAGCAACACCTTCCAAATACCTAGGTTCACCACGAATTCCCGGAGGATTGTAATGAAAATCAACCTCTAAACGAGAAGAACGAAAAACAGGGGAAATATTGCCAACAAACCGATCAATCAAACGCAGACCAGCTAACTCAGCACCTATTTCGATTATCCTATCGTAATTAGTTGTAAAAATATGCAACCTATCTCTTGTTGCAGTCCGACTAGAGAAACTCATTAAAAAGTTTACAAGATAATTGAATGTTTCCGTTTTTCTCTCTCTATCTGCATTACGAATAGCATTTTCACCAGTACTAATTGAAGCTGTAAACGTTTCTAAACACCGTGATAATTCAGATTGAAGACCTGATAACTCTTGTGCCAGGTCTCTATATGGTGGATTAGGGAGCGGAGGTGATGCCGGCAAAGGTGTATTTAAAACTGTTAAAATCTCCAACCCTTTTAACAATTCGTTAATTGCCCTAATTTGATCTTCAATGTTTCCTGCCTTCCGACCTGCTAGCTTTGCTGCTTTATTAGCAAAAACGTCAATCTCTTGCTGACAAACCTTTAGGTCATCAATCCAACTCATACCTACGGGGGGAGCACCATTTGCTGATTCTTGAATTGCTGTACTTAATCCAGCTCCGACTAACAAATTAAGGTGTTCAGACTGAAATAGTGCAGTAAGCCATGGTTCAATTCTAGTTCTTAATTTATCTGGAGTAATTTCTTCACCGGGCTTAGCCCAAGAACAGGGATTACTTGTAGTAAAAAACTCTCTTTCCCCATCACTATGTAATTCTAATTCGATTGGATTATGATCATCCCCAAGCTTAATAAATTGGCTCACTATATATCCACTCCTTTAGTTCAGATTAAAATATTACATTCCCACTATTAAATTTCTCTACCTCTTAAATATATCCACCTTAGTTTCCAAACATTTCCTCAAGGTCAAATCATTAACCCCAACGCCAAACCAGCTATCTGGCTTTTGGAAAAAATCCAATCCACGGCCAATCTTTACAGTCCAGCCATTATCAATACGGATTTCACGATCATGCAGGTTTTCATTTATCTTCACATTTAGATTCACATCAAACTCAAGTAAGCTCTGTTGTACATCTAATAATCGCTCAGCCATTTCCTTGACATCAGTCTTGTCATCGTAGCTAAGGATTAAATCAATATTTTTCACAGTTGGTTGTTTTAAAACAGCTTCGCAAAAGCGGATGAAATTCTGTACTTGATGCGTTGCTCGGATATAAGGATCTTCAACCACTACTGATTTTGCACCAGCAAGATAGGGAAGAATTATTGATTCATAGCTATAGCCAGTCGAATCATAAGTGATAGTAAAATGCTGTTCTTTTAATTCCAGTACTTTTGTCTCAACGGTATCAACTGATTCAGTAGGCTCACTTTCAAAAACTGTTTTTTCTTGTTTAACAACTGAATTTTTATTAGATTGATGACTTTCACCTGGCACATTTATATCAACTCGCATACCTGGTTTTTGCGGAGTTAAAGTCGCACTCGCGCCAATGCTTTCAGGACACCTGACAATAATTTCTTTATCTTTGGCATTGATGTAAGACAAATCAATTAAAGCAAACTCATCGTCCGGCTTACGTTTGTTCATTTGCTCTTTAACGCGTCTTCGCCCTTCTATGGCATATTCAACATATTCTTCAAAGTCTTCATCTGAACACTCACCATGCGGATGTAACATCTTCATAAACGCTACTACCGTTTTTTTAATCCCTTTTTCATCACGTCCTTCAATTGCGGCACCTAATTTTATGCGTTTGCTTACTTCCTCATAACGATTAGTATGTTTTAGCTGATAATGAAAAGCCTCTGCCAAATAATCGGTAATAAAACCATAATTTGAAGTCAAAAACGCAGAGCTATTTTTCGGCATTTCCCAGCCAGGTAAATAGGTACAAAAACGGTCCATAATCGCCAAGTCAAACTCTTTGGGCAAGGGCTGAAATAAATCGTATTCAGTAGAGTTAACAACCTGCTTAACGCCTAAATCCAAGTTACCAATAAATGTCATACTGGCATCAGCAATCACCTCAGCACCACGCGAGAAACGCCCGTTAGCCATAAAATCTTTCATAATTTGAATAGTATCTGGGTCTTTAACCCGCATATTACCCACTTCATCAAAAGCAATGGTATCCCAGAATCCTACTAAGCCTACCTTTTTACGCGCATTGTTATAAAACAAAGTGGCACTACTGGTTTGCCCACCTGATATCAAAGTGGAATAAGGTGAAAATTCACTGTAAAAATAAGATTTCCCCGTACCGCGAGGCCCCAATTCAATAAAGTTATAATTGGCTTCAACTAAAGAAGCTAAACGTGATAAAAAGTGAAACTTTACACGTTTAGTCAGCTTGCTTGGTTCCAAGCCAACGGAACGCATAACAATATCCATCCACTCATCACGCGTATATTTTGCCCTACCTCCACAATAAATATCATAATCAAAACGGCTTAGCTGGATAGGACGTAAATCTTCAATATAAAAGGCATAGTCATCCTCTTCTATATCATTGTGGCAAAGCGTTACTTCAGCCCAAATTCCACCCTCTAATAAGCGATCATTGTTTTTATAAAACTTTTCTCCAATAGCAATGCGCTGAGAGTTAAAATTTTCCATGCTTGCCCAATGGCGTTTTTCTTTTTCGACATAACGCACATGTACTTTATCAATAAATTTATGCTTTCCTTTGGTAGCCACCTTTGACTGTGCGGCATTCGCCTCATCAGGGCGTACATAATTATCAGATAAAGTATCTAACACGGCTTCTAAGCCTGCCTGTATTTCATCCACATCATCACTGGCACAATAACGCGCTAACAAAAACTCCAAAACAAAAGTAGGCACATTTGTACCTTTCTTAATACGATGCAGAAGGTCTTTACGAACAACTTTTCCATCAAAAACAGCTAATAATTTATTGTCTAACTCATCCATAACAACCTCTAAACCGCATAGTCAGTTTCTAATTCAAGTGGTATACCCAGTACAGTTGATGTTAAAGGATCAATCGCTTTAACAGTGAACTTACCTTCAAACTCTGGGTCCATTTTGAGCGTTACCTTAATAGATTCACCAGGTTCAACAAGAATTGTTCCTGTCGCTGCATTCACATATTGCCCTGGTTTTGCTTCTCCCACCACAGTAGTACCTTTTGCACCTTTATGAGCTTCTAATAGAATTTCTACTGCCCCTGTTTCATCAATGTCATCGAACATCCCTTTTTGTAAACCCTCTAATTTCAACTCAATTACTGCAAACCTAGCAGTCACACGCTTAGCACCTTTCTTATAATCTAAAAGTACTGTGGCCGTCTGCTTAGCTTTAACAATCGTTGATTTAAGTGTAATTTCTATAACAGGCAGTAAACACTCCTGTAGAGACAATCCACCATGATAATACAACATACCTCGTCGATAAGGTGCTAATGACCGAGGACCAGAAAATTGCGGAATATCTGTTTTAATACCACATTGCTCAGCTGATAATTTATAGTGGTGTGCATCAACATTACCATTACCTAATAACATTCGTTCATGCTCTACCTTCCAATCACCTTCTGGTTTAGAAACCAAATCACCCGCTTCTTGCGCATTGTTCATATAAAAGCCATGATCCGTAGCAATAATAACTTTCTGAAAGCCTTGGCTCTGTAGCTTATTAACAGCACGTCGAATCAATTTAAGCTCTCGCTGTATCATATACGGCGCATCTTCAGCATGATTCTCAAAGTAACTATCTATTTCAGTACTTCTAAGAACCAATAGCTCAGTAGATACGTCGATTTTTTTTCTTGCCTTAACAAAAGCATGCAACTCCATTTCCTGAAAGCGATCACCATACCGAGAAGAAAACACCTTCATTCGTGATGGCACATCAGAAATAGCATTACCATCAAAAAGCGCTTTAGTCTTACCTTCCACCAAACTTACACTTAATTTTTGCGAAGCATCAGGTAATAAACTCGCCATACCAACCGGTGTAATGGATGGTAATGTTGCAAAGGCAACAGATAGACTAGTATCCGCATCTTCACTTAATTGTTTATGCAGTTCATAGCCCAGCTCATAACGTAATGCATCTACCATCATATAAGCAACGCGTGAACCGCTGTTTTTAAGAATTGGGGCAACTTTAGTATCAAAAACCTGTGTATTAGAAATAACGCCTTGTAACGGCCATCCCGTATTATCGACAAAAGATGTAAATTTGAACTGTACAGACTCAACCAGGTTTCTATAGACCTTACGTACTTGATCAACGCCACCAGGCATTAACTCTTCAACATCAGGGCAATCATTGACTGCTTGCTCAAATTCACGATGTAACTGATCTGCTTTGCGTAATGAGGTTTGGTAAGCTTCTATCAATATCTCTGGTGATTTAGTATAAGCCCCCAATTCACGTTGTAAATCATCACAAGTTTCCATTAACTGTTGTGCTGATTTAACTAAATCCCAATTTGCCTGGCTATCACTTTTCTCCGACCAAACAGAATTTGCATGTTCTTTGATAAAAGTACGCGTGCTATCGCCATCGCCAGTCAGTAATGCAGATATTGCTTGCTTAAGATAACAATACTCTTCAAAAGGAAAGGTGTCTCGGCGACCTAGTTTAAGTATCTTGGCACAAACAGTATCCAGATTAAGCTCCTGCTCAATGGCTTCTGCTTGTTCAATATACAAAATTTTATAGTCAGTATGTTTACGTAGATTATCCCCTAGCTCCTCAACGATTGGGCGAGCAGATTCTTTGGCGGTAGGAACATCTATTAAACCAGCGGGAATAGCTTCATTTAAATCAAATACAAACTCACTAAACAAAACAAAACGCCACAACTCATCTATGACAGCTGTGCAATTGCTTTGCTTGGTGCGTAAGGTCATACCCAGCACGCTGGAAAAAAGACTCTGTACCTCAACTAGCCAACTGTCTTGTTCAGCTAATTTTGTTTGCATCTTTGCATCAGCAACCATCAACTTAAATAAAAGATTAACCGCGCCTTCAGCTACCAATATCGCTTGTAAGGTTGACCAATTCGCACCGCCACCGATAGCATTAATCACATCAAAACTAGGCTGACTATTTTTTTCAAATAAAGCACGTATTTCAGTCGCTTGATCTGGCTTAGATTTTAAGCAAATATCAATAAAATTATCCCCTGACCGCTCAGGGTCAGGAAAAACAGAGCCAGCTACCGCATAGACTGCAAAAGGATCTTTCTGCTTTTC
Organism: Bathymodiolus heckerae thiotrophic gill symbiont; assembly: GCF_900128515.1. Classification (GTDB taxonomy): domain Bacteria; phylum Pseudomonadota; class Gammaproteobacteria; order PS1; family Pseudothioglobaceae; genus Thioglobus_A. The sequence goes on from NZ_FQTP01000048.1 coordinate 10,698, forward strand.
CTCCTCTTCTAAAGGCGCATGTTTTGGGATATAAACTAATAACTGCTGACCAGCCGTTAAATGAGACAGTGCTTTTATTCCTTGTTGTCGCGTAGCCAAACTGCCCACAGAAACATCAATAACGGTGCAGCTATCAGATACCATTTCAGCACAAAGTTTTCTATACCTAAGCTCCTTATCATAGACAACCAGTACACTGGATTCTGCCAAGCGGCTTTGGAGAATCTCATTTTTTATATAGGCTTCTATGCTCATTCTCCAAGTCCCTCAATTTGAATTTTATTTTGGATATATGCATTCAATTCAGTATCTGATAAAGACTTAGGTTGCCATTCCAATACAGGCTCTTTTTTACGTGGTTTTATGACTTCAACTTCATGCCATAAATCATTTTCAACTTCATGTGCTATAGCTAAACTACGGTCTTGATGGCATTTTTTTAATACCCGTGTTGGCCAAATAGAACAGGCCAAATGCGCCCAATCATATTCACCTGCTTCAAGTTTTTCCCAGGTTTGTTTAAGTTTTTTCTGCCAAGGTTTATGCTGAAATAAACGCCATAACGGGGCAGCAGTAATTTGCACACCATCATTTAAATCGGGCTTCCAAAATTTAGCGATACGTAATAACTCATCACGGAAATCTTCGAGCTCAAGTTTAAGGTCAGATAAACGGCCAAATTCTTTTTCTTCATCTTTATTACGGGAAGTTTTATTTTTTAATGCTACCAAGTCGTCATTAACTGATACTAACTCCGGATCAACAAAGTTATTTACACAAATAAAAAGAGTTTGTTCCGTTATCTTATGATAATAAACCCAGAGTGTGTAAGAGCCAGATAAAACCTGCAATGGCCAATAAAGAGGGCTAGTCCGACCAGAACAAGTATACCTTTGCAGGTGATAGTCAAAAAATAACTTATTATTTCCAACATATTTTTCAATTTTATCCAGTTTCAAACAGCCGATTGAAAAATCATACACTTCACTTTTATTGATTCTTTGGCTTTGAAATCTAGCTAATTCAGACAAGTCCTTATAAAAAATCACTCCCCCTATGCATACATTTACAGGGGTTGATTTAGGTGCATCAGTGCCCCACCTGCCGAATGCCAATCCCACACAGTAACTCAAAAAATCATTTGCCAAATTAGTTCTAATTTCTTCTTTAGTCAACTGACTCCATTTGTACACTCCTTCTTTTGGAGTTTGTTCAGCATAAGTATTGAGATCCTCTAACGATACCGTATCATTAATTCCATAATATTTAGTTACTAAATCATCTACTTCGCTGTGTAACGAAACTAAATTATTTTCACACTCTGATAATTTAGATATGAAAAAATTTACAGCTGTTAATGCATCTTTATTAACATTAGCTAAATAAGGTGAATTAAAATATAGTGTTGTTTCATCTTCTGCATAGTAATTTTCTTTAATAAAGACTATTTCCTTTACTTTATCGATAATAGATTTTCTTATTTCATTTTCAGGTTCAACATTAGGTATTGGCAATAAATTAATGTAGCCAGAATACTTGTGTTGACCAGAATATGTATTTAATAAACGAGAAATAAGTGTACTATTTAACACACCTAGTAAAAAAACGATCCAGATTTGAGTCAATGGGGATACATTGTCCCTCAACAGTAAAGATAGTATCACCTTCAATCAAATGAGCATCTAGAAATTCACCTCTTTTCCCAAAACCAATACCTTGCTTAAAGTGTTTATCTTTATTTTGAATTCTGTACGAATACGATGGAAAGTTTTCTGACCCAATATTTCTATAAGTACCAAATATGGCAAGCTCTCTTTTGGGGTTAGAATACCTAATAAATCCCCCCCCATTATACAAATAACAAAGCCTGTTTTCTTTACCTATACTCTCATCAGGAAAAACCTCCCAAAACAATCTAAAATGGCGCTGAGACGTAACCGTTCATTCCCCTATATAATTAAGCAGCAACTAGCGCAGGCATCTGCGGTAATTTAGGCACATTATTTCCCTGGCGGCGCATTTTAATAACATCCCTAAGATACAAAAGTGGTGAACTATTTCGTAATCGGCAGGTCGCAAAT
>NZ_FQTP01000049.1 GCF_900128515.1 Bathymodiolus heckerae thiotrophic gill symbiont
AATGAATAAAAATATGTTTAATTTACACTTGAAAGAATGTGAATTTAGATTCAATAATCGCAAGCAAAATCTTTATAAGATTTTGCTTGAAATGTTCAGAAAAGAGTCGCTTAAGTTGTCATGACCCAAATAATTTAATAAAATTATCAAAACCATCGCCCATCATTTCTTTGGTTTCTTAGAATCTTTGATCAATCATACTTGTGTTCCGCCAACGATTAGTTCATCAATTTTAAGGCTTGGCTGACCAACCCCAACTGGCACAGATTGGCCATCTTTGCCACAAATACCAATACCTCCATCAAGTTTCAAATCATTAGCAACCATCGAGATCTTCTTGAGCACCTCATCACCAGAGCCAATTAGTGTTGCACCTTTAACTGGATGAGAGATTTTTCCATTCTTGATTAAGTAGGCCTCATTCGCACTAAAAACAAATTTTCCTGAAGTGATATCAACTTGCCCGCCATCGAAATTTACTGCATAAATCCCTTCATCAACCGAGGCGATCATTTCATCTAAAGAATCTTCACCGTTAAGCATATAGGTATTTGTCATTCTTGGCATGGGTATGTGCGCATAAGATTCTCGTCGACCATTGCCTGTTGATTCAAGCCCCATTAGTCTTGCATTCATTTTGTCAAACAAATAACCTTTAAGAATGCCATTTTCAATCAATGTGGTATTTTTAGTTGGCACACCTTCATCGTCGATAGTTAAGCTACCACGACGATTGGCTAAAGTTCCATTATCAACAATTGTACATTTGTTACTAGCCACTTTTTCACCAATTCGACCTGAAAAAACAGAAGAACCTTTGCGGTTAAAATCTCCTTCTAAGCCATGACCAATCGCCTCATGCAGTAAAACACCTGGCCAACCAGGGCCTAAAATAACCGGCATATTTCCAGCAGGAGCGCCTTTTGCTTCTAGTGTTACTAATGCTTGTCTAATAGCCTCAGTCACATAAATTTCATCAAGATTATGATCAATAAAATAACGATAATCATAACGACCTCCACCACCACTTGAGGCAGATTCAATACGGCCTTCGTGCTCAACAATAACACTAACACTAACTCGAACCATAGGGCGATAGTCTTTTTGATAAACACCATCACTAGAAGCAATCAACACCTCAGAATAAGCACCAGAAATAGAGGCGCTTACTTGTTTTACTTTTGGCTCTTTTCGAGCTAAAAAATCAATACGTTTTAAGAAATCAACTTTCTCTTGAGAGGTTAAGCTTCCCAATGGGTTTAACCCACTATATTTAGCAATCTCTGGCACTGATTGAAATGTTTGCAATTTAACAGGCGTATTTGTTGTGCTAATGCCTTTAGCAAAATCAACAGCCTTTTGAATAGCTTTAATATTAAGATCATCCGAATAAGCAAAGCCCGTTTGCTCACCACTGACACAGCGAGTGCCAACACCGTGACTAATATTATAAGTGCCTGATTTAACAATGCTTTCTTCCAAAAACCACGATTCAGAAACTGAATATTGAAAATACAGATCGGCATAATCCGAGGTGTTTTCTGACAAAGAACCAAGTAAAAAATAAATTTTCTGTTGATTTAGATGGTGATCATCTAGTAATTGTTCAATCATAAAATTGTTGATATATTTTTAATTACAGGTTTATCCCATGAGCCTGTAATTTTATATTTAAACTCCACCACTTTACCAACAATCTTGTCGATCAATTTACCGTCAAATAGCTGCTCATCAATTAGCCAAACTCCCAGCCCAACTAGGCCGCCGCCAGCTAAATAAGTGACTACAGGCACTGCATCGCCAATTGCTGGCACTACTTTCGCCTCGATATCATAACTTTCATCAACGATATGACCTTGTCCAGTTAAACTAATTGCGCTGGAGCTTGCCTCCAATTCAAAATGATTAATTTTTGCCATTGAATCAAGCAATGTAATCTGCGCATCAATACTGTCGTAAGCAAAACCTTTGTCAGTTAAGTCAGCAACATCTAGCTTGAGCCTCTTGGCAATTGATTTAATATTTAATAATGACAAAACTCTACCAATATTGGGATCTTTATCAGTAAATACACCCTCTTTAACTTTCATAGTGACAATGCCATTCATGTCTTTTAAATTCCAATTCCAAGGTGTGCAATCGCAAGATAACCAAGTAGTAAAATCAAATTCTCCGCCACTGACCTTTTCAGTAACTTTGAGTTTTTTCAAAAATTCTCTCAAACCTTTTCCGCTAGCTGTGGTCATTAGTCGAGTCTTTCCATCTACCCAAGCACCATTAAATCTAAGATCGTTATCACTAACACCAATACCTTCAAAACTCAGATTAGAAATTTTTAAAATATTGTTGACAGACTCCAGTTTAGCACTAAAGTCAGGAATCTCTCGTTCATCAACAAATACACCATGTGTACTTAAAAATATACTGGGGATATCACTAGGCTGAATATCCCAATCTCCTTTTAAACCATCAGATGACGCCACTTGAAGTCCAACAATTCTCACACTTGGTAATTCATCAGTTAAGGCAATTTCAATGTTGGTTTTTAATGCTTCAGATTCAACTCTTGCACGCCAAGTTTGATCCAATCTGCGTGTTAAATAAAGCTCAAGATCACTGTCAATATTGATCAACTCAACAGCAAAAGATGCATCTTTATCATCCTTTCTATTGTTTGGATTAACTCTAATTTCAAATGCAGTATCGCGAATTATTCCCGTGCCGTTAGTGCTTATTTGGTTATCGTGAAATGCAATACTAGATTTATAATCTTCAATGATAATCGCACCATCCAGCGTGATTAAACGACTCTCTTCAATAGCCAAATCTACATTCAATGTCACCGCACGATCATCCAATGGAATCAATAAATCAAGCTCGCCTGTTAACGGGCCATTCAAACTAAATTGCTCAACAATCTCATGCACTGCATTCCCAGTTGGCGCTTGCGCTAAAAATTGCATTAAATCCTGACTCGTTGTATCAATCTTACTCACTAGATGCACATCAAAATCTGGCTGACTCATGTCGGTAATTTCAAGCGCCATATTAGTCAGTGGAAAATCATATAGCTTTGCACTATTGACAAACACCTTAATCGACTTACCATTGGTACTGATATTAGCATCCAACTCTTTAAGGCTTTTCCAGTCTGAATTAAACAGCAATTCTGTCTCAAGCAAATGTGCAGTAAAGTTGACGTCAGCAGGTGATTTTTTTGATAAATTCTTCAGAATATGGATATTTGATTCTTCCAAAATACCTGATTTAAATCCACGCTTCATCCAATTATTGGTTGATTCGCCCACAATTAAAGCTGGCAAGTACTTATCAAGGTTGCTAGCTTCTATGCGCTTAATATAACCAGAGAGCTCAGCATAATCATCACCTTCTTTTTGATAAAGCTTTAGATTAGACAATAAAGAAAAATCTTCACCACTAATAAGCATTGGCAGTGTTAAGAATCCATCTTTAGCCAATTGCTCACTAGAAAAAGTTATTGCTAAATCAAAATCTTGATCATTAATCTTTTGATCAAAGATACGCGCTGATAACTGCCCATCATCTCGACTGATAAATAGTGGCGCTATTTCAAATGTAGTTTCACCTTTGATTAAAGTTTTTTCAATATTTAATGATTCGAAAAAATGTACAATTTCAAGCATTTCTACAGAGACCATCTGTTGCACATCTTTAATAGAAAAAAACCCGATTTCAGCATTAGTATTTTCATGCAACGTCAGCATATTAATATAAATTTTACTTGGGCGGTAAAGATCTTCAAAAAGACGAGTAAGTTGAACCTGCCAATGCAGATCTTGAATGCTAGCAAGTACTTGCTTTGAATGTTGATCAGCCAATGTCAGTTGGTGAATTTTCAATGAAATACTACCATTATCAAGCTCAAAACTTATTTTTGATAACGCTACATTAAATCCAGTTATATCGCTCAGTTTAGACTCCATTGGCCCTTTTAGAAAGCTAGGAAAGGCAACAAAAAAACCAACAACCAGCACAATCAATAACGCAAAAATAACACTCACCCAAGTGCTTATTTTTAATACTTTAACGCCATTTGATAGTGTTCTCTTAATCATTCTGATATAATTCTTTGCTTTGAGAATTATAACTTACTAAACAAGGAAAACACCATGTACTTTAAAAACTCAGTTGCAGCAATTATTGTTATTTTTGCCATCATCTTCGGCGCTAAAACATTTTTTAGCGATTTAGTTCACGTTGGATATGATGACAACTTAACCCTAGCTGAGCGCATTGCACCATTAGGTCAAGTGTACTTAGAAGGCGATATTGATGTTAACGTGATTAAGGCACCGGTCAAAACCTCTGCTAAAGTGCGTAGTGGTGAAGAAATCTACACAACAGTTTGTGCAAGTTGTCATGCCTCTGGCGTATTAAGCGCACCTAAGTTTGGTAACAAAGCTGATTGGGCGCCAAGAGTTAAGCGCGGCATTGCTGATTTAGTAAAAGTAGCAATCACTGGTGTTGGTGCAATGCCACCTAAAGGTACTTGCATGAATTGTTCAGATGATGAGCTAACAGCAGCTATCGAACACATGATTAAATAAAACGCTTTAGTTTTATCTCACTAAAAGCCTAAGTGTTTACGAAAACACCTAGGCTTTTATCTTTTTTGACTTTGTCAAAATCAAACACTTTGCCATTCATGGCAATATAGACGCCCGGCTCTTTTAGTTGGACTGCACTCAGTGCAACGCCTAGATTGAATAATGCATCTGATTGATCAATAGAATATGGAATCATAGAGCCAAACAAAACCACGGTTTTATCTTTAAGCGTTTTGGCAAGATAGCTCGCCGTCTCCACCATAGTATCAGTGCCATGAGTAATAAGGATATTCTGCTCGTCACAAGACTGACATTTATCCAAAATAAAATCGCGATCTGAATCACTCATTTCTAACGAATCTTTTAAAAATAACACCTCTGACAAGGTATCTGCCATTGAACGTCCACGATTGAGCATATCAACCATGTGTGTTTCAGTGAACGATAGTTCACCCGTTAACTCTTAATAGGTTTTGTCAATCGTACCGCCAGTGATTAGGGCTTTTATTTTCATGGTGTAAATAATACCTTGTCAAAATATTGAGAATTTAACAAATCATATGGTGTTACAAAATAACCTCCATTAAAATCTATATCTAACTTATAGCCAAGATCTTTAGCTGTTTTCCAGTATAAATACCAGATATATTGAGAGCAATAAAATGCATCATTGTTAGTCTTAGAAACTATTTGATAATTTTTATACTTTGCATTTGACACATTTTTTAAAAAGGCTTTTTTAAATTTTTCATCAAATCCTTTATATCTAAGCACTGTAAACTTTTTTTTCTTACTTAGCCAAAGTATAATGTCTGTCTCATAATATCCGTATCCTAATTCAGGATATTCGCCAAGCCTATACTTGTCTATCATTATTGCAGAATGTCCAAACCATGATAATGGACTTTTCCAATCTTTAGCAGTGATAACAATGTCGCCAATTTTTATTTTATCCAAGCTCTTTCCAGCTGAAGTTTTATCAATCTTCCAAGATTGATCAAATGTTACGCAGCTAGATAAAAATAATATAAAAAATACTAGTATTGGTAATTTAAAACAATTCATATGATTTAATTTTATCGAAAAAAAACCCACTGCTAACAGTGGGTTTTACAAATAAACTATTTAAAATTTATTTACACTTATTTTTAATTTGTGCCGTTTCGATAGCCTCAACCATTCCCTTATATTTAGCAACATCAGCTTCATAATCACCTGATAATTGACTTGCTGGAATTAGTACAAAAAATACAGTAGCTGCATCAGTGTTAGCTTGTGAATTCTGCATATCAGAAAAATTTTGTAAATCTGCTCGAGCATCACCCATCAAGGTTGCTAATTTAGCACAGTCATTATCAATAAATCTTTCATGGGACATATATGACGCAGAAATTGACTCAGGTCTATTTGCACAACCAGAAGCAAGAACAACAGCAGAAATTACAATTAATAAAAAACCCTTCTTAAAATTAAACATAAAACAACACTCCCAATAATTAAATAATAATAGATCTTAACAACCTATTTTTTTATTATACATAGAAAAATATTGGAAATTTTACGAATGAGCTTATTAAGCTCTTTTCCCAAAGATATCAGAGCCAATTCTCACGAAAGTAGCGCCATTTTTAATGGCTAATTCAAGATCTGAGCTCATTCCCATCGATAAAGTGTCTAAATTTGGGTATTTTTGCATAATTTTAGCCATTTTATTAAAACTCTGCTCACTATTAGCTGGATTGGGAATACACATAAAACCTCGTAATGAAATATTTTGGAAATTTTCAAAATGGATGATTAATTCCTCAATTTCATCAACAGAAATACCTGATTTAGTTATTTCGTTGTCTATATTCACTTGCAACAAAACATTGAGATTTCCCAGATCACTTGGACGTTGATCATTCAGGCGTTTGGCAATTTTGAGTCGATCAATACTGTGCATCCAACTAAAATTCTCAGCAATTTGCTTGGTTTTGTTAGATTGAATTGGGCCAATGAAGTGCCAGATTAAACCTTGACCTTTTAGGGCTTCTATTTTTTCTAAAGCCTCTTGCAAGTAGTTTTCGCCAAAATGACGTTGCCCTGCATTAATAGCTTGCTGAAGATCAGAGGCAGGTTTAGTTTTGCTAACAGCAATTAAAGTTACTTGATTTTTCGTATCAACAGTATTAATACGATCTTGAACATCTTTTAAATTTTCAGCAATCATAAGTATTACGTTTAGCAGATATTTTTAAGGTCCACCTTGCACGATGGAAAAAGGCGAAGCTAAAAGACTATGGTTGCGTCAAAAACCGGTCCGTCAACACATACGCGTTTCATTGCTGGGCCGTTATCTGTTTGTACTTCCACCACACAACCTGCACAACCACCAACCGCACATGCCATGTTTTCTTCTAAGGAAACTTGGCAAGGTAAATTGTAGTCTTTGGCCAATTTTGCAACTGCTTTTAACATTGGGTGTGGGCCACAAGAATAAATCTCAACTTGAGCCAACTCATCTGCAGACAAACTATCCAAATACACTTCGGCAAGATCAGTTACGTAGCCTTTAAAAACACCTTCATAATCTTGCAAACTGGCCAATCGACATGCCACACCCCAATCTTCCAACTCAGGCATGGTGTGCGTAGCGCCTTGGTAATCTTTGCCATCATTGGCCAATTGCTCATCAAATGGAAATGGCACTTCAGAGCCTAAAATAGCAAATGGCTGATAATCTGTTTCTTTAATAGATTGGGCAATAGCCACCATTGGCGGCATACCGACACCACCACCGATCAATAAAGGTAACTTCTTATCAGTCATTTTAAAGCCATTGCCGATTGGGCCAATGACACTAATCATTTCGCCTATTTTGCGTTCAGCTAACTGCTTGGTGCCTTCGCCCACCACTTTGTACAATAAATCAAACGTGTTGTTTTCTTTATCTACTGACATGATCGAAATTGGACGTCTCATTGGTAGAATGTCTGACACGCTAATATGTACAAACTGGCCGGGTTTAGTTTCTTGGGCGATAACCTCTGAAGCGAGCGTCAAAATATATTGATCACCCTCGAATTTGTAATGTGCCAGTACTTGGCAATCTACGACTTTAATTGTATTACGATTTTCTTTATTCATTACAAGTAATTAATGTGCCAACGCCATTGTCCGTAAAAACTTCCAATAACACTGCATGGGGAACACGACCATCAATAATATGAGTCGACTTAACGCCATTTTTAACCGCAGATAAAGCGCAGCCAATTTTTGGCAGCATGCCGCCATGAATGGTACCATCAGCAATTAAATCATCTACTTTTTTAGCATCCAAACCTGTTAATAAATTGTCATTTGAATCTAACAAGCCAGAAGTATTGGTTAATAAAATTAGTTTTTCAGCATTAAGCGCTTCAGCAATAGCGCCCGCAACTAAATCAGCATTAATATTGTAAGAGAAGCCATCTTTGCCAACGCCAATCGGAGCAATTACTGGAATAAAATCACCTTTAAGCAATAGATCAATCACCGAAGTATCAATAACATCCACCTCACCCACATGACCAAGGTCAATAATTTCAGAGGTAATTTTAATATTGTGCTCTAATTTTTTAGCCGAAATCAAACTACCATCTTTTCCAGTTAAGCCAATTGAATGACCACCATGCTGATGAATTAAATTAACAATTTCTTTATTAACCAAACCACCTAACACCATTTCAACTACATCCATGGTCTCGGAATCAGTCACGCGCATACCGCCCACAAACTCACTTTGCTTACCAATTTTCTCTAGAGTTTTACCGATTTGTGGGCCGCCCCCATGAACCACAATCGGATTCATGCCAACAGATTTCATCAATACGATATCACGCGCAAAACTTGATTTAAGCTTTTCGTCGGTCATGGCATTACCGCCATATTTAATGACAATGGTTTTGCCTTGAAATTTTTGAATATATGGCAAGCTTTCAGTTAGAACGCTGGCAATATTGTTTATACCGTCTGACATATAAAATAAATGTAAGAATTAATTAATTAGTTATTTTACCAATAACAATCAATTGCATACTAGTAAAGTTTATTTGCTTTTTGCAGCCAACGAACATAACTAATAATTTTGGTAATATCTTTGCGCTCAATACCTTCAACAGGAGACATGTTTCCAAATCTCCAATGATGTGCCTTAACACCATTCAAAGCCGCACGGTAAAATGCCTCATCTCCATGATGCGATGGCTTGTAATAATTATGAATTAGTGGTGGACCGCTATCCGTACCTTTTGCCCACTCGCCATGACATTTTGCACAATTTTCTTTAAATTTACTCATACCTGCAGCCTGCATAAATGGCACATTAACGCCAATATCAGTCATCCATTTAATGAGAATAACACTCCAATTGTAAAACTCAATACTACTTTACTCATTAACATTCTCCTTTAAATTTAATTCTTAATAATTTTTGCTATTTTTTGTTTATGGCGCACGTAGGCAGTAATATCGCTAATTCCTTCTGGTGATAGCCCTTTAATCGCAGGCATATCACCAAATTGCCAATGATGCTGCCGTACCCCGTCATTTATTGCATAGTAAAACGACAAATCTGCATGGTGAGAAGATTTGTACACATCCTCAAGTAATGATGGCCCTTTTTCAGTTCCCAACAAACTACCTCCGTGACACCCTACACAATTTGATTGATATACAGCCTCACCTTGATAGATGCTTGATTTATAATTTGAATCAGGAAAGACGCTATTTCTAGTGGCTTTTTCTGAATTAAGCCATGCAAAAAACCCAAACATTAATATCATAATAATTAGAAATGTCTTTTTCATGTAATTCCCTTATTTATACCACTACAAACTGCCCCATCATGCCGCGATCTTCATGCTCCAAAATATGACAGTGATACATGTACGGTGTTTTTGCATCGCTAAATTTGGGAAATTCAATTAATACCTGCACTGTTTCATGTGGATTAACTAATACCACATCCTTAAATCCAAGTTCATGGCCTTCAAGTTTTCCACGACGTGAAACAATCTTAAATTGCACATTGTGAATATGAAATGGGTGTGGCATCATCGAGGTATTTTCAATTTCCCAAAGCTCGGTGGCACCTACCTTAACCACTTCATCAATACGATTGATATCCATGGATTTTCCATTAATTTTAAGTAGATCTGTTGAGCCTGACATGGCGCCAAACATTAACTGCGGACCCATCCTCATTTGTAATTTAAACTTTCTTTTTCGACTGATACTATCAATAGACAAAGCTTTATGCTCAATCAAGGTTTGGGGCAATTTCACATTAGCAGGCTGAACTTTTTGAGCATTAATTTGAAAGATGTCAAATGCTTGTTGCTTGCCTTGCGCTTGTTGCATCATCATCATGCCAGTCATACGATTAGCTGACTTTTCCATATGCATATTGTGCTGCAATATTGGCATTTTTCCATCCGACACATCTACTAAAATTTCACAACGTTCAGCAGGGGCTAATTTAATCGAATGCGCCATGATTGGCTTTTCCAGCAAACCACCATCACTAGCAATAATATGAAAAATGCGCTTATCATCAAAATTAAGATGATAAATCCTAGCATTTGAACCGTTAAGAATTCTTAGCCTAATGAGTGGCTTTAATACCTCTAATACCGGATTAACAATGCCGTTAACCAATATTGTTTCACCTTTTTTACCCATTAACTTTTCACGAAAATCATCTAAATACTTTAATGACCCATCTTGATTAAAATCTTTATCTTGAATAATAACTGGAAAGTCATCCACGCCGTATTCTGAAGGTAAATTCAATGCATTAGATTGATCATCATCAATGATAAATAATCCTGATAAGCCGTGATAGACTTGCGATCCTGTTTCATGCATTTGATGCGAGTGATACCACAGAGTTGATGCTGGTTGAATAATTTCAAACTCACTCAACCAATGTTCACCAGGATTAATGGGTTGATGCGGCCCACCATCAGCTTTAGCAGGTAATTTTGCCCCGTGCCAATGCAGTGTACTGGTAATATTTAAATGATTATTCACTTTAATATGAACTCGATCACCTTTATCGGCTCGCAGTGTCACTCCTAAAAAATCTTGATTAATGCCAAGCGTTCGAGTAAGCACATTAGGCAATATTTGACTCATGCCCGTTTGTAAATTTAAGTCAAAACAAACATTTTTATCAACACGCTTGCCATACTCCAGCTTTGGCAATCTAAAAGTATTTGATGATAAAAACCCCTTGGCATGGAGTAGCTGCTTAGGTAATAAAGCAAAAGCTAAAATGGATTGAACAAATTTTCTTCTTGAAATCATATCGGCCCTACTCAGTTAAATCTGAACGTTTTTGTTCAAACTCCTCTTTGCCTATATCACCTTTAGCATACCTCTCTTTTAAAATATCTAGGGCAGATTTACTAGGCTTAAATGCACTCTTATTTTCACTACTCTCTTTCACCATCCATACAATTACAACAATTAGAAGTATCCAGAATATCCACATAAATCCACCTCCAAGCCCCATCATTCCAAAACCATCATTAGACATAGAATACCTCCATTAAACAAACATTAAATACCAAAATACAACTTTTGTTATTTAAATCTAGCATCATATTTTTTCTGAGTGGCTTCTGGCCACAAATCATGAAGATAATCTAATACTGCTTGTTTTTCAATTTCACTTAATTGGTCTTTAAATCCCGGCATCCATCCACCAAGTTTAACGCCGCCATTATTAATGGTATTCATTAACGCCATTGGCGAATGATGCCAAGCATGGCCTGACCCGTTAACAGGTGGTGCAGGAAATTTTCCATCTGCTTGTCTCTTCTTCCAGTCTTTAACAAGTCCTTGACCCTCTTGCCCATGACAAGCCACACAGTTATTTAAAAATACTTTTTGACCTAATTCAACCCCTTTATTCAAATTAATGCTTTCACTAAAAGAGATTTTTTCTGTTGATGGAGATTTTTCAACCTCTTGATCTCCATTGTCAAAGCATCCTGTTAGTAATAATGTACTTGATAAAACAATTAATAATTTCATAATTTTTTTCCTTTTTTTATATTTACCTGCTTAATTTAATTAAATGCCGCCTACCTATCATGACCACCTCCCATGCCACCACTATTATTATCGCTACCATGGCCGCCAGAACTCGAAGAATGCCCACCACTCATACCGCTTTCACTAGAACTATGAGCACTAAAATTAGAGTCATGTTCAGATTGTCTCGCCTCTCTCTCACTTTTCATTGTTGAAAGAATATTCGATTGTGCAATTGATACGGCTAGTTTCATAGCATCCAGTGTTGCATGTGCATCTGCTAACAGCGCATGATCATCTGAACTGCTTAGCAAATCATACGCTGCTTGAGCAGTGACCATATCTTGTTGCGCCATTAATAAATTGCCTTCTGCATCTTTCATGCTCATTGAGGGCGCAAGTCCTACATTGCTACCAACATTCCAATTAAACGTG
>NZ_FQTP01000050.1 GCF_900128515.1 Bathymodiolus heckerae thiotrophic gill symbiont
GATTGTTTGTCTGCTCAATCCTGTTAATTCCTTGATTTGAACTGCGTTCAAATCAAGAGAAAAATACTTAATTATTTCTCTAAATTTCTTCTCTGAAATACGGGAACGATTTACATACTTGTTTTTTTACTTTCATAACGGTACTTTAACATGGTTTTAAATATGCTTGGGTTGTCATGACCCAAAAAAATTAATAAGAATTAAAAGGAGTGGCACTCTTTTAAACTAGCCAAATTAACAACGCCAGTACAATGACAATTGGCCATAAATATTTTTTAATATCAAAGTCTGGTTGAGAGACTGTAATAGGTGCGGCTGAAGACAGCTCTTGTTCTATTGGTGTGGCAGTGGGACTCTGTTCAACCTTTTGCTCACCTGCTTCGTTAAGTTGCGCTATTAGTTCATCTTTCTTGTTTTTAAGATTAAGCTGAACGCCAATGGTTTCTCCATGGTCTTTAAGCTGTTGTTTGGTCATGCTTTTAAAATTCATCCCTGTTCCTTAAATTTGTCAAAATTTACTACTAGTACATTTACCCATCTTACCTATTAAAAATTTCGGAAATAATGCAATTGAGCTTGTTAAATCTCAGAAAAACCTTGTAAATACGATAAAAATAGCATTCTAAGGCTTAAAAATCTTTGAAAATAGGTAAGGCTACTGCATAAACCAAAAATTTCAGAAATTTTAAAAATGAGTAATAAATTGGAGTTTTTGCGTTACAATTTTCCCTTATGAATAAAATTGTAGTCAATAATGCAAATTTAAGAAAGTTGATGGAGGGTAATAAGCGCTATATGGCGTCGCATCTTATCCATCCTGATCAATCCAGTGAAAGGCGTTTTGAGCTTAAACACGGGCAACATCCCTTTGCAATTATCTTAGGTTGTTCAGATTCTCGCGTACCGCCAGAAGTTATTTTTGACCAAGGACTGGGTGATTTATATGTGGTGCGTGTCGTTGGTAATGTGCTTGATCAAATGATTGTTGCTAGTATTGAATATGCAGTATTACATTTAGATGTGAGGCTAATTATGGTGATGGGGCATTCACAATGTGGCGCGGTGCAAGCCACGTGTAATCATAATCAGCTTGAAGGGCATTTACCCAGTTTGACTTTTGCACTGAACGCAGCGCTTAACAAGGCCAAAGATTTACCTGGAGATTTAACCGAAAATGTTATTTTGGCCAATGTTGGTTTAGTTTCTGAGGAGCTTAAACAAACTGGCGCACATTTTCCAGAGATGATGAAAAAAGGAGAGCTTGTTATTGTTCCGGCGTATTATCATATTGATACTGGAAAAGTGGAATTATTGACATGATTAATTTAGAAGTAACTCAAGAATTTTCAAATAGTCTGTATTGGATTTCGTTGGTGGCAGTTATTGTGTCTTCAGCCTCGGGCGTACTTAAGTCTGGCTTTAGACATTTTGATTTATTTGGCGTTATTATTATTGCTATTACCACAGGGCTTGGTGGTAGATCACTTAGGGATATGCTGTTAGATATTGATGTTTTTTGGATACAGGATCAAATATTTTTTATTGCCTCTTTAGTTAGTGCGCTGGTTATTTTCATTGGCGCAAGATTATTTTCCATTTCTCCAAAGTTGTTTTTAATTCCTGATTCAGCGGGTTTGGCGGCCTTTAGTATTGCTGGTACGATGGTGGCATTGGCAGCAGGTGCACCTTGGCTAATTGCTAGTTTTATGGGCGTAGTAACGGGTGCTATGGGTGGAATTTTTAGAGATTTGCTCTGCAACGAAACACCTATTGTTTTTAAAAGTCCGTTATACGCAACTGCTGCATGGCTTGGGTCTTTAGGCTTTATGATATTAATACATTATGGTTTTGGCGTTGCTATTAGTGCTGTTATTGCAGGCTTTGCAATATTCATTACTCGACTGGCGGCACTTCGCCTTGACCTTGGTTTACCAAAATTTCAGCTTAAAGAGTAGACGTATATTTAGTTTTTAGGCAAAAAAAATGACAATCTATTGGTCGTCATTTTTATATAAAAAATTACTAACTGCTTAAAGATCTAGCGTTTCAACTTCTAATAACATTTTATTAATATTTTTGCCTAGCTGTGCATCATAGCCATGCCAATCGTGATAATCAGCTAAATGTTTATCAGCAAATGGTTTGATTTCATAATCAGCTAGATCTTCCTTGTAGCCTTTTTCAACTTCAATTTTAATCACTTTTAAGTAAGTTAAAAATGGAACAACAGCTGCATCTGCATCGCCTGATGGACCATGACCAGGAACGTAATGATCTAATCTTAAGTCAATGGCATATTCTAACGCTTTGATATTTCCATGCATGTTCGATGTGTCGTCAAAACGACCAAAACGATCAACCAGACCGTTGTCACCTAGGAATAAAGTTTTACTGCCAACGTGTTCAACCATGATGTCGTTGTCTGTATGTGCAACTCCTGTAACGTCATTGTGAATTTTAAAAGTTTCTCCACCTACCTGAATGATTTGCTGATCAGAGGTTGCATCTGTTGGGTAAGTGGCAATAGTGCCTTTAGATAAGCCCTCTGTTGATCTGTCCATTACGCCAACCCATAAATCCCCCTCACCATCTTTTGCTTGTGCGATCATTGCTGGATGTGCATAGATTTTAGCATTTGGATATTGCTCCATGATCGCTTGGTTGCCTAGCCAATGATCTCCATGTACATGAGTGTTAAATGCGGCAACAATTGGCTTATCGGTAATTTTTTTAATTTCTTTAATAACCTCAAGGCCGATTTGATAAGTGCCACCAGGGTCGATAACAATGACACCATCAGCACCAATAATCATGCCAGGGTTGTTCATAAAACCTTGGTTTGCAACATTCGGCTCGCCAAGCGGGCCATGCATGATGTACGAATTAGCACCCAGTTGATCGAATTGATAATCGCCTAAGCCGTCAATAGTCCAAGCGTGTGTTATTGACGAAAATGCCAAAGTAAATAATAGTGTTAATTTATTCATGTCTCTCCCCTCTCTATGTGAATAAAGGCATTATACCTAATGTTATAATTCCCTTTATGCGAAAAAAACCAAACCTTAGTAATATCACTGACATAGCCACAACTCGATTTTTCAATATCCAGTCAATGGATGTTGAATTTTCCAATGGCGAAAAAAAACAATATGAGCGCCTTAAGCCTCCTGGAAATGGCGCAGTTTTAGTAATACCAATGCTTGATGATGAGACCGTTTTGATGATTTATGAGTATTCTGGCGGCACTGACAGGTATGAACTGGCTCTAACTAAAGGTAAAATTGATGATGGTGAAACGCCATTAGAAGCAGCCAATCGTGAATTAATCGAAGAGATTGGCTACGGAGCCAAAAAATTAACCTATATGAAAGGCATGAGTATTGCGCCAGGCTATCAGTCAAGTGTAACTCATATTGTATTGGCACAGGATTTATACGAGGATAGCGCTGAAGGTGATGAGCCAGAGCCACTTGAGGTGGTTAAGCATAAATTGGCCAATTTGGAAACGCTTGTTTATGACAATGATTTAACTGAAGCACGTAGCATTGCTGCTTTGTACATGGCTAAAGAGGCAATTAGACGACAAAATTTTAGTGATTGAAATCCCTCAATCATTTGTATTAACAAATGCTGATACGCCATTTCCTCAAGTTGACTTAGCGCTTACAGAGCCAAATGGGTTGATTGGCGTTGGCGGAGAGTTAACTATCGAGCGTTTAATTGAGGCTTATCAGCAAGGAATTTTTCCTTGGTATAGTGAGGACGCACCCCTCAAGGGGGTATTAAAAAGAAACCCCATACTTTGGTATAGCCCAGATCCACGCATGATCATTACTCCAAATACATTGCATATTTCTAAAAGCTTACAAAAGCTGTTAAATAAAAACAATTTTGAGATTAAAGTGGATCAGGCCTTTAAGGAGGTAATTCATCATTGCAAAGTGGTTGAGCGAAAAGATCAAACAGGTACGTGGATTGATAATGACATGATTGATGCCTATATAGCACTACATAAGCAAGGAGTGGCGCGTTCGGTAGAAGTGTACCAAGATTCGAAATTAGTGGGCGGATTGTACGGTGTTAGTATGGGTAAGGTGTTTTTTGGAGAGTCAATGTTTTCGTTGGTGAAAAACACTTCAAAATTCGCTTTTGTTTATTTAATTCAAACGATGGGTTACGAGCTGATCGATTGTCAAGTTGAAAACCCTCATTTAAAAAGCTTAGGCGCCTTTAATATCGAGCGTTCAGCGTTTATCAAACTATTAAAGAATTTACTGTAAAATAAGCCTTAATTAATTATAAATAAGGTAAATTATGAACAAATTAGCACAACTGGCTTTATTAGCTTTTATCGTTGTAGGCATTAGCGCTTGTGGAAAAATGGGCGATCTGGAAGCGGTTAAAGCACAACCTGCAATTGATCAAACGGTTACCATTGCGCCAGAGCTTGACATCCTTCCGCATAACTCAAAATAAACATTGAGTTTTTCGTACCAAAATCATTCTCTACATGCTGAATCTGTTGACATAGCAGATTTGATGGCTAGCTACGGCTCGCCGTTGTACGTTTATTCACGTACCGACATTGAGAATAATTGGCGTGAATTTGATGAAGCTTTTGGCCAGCATCCGCACTTGGTTTGCTATGCGGTAAAGGCCAATTCTAATATTGCTGTACTCAATGTTTTGGCTAAGATTGGTGCTGGATTTGACATTGTTTCAATTGGAGAGTTCGAACGTGTATTGGCGGCAGGTGGACAGGCGTCTAAATGTGTGTTTTCTGGCGTTGCAAAAACACAGCTTGAGATTGAGCGCGGATTAGAAGTAGGTATTCGATGCTTTAATGTTGAGTCGGAAGCCGAGCTTAATCGCATTGAGCAGGTTGCTACAAGATTAAAAGTTAAGGCGCCTATTTCAATTCGTGTTAATCCAAATGTGGATGCCAAAACTCATCCTTATATCTCAACTGGCCTCAAAGAAAACAAATTTGGTGTTGATATTGATGATGCAATCGCTCTATATGAAAAAGCACACAACTCTGAATATATTAATGTTCAAGGTTTGGATTGCCATATTGGCTCTCAGCTTACCGACGTACTGCCGTTCATAGACGCGCTAGATAAAGTGCTAGAGTTGATCTCCAAGTTAAATGACAGAGGTATTGAGATAGCCCACTTAGACTTAGGTGGCGGTGTTGGCATTCGTTACGACGATGAACGTGTTATTGACATTAGTGCTTATGTTGGTGAAATGCTTAGACGTGTTGGTGACTTAGAAATTATTTTAGAGCCGGGCAGGGCCATTGTTGGTAATGCCGGTATTTTTGTGACTAAAGTAGAGTTTTTAAAACAAAATTCAGATAAGTCATTCGCTATTATTGATGGCGCTATGAATGATTTATTGCGCCCTGCTTTTTACGGAGCTTATCACAATGTGCTGCCAATTAATGAAGCGGCTAAAGGTGTTGATGCTATTTGGGACTTGGTAGGCCCTATTTGTGAAACCGGTGATTTTTTAGCTAAAGATAGGCAGCTGTCTTTATCGGAAGGTGACTATTTGGCTGTTATGTCAGCTGGTGCTTACGGTTTTACCATGAGCTCAAACTATAATTCACGCCCCCGCGTGGCAGAGGTGATGGTATCGGGTGATACACATCATTTAATTCGCAAGCGCGAAACCATTCAAGATTTATTTAATACAGAGTACATAGTTCAAAGTGGGTGAATATGAAAAATTATGACAACACCAATTTTTATATTTTCAAGGAATTTTTTACAGAGATAGTTATTCATATCTCAAAAACAATGACGCAGAGAATAGAAAATTGGTTAAGTCCTGTAGGGCAAGGTTTAAAGCTGTCATTTGCTACGTTAAATCTTTTCTTGATAAGAGTGGCTATCAACTACAAGCTTTGCCTTGCAACTAACAACTTTAAATCTTGCAGACTTTTTTATTCACCCACTTTGGACTATTAAATCAATGACTAAGCTTACAAACAATCAAAAGAAATTTTTACGTTCTAAAGGTCACAGCCTTAAACTGGTAGTGATGATGGGCCAGCACGGTCTTAGCGAAGGCGTACTTGCAGAATTAAAATCAAGCTTGGAAGTTCACGAATTGTTAAAGATTAAAATTCGTGGTGACGATAAAGAGCACAAGCAAACCATTATTAATGAAATTGTTGAAATTACTAAGTCGCATTTAGTTCAGGTTATTGGTAACGTGATGGTGATTTATCGAGCATTCGACAAAGATCCTCAAATCATTCTTCCGAGAAAATAATCACCTGTGATTAAGATTGCAATTAGCGCTGCTGAAACCTCAGGAGATCTAATTGGATCGACTCTAGTACAAGCATTAAAAGCTCAAGATGGCAATCTTCAGATTGAGGGATTGTGCGGTAATAAAATGCAGCAATCTGGCTGTAAACAGCGCTGGGATATGAGCCTGGTGAATGTAATGGGCTTTACTGAAGTTTTGAAAAAACTACCCTCATTGCTTAAGCTTAGAGCTGAGATGGTTTCGTATTTTTCCAAGCAACAGCCCGATGTTTTTATTGGTGTTGATGCTCCTGATTTTAACTTTATCATTGAGAAAAAGCTTAAAAAACAAAGTGTTAAAACCATACATTTTGTTTCTCCATCGGTATGGGCATGGCGCCAATCTCGGGTTAAAAAGATAAAACAATCAACTGATTTAGTTTTATGCCTATTCCCTTTTGAAGTTGATTTTTACAAACAGAATAACCAGAGAGCTATTTTTGTCGGCCACCCTTTGGCGGAAAAATTAACGCCTAGAAAAAACCACAAGCCAACAAAACAGATTTTATTAATGCCAGGCTCTCGATCTGGAGAAGTTAAGCGATTGTTGCCTGAATTGTTGTTAGCAGCCAAAATCATGTCACAACAAGATGAAACGCTTAGTTTTCACTTGGTATTGGCTAATGAAGAGTTATTGGGTTGGATTAATGAGCTGATTGGTGAGCAAAAAATCAATGTATCTATTGATGAAGTACATAGTCATATGCAGACTGCTGATTTGGTGTTAGTCGCCTCTGGTACTGCCGCACTTGAATTGGCATTAGTTGGTGTACCAATGGTGGTGGTTTATAAACTATCAACAGTGAGTTATTTCATCGCTTCACGGCTAATTAAAAGTAAATATATTAGCCTGCCTAATGTAATTGCCAATAAACCTCTGGTGCCAGAATTAATTCAAGATCAGGCAAATGCAAAAAATATTGCCATACATGCCATGAAAATTCTATCAAGTGATCAGAGTAAACTGATTTCAAAATTTAATAATATTCATCAACAGCTAAGTTTGAATGCGAGTGAAGAGTCTGCCAAACTAATTCTCGATTTTATTCATGAATAAAGAGTTTAAAGATATTATCGATTTGGCATTGGCCGAAGATATTGGTTCGGGCGATGTATCGGCTAGTCTACTGGCAGACAAACAAGTTAGCGCCAGTATTGTTTGTCGAAAGGTGGCGGTTATATGTGGTATTGAATATGCTCAGGCTGCATTTTTATCTCTGAATAAAGATATTAAAATTAACTGGCTAGTTAAAGATGGCGATCTAGTTGATGCATCTCAGACATTATGCACTTTATCAGGATCGTCACGGGCTATTATCAGTGCTGAACGTGTGGCACTTAATTTCTTACAAACGCTCAGTGCAGTAGCTACGCAAACACGAAGTTTGGTTGACAAAATTTCAGACACTAAGGCACAATTATTAGATACAAGAAAAACTCTTCCCGGATTACGTTTGGCACAAAAACAGGCGGTTAAGTGTGGTGGTGGAGTTAATCATCGTTTGGGCTTATACGATTGTATTATGCTTAAAGAAAACCATATTATTGCCGCTGGTGGTATTAGCAAAGCGGTGGCAGAGGCCAAAGCCCATTTTTCTGATTTAGATTTAATTGTTGAAGTAGAGACTTTAGAGCAGTTGGCTGAAGTGCTGACATTAAGCGATGTTACGCGAGCATTATGCGATAATTTTTCCCTTCAAATGTTATCTGAGGCTGTTGCATTGTCTGCTGGGAGATTGCCGCTTGAAGCTTCTGGAAATATTGATAAAGCCACCATTGTGTCAATTGCTCAAACTGGTGTTGATTTTATCTCAACAGGCAGTATTACTAAAAATATTCAGGCCATTGATCTGTCGCTACGCTTTGCCTGAAGCAAAAAATACAGGACTACTTAAACTGTCTTGTGTATTGTAGCGTAAAGGCTTGCTATCTTCTCCAACAACATAACCACCTGCCGCTTCTAAAATACAAACGCCTGCAGCAGTGTCCCACTCAGAACAAGGGCCAAATCTTGGGTAGTAATCATATACTCCTTCAGCAATTTTGCAAAATTTTAGCGCACTGCCCAGATGACTAATACAAGTATTGTTCAGTTTTTCTAGGTGTGACTGCAATTGTGGATTGTGTAATGAGTAATGACCAATCACAATCTTTGTGGGTTGTTTACTAATAGCGCATTGTAATGCAGTGGTTTTATCATGCTGACGTTTGAAAGCTTTTGATTGATCATCAGTAAAATAATGCGTTTGATTAAGTGGCGCATAAATAAGTCCAAAAATTGGACGATGATCTTTGATATAAGCGATGCAAATGCAAAACTCACCCGTTTGTTCGATAAAATCCCTGGTACCATCTAATGGGTCGATAAGCCAGTACTCATCCCAGCTAGAGCGTGTTTCAAAATCTATCTGCTCAGATTCTTCGGAAAGGATAGGCGTGTCAGGTGTTAGTTTAGCTAGGGCTTGTGTAATTAACTGATGAGCCTGTTGATCAACAATAGTAAGCGGGGTTTTATCCGCTTTGGTTTTAACGTTTAAATTCGTTTTATAGTGCGACATAATCATTTCACCAACCTTCTCGGTTAGATTGATTAAATTCGGAGTTAATGCATCAAATATCATGCGTTAATCATACCGTTGGTTTTAAGTTGAGATTATCGAAACTCAAATTTTAAATAGCACAAAATCTGATAATAGCTTGTATTATCTTTTTCAGATGTTTGCGAGTGTATGGTGGGCCTATTTAGACTTGAACCAAGGACCAATCGATTGTGAGTTTCATTTTATAGGTTTTTTATTTTTATTTATATTAGCCTATTTTTGTTATAAAATATTGATGTTAAAGGGTTTAGTGTGTGTAGTTGTAATGGCTCGCTAAACTTGGACACATTTTAAGCCGCTTTCTCCAATTCAGCCATCTTCTGAGCAGGTGTTAAATATCCAATCGCTGAATGAATTCTTTTGTAGTTATAAAAGTAAATATAACTCTCTACATTTCACCCCTCAAGATACTGTCTTAAAAGTCAACTACGAATAAAAGGTAAAAAACAGTTGACTTTTAAGACAGTATCTTGAGGGGTATAAGGCTATAAATTTGTCCAAGATTGTTAGACCACTACAGTTTAGTGAACCATTGCATTTGTAATAAAAATAAACCAATATAAATAATAGATCCACCGACTAATTGAATGGCTTTAAATAATCAACCTCTTTATATAAATTTAGAGGTACAACATACACCAAATGGCTCAACCTACACTCTATATACACCGCTATAGACTTTTATTTATATGGGTTTTAGCGTTTTGTTGTAGGCGGTGTATGTTGAAAAGCAGAAAAGTTTTACTTTTTTATTTTGGTTTTTTAGGGCTTGCAAATTTTTGAAAAATGTTAAAATTTAGAATTTTTATTTAAGGGGTTATTATGAAGTTTTTATTTAGTATGATTGTGGTTACTGTTTTATTTATTAGTCAATTTTCTTTTGCGTTGGACGCAACAAGAATAAATCCAAATTACAACTTTGTTCCAAGTAAGGACGCGGTAGCATATAAGGTGTATGCAAAGGCTGATTATGCCTTGCAAGAGATAGTAAGATTAGAGAAAATAATCCAAAATTTACAGAACTGTATTTATAATAATGTGTGTAATAATCGTTAGAAAAATATTCGATTTTTCGAATAACTACTTTTGAGCTACTTCCATTTTGGAAATGGTTAAAATAATTCCACTTTTTGGCTAGATTTGAGACTTTTATTGTGATTGATATTGGTTGTTTTCTATCTAAAATAGACTATATAATGATCATATTATGAATAAAGAATTCAAAAGAGGCTTCAAAAGTGCCTTTTCATTCTCGTCTGATGACAGAACTAGAGAAAGGGTACCGTTGCTTTCAACTGAAGAAAGAATACGCCAAAGTTGGGAAAGTGTAGGTAGTGATATGAAAAAATCAATGGATGAATTCGATGTAGAGTTAAATAATGTCAAAGAAACTGTCTAAAAGAAATACAGGTAACGTTACCAAAATCAAGCCAAAATCAAGCCAAATTCTAGTAATGAAACCATGGTTGCTCATCAATCAAAACACTATAGTGGACCTATACCTCAACCGTCAGATTTACAAAAATATGAAGACATAAAAGTTGGATTTGCTGAAAGAATTTTAGCGATGGCTGAGCGTGAATCAACTCATAGGCAAAATTTAGATAATAGAATTATCACATCGGAAAGAGCCTTTAATATTCTAGGTCAAATGACAGCCCTTTCTATAGGAGTTTTAGTAATCGCCCTAATGGGGTATGCTATTAGTCAAGGATTTGCAGAGCAAGTACAGTGGATAGGTGTTAGTATTGCTTCTGTTGTTGGTTTATTTATTTATAAACGAAAATAAATAAACCCGCCATATTAGACGGGTTTAGTTGCATACAGTAATTTATGCTCTAAATTATCAACCCTGTGTTTACTTCATCAATACCATCATTCGAAAATAGTGTGCTAGTAATGTAATCACCTACAGAATAATCATCATGATTTTTAAGTCTTAATTCGTGAATATTTGGCAATTCCGATACTTTCATTGAAAGTGGGTCATTGCCTTGTATTTCCAATATTCTAAGATAGGCAATTGCCATTTCTTTGATATTGTCTATGACCAGTTGCTTAACAGTATCAGCATCAATCTTATCATCAGAGAATGTAAAAATTCCGTTTTTAATTGGTAGAGAATCACCCTCCAAGTTGTTTAACTGCTCGTCATATGCTTTGGCTCGATTTAAAGCAACATTATCGGTATCAACTAATAAACCTCGCACCAGTTTGATATTTACATCGAGTTTTGGTATTGCTGATTTTTTATCAGCCCCGCTTTCTTTTATTGGTTTAGGCTTGTCTGCCTTATCTTCAAAAATAACTCCCTCTTTGGCATAATAAGCCTTTAACGTTTCTTTGAACTCCATCATTAGGGTCATCTTGAAACTCCCCCACTTGACTGGACACCAAACTAATATTTTACGCATTATTTTTCTGTATCAATAATCTTTTTTGAGGTTTGCACCCAAGGTCAGGCTACGAAGGAGCAAAGCCCCAACTTGGAACTTGTTCCAAGCCCTAACTTAAGCCTTAAAGGCTTAATGTTAAGTTAGGGAATATTGTTGCGATAAAACCTCTTTTCATAATCATTAGGCGAGTAATAATCAATCGTTGAATGTCGCCTAATTTTGTTATAAAACACTTCAATATATTCAAAGATAGCACTGCTTGCTTGTTTCCTAGTTTGATAAATTTTCTGATTGATTAACTCTGTTTTTAGGGTGTTAAAAAAA
>NZ_FQTP01000051.1 GCF_900128515.1 Bathymodiolus heckerae thiotrophic gill symbiont
ACTTTCATGTTTTCAGGGTCAACGTCTGGAGTGATGCCATGACCTAAGTTAAAGATGTGTCCAGTATCACCTTTAAACTGGCTTAATACTTTTTTAACCTCTATTCTGATAATCTCAGGTGTAGCGTACATAACTGCAGGATCTAAATTTCCCTGAATAGCAACCTGACTACCAATTTGGCGCTCAACATCACCAAGCTCAACTGTCCAATCAATACCTACGCCATCACAACCCGTATTGGCGATTTCAGTTAAATGCTTGCCACCGTTTTTACTAAACAAAGTAATTGGTGTATCTGGGTGTTTTGCTTTAACCCCGCTGACAATTTTTTGCATGTAGCTTAACGAAAAGTCCAAGTAGTTAGCTTTGGACAATACACCGCCCCAGGTATCAAATACCATCAAGCTATCTGCACCACTAACTACTTGCTGATCCAAATAAGCAATAACGCTATCTGCAAGTTTGTCTAGTAGCAAATGTAGCATTTTCGGATCATTGAATAACATCGCCTTAATTTTAGCAAAGGTTTTACTACTACCTCCCTCAATCATATAAGTTGCTAGCGTCCATGGACTGCCACTAAAACCAATTAAGGGTACGCGATTACCCAATGCTGTCTTGATGGTTGATACAGCGTCAAAAACATAGGCTAAATCGTTGTTAACCTCTGAAGGAATAGCCTCAATATCTGCCAGTGTTTTAAGTGGGCGCTTAAATTTCGGGCCCTCGCCTTCGCTGAAATACAAACCTAAGCCCATTGCATCAGGAATGGTTAATATGTCTGAAAATAAAATAGCCGCGTCCAAATCAAATCGATCCATTGGCTGCATGGTTACCTCACATGCCAACTCTGGATTTTTACACAAACTCATGAAGTCTCCAGCTTGTTGTCGAGTTGCACGATACTCCGGCAAATAGCGACCTGCTTGGCGCATGACCCAAATTGGTGTACGAGTTGTTGGCTTCTTTAGTAGGGCGTTTATGTAATCAAATGACATGGGGCTGTGTATAAAAAATGAATGCCATAATTATAACGATATTTGGTCAAAAATCTCATTCAATCGGGCATAAAAAAAGCCACATAAATGTGGCTTTTTTGTCAATCTATTAGGCTTATCTCTTGAATGCACCATAACGTGATTTGAACTTCTCAACACGGCCAGCACTATCCATGATTTTTTGCTTACCTGTATAGAAAGGATGACAGCTTGAGCAAACATCAAGATGTAACTCTTCCTTGCCAATAGTTGAGCGTGTGTCGAATGTATTACCGCATGAGCAAACTACTTTAACGGTGTCGTAATTAGGATGAATATCTGTTTTCATGTTCTTAATATTGTTAAATCTCGAAAGAGGACAAATTATATACTATTTGCACCTCAGCACTTTATTTTTTAGCAATTTGTTTTTATTTTTTTCTAAGTCGCGCTGCATTGCCAATAACAATGAGTGAACTGATCGGCATTACAATCGCAGCAAATAGCGGCGTAATCATCGCCATCATCGCTAATGGCACCATCAGTACGTTGTACGTTAGTGCAAAAACAATGTTTTGTTTAATGGTTCGATTAGTACGCTTAGCCAAATTAATCATCGTAATAATTGGTGACAATGTTGATTTTAATAACACTACATCCGCATGGTTAACCGACACATCGCTGCCCGATCCAATCGCCATGCTGGCATCTGCTTGAACTAGGGCAGGCGCATCATTCACACCGTCTCCAATCATTAAAACCTTGTGCCTCTTTTGTAACTGCTTAATATAATCAGCCTTATCCTCAGGCAAAGCCTGTGCAACAACATGTTCAATGTTTAAGTAATTGGCCACTTTTTGCGCAACTGCCTGACTATCACCACTCAAAATACTCACCTGCTTGCCTTGTGTTTGTAATTGCTGGACAACTATTTTGGCATCAGCTTTGATTTGATCTGACAATGCCACAAAGCCCAAGACACCTTGTGGCCCACTGCACCAAACACAACTCGCACCTTGACGTTCAATCTCTTGAGATTTTTCTAGCATCTGCTGTTTTACTTGCTGATCAACATCCACAAAAGATAGTCGCCCAACTTTGTAAGCCTGGCTTTCAATAGTAGCACTCACGCCTTGGCCTGGTATTGAATTAAATTCAGTAACAGATAAAAATTTATCACTATTTTTTGCCACAATGGCCTTGGCTAATAGATGCCCAGAACGCTTTTCAATACTGGCCATAATTTGAATCAAATCATCTTGGTCAGATTCTATCTGAGTAATTTTAAACTCGCCCAATGTAAGTGTGCCAGTTTTATCAAAAACCACCCAGTCGACTTGATCCAGTACTTCAAGCACGTCACTATTTTTAATCAACATTTTATCTTTAATCGCTGCACCGCTCGCCACAGCAATACTCATTGGCGTTGCCAAACCAAACGCACAAGGGCAAGTGATAATCAACACACTGGTTGCACTCAATAGTGCTAAATCAAAATCTTGTGGATACCAATAAATAAAAGTAGCTGTCGCCAAAAACAAAGTCACGCCAACAAAATACGGAATAATTTTATCAATACTACAAACAATTGAACTTTTATTGTGTTGGGTATTTTCTACCAAGCTCACAATTTTTCCTAAAACTGATTGTTTCAATGTTTTTTCGACTTTTATTTCTAACGCGCCTTGGCCATTGACTGAGCCGGCAAACACTTCACCATCCAAAACCTTGACAATCGGGCGCGATTCTCCTGTGAGTAAGGATTCATCCACCTCGCTAGTACCAAATACCACACGCCCATCAACCGGAATGCGCTCTCCAGGTTTGATCAAAACTCGGTCATTAATGTTAATCGCACTAATTGGGGTGATAATTTCTGCATCATCCTTTATTACTAAAGCAACTTTTGGTTGCAATTGTTGCAAAGAGCTTGAAGCAGAAATGGAAGATTTTTTGGCTGAGCTTTCTAAATAACGGCCAATTAAAATTACAAAGATAAAGTTCACAACCGTATCAAAATACACCTCACCCTTGGCAGAAAACCCTAGTAACACGTAAACTGAATAAAAATAAGTGGTTAATGCGCCAATACTAATTGGCACATCCATATTTATAACGCCATTTCTAAGGCCGTTATAAGCACTGGTCAAAAACCCAAGGCCGGAATAAAATAAAGTGGGTGTTGCCAACGCAAATCCAAGCCATTGAAAATAGTGATAATATTTTCCATCACTAGCGCCGGTATACATGGCGATTGAAATCCACAATAAATTCATCATCGTGAATGCTGCAAAACCTATTTTATAAAGCATGACTTTATTAGATTTATTGGCCATTTTCTCAGCCATATTTTGCTCATAAGGCATGGCACTATAACCCAACCCAGCCAAACGCTGCATAATATCTGACAGCTGAATATCATTCTCTTTCCAGCTAACTCTAACACGCTTATTGGTAAGATTTGCCCTAACCCAATTTACCCCGTCAAGTGAGCCAACGGCCTTTTCAATCAGCCAAACACAGGCGGCGCAATGAATGGTATCGCTAATCAAGGTGATAATTTTTTCACCTTCGTCAGCAGCTTCTAAAAAAGGCTGTTGAAATGCGGGTGCATCATAAAATTCAAGTGGATATTCAAGATCAACCACCGGCAAAATTGAACTGGTTTGCTGCTGATAAAAAGCACCCAAACCACTTTGATGGATAGTTTGACACACGCTAGAACAACCCACACAGCAGAAATCATGCGATAACTGATTAATATTAGCTTGAATGCGATTACGGCTGTTGACCTCTAGCCCACAGTGAAAACAAGTGTTGTCCATAAGTGGTAATTTTATTGTATTTAAAGACTTATGCGTTTACAATATGAATCAAGTTAAAAACGATTTTTTTTGTATGAAGCGCCTGCTATTATTAAGTTTATTATTTTTATTTGCCACACCCAGTGTTGCCAATGAACAAATCCGCCTTTATAAACAATATTTGGTTGGTATGCCAAAAACATTTTTACAAAAAGCACATGCACTAGAAGATTGTTCTGAGCGCTATGAACAAGGCACCTTGTGCTTACAAAAACACTCATTAGCCGGCGAAAGTGCAGAATTAGCTTTTCGCTTTCTAAGCGATCGTTTGGTGTCAGTTGTGTTGATGATGCCACTTAACGATGTTGGAAAAATCAAAAAAATGTTCCACGTACTTAAGACGCAATTTGACTTAGTGCTAATTGAAGATGGTGCCAATAAATTCGATATTTTAGAAGTTAGTGCTAATACTTTTAATAAAGATGAATTCACCAAGATGATTGCTGAATTTGAAAATGAGGCCTATCAAAAGTATAATATTAAATACACGTTTATTAGTAAAGATGAGTTTGTTATTCAATCAAGAAAATCTCGCAAATTCTCTGATATTTTCAAAGATGCTCCTCTTAAAATGCGCGCTGCTACTTACAACGTAGGTCGTAAAGATGGACAAGTTATTGGCACTATTAGCTTTATCGTGCCAGGTATTACCGAAGAATATTTAGATCAAAATCCTATTGCCGAAGACTTTTAAATGAGCAACATTCACGCCATTATTCTTGCAGCGGGCAAAGGCACGCGCATGAACTCATCCAAGCCAAAGGTTTTACAAACTTTATCTGACAACACACTACTAGGGCATGTGCTTATTCAGGCTAAAGCCATTAGTCAACAAGTTCATGTAGTTTATGGCTTTGGTGGCGATCAGGTGAAACAAACTATTAACGATGATTCAATCAACTGGGTTGAGCAGGCTCAGCAGTTAGGGACAGGACATGCCGTTGCACAAGCTGCGCCACATATTGAAGACGATTCAATCTCTCTGATATTGTATGGTGACGTGCCACTCATCAAGCAAGCAACACTAGAGCAACTCATTGATGCAGCAAACACCTCGGGGGTGGCTTTGCTATCTGTTGTGTTAGGCAATCCAACAGGCTACGGACGAATCATTCGTCAAAATAACATCATTCAAGCGATTGTTGAACAAAAAGACGCTAATGCAGAGCAATTAAATATTTGTGAAGTTAATACAGGCATTATGGCTGTTAACACCCAACTGCTTAAACAATACTTGGCTGGCCTAGATTCTAACAACGCCCAAGGCGAACTTTATTTAACTGATATTATTGAGGTGATCGTTAATGACAATAAAACCATTGGTTCAGTTGTTACAAAAGACGAGTTTGAAGTAGCCGGTGTTAATGACAAAGTGCAGCTTGCAGAGCTAGAAAGAGTCTTTCAAAAGAATCAAGCTATTGGTTTTATGCAGCAAGGCTTAACCTTAAAAGACCCCTCACGCTTTGATTGCCGTGGAAATTTAAGCTTTAGACAGGATTGTGAAATTGACATTAACACCTTGATTGAAGGCGAGGTTAGTCTAGGTAAAAATACGACAATTGCTGCGAATTGCACAATAAAAAACGCTAAAATTGGCGATAATGTGATTATCTTAACAAACTCTGTTATTGAGGATGCTGTTATTAATAATGGTGCATCCATTGGTCCTTTTACGCGTATTCGCCCACAAGCCATCATTGGTGAAAATGCCAAAATTGGCAACTTTGTTGAAATCAAAAAATCTACTATTGGCAAAGGATCAAAAGTCTCACACCTTAGCTATGTGGGCGATACCACTATGGGTGATGATGTAAATATTGGTGCAGGCGTAATCACTTGTAATTATGATGGCGTCAATAAACACCAAACCATTATTGGAGATGGCGCTTTTGTAGGCTCAGACTCTCAGCTAGTAGCCCCAATTACCATTGGTAAAAACGCCACTATTGGCGCAGGATCAACCATCACTAAAGACACGCCAGATGATCAACTAGTGCTTAGCCGCAGTAAGCAGATTATTATGAAAAGCTGGAAACGCCCAGTTAAGAAATAAATGTTCGTCCTGCCACGCAACGTCTGGATATTAACAGCCAGCTTATCACTGTTTATGTCGCTGAGTGTTTTTGTGATTTTCTTGGGCGGCATCATCGGTCAAACTTTAGCGCCAACTGACAGTCTATCCACTCTGCCCGTGGCATTATTAGTAGTTGGCACAGCTAGCTTTATTATTCCAATTAATCGATTAATGGCCATTATTGGTCGTCGTCGAGTTTTTCTAAGTATTTGCACTTACACAGTAGCTATTATTGCACTGGCAATCACTGCCCTACAAATTCAATCTTTTTACTTGTTTTGTTTGGCTACTTTTTTATTTGGCGCAACCACCGCAACCATGAATCAATTTCGTTTTGCTGCCATCGAAAGTGTTAGTGGGAATTTAAGTGCTACAGCCACTTCAGCAGTGTTGATTGGTGGCTTAGTATCAGCCTTTTTAGGCCCTGAAATTGCCACCTTGGGTAAAGACTTATTCGATACAACTTTTATCGGCTCATTCGTTATATTAAGCTCGTGTTTTTTTGTTGCCTTTGCACTCTTATGGTTTTATCAACAAACTAATATTGCAACCGAAGTGCAACATAACGACACTCGTCCATTGTCGGTCATTATCAAACAACCTGTATTTATTATCGCCATTTCTAGTGCTGCTGTTGGCTATGTGGTGATGAGCTATTTAATGACAGCCACACCAATGAGCATGCATGTGATTGATGGGTTTTCTTTAGAGCAAACCAAGTTTGTGATTCAATCACACGTAATCGCCATGTTCTTGCCGTCTTTATTCACCCCGTTTATTGTGAAATGGCTGGGTGTTAGCAGAATGATGCTTACTGGTGTGGCCATCTACTTTGCCTGTGTAGTCTTCGCTTATTCAGGCCATGCTCTTAACAACTATTGGATAGCGTTAATACTATTAGGATTAGGCTGGAATTTCTTATTTATTGGTGGCACCAGCTTATTACCTAGAGCTTACAGCGACAACGAAAAATTTAAAGTTCAATCTTTAAATGACTTTCTAATTTTTGGTATTCAAGCCTTAGCTTCATTATCAGCTGGCTGGTTTGTTTTTAATTACGGTTGGGAAATGGTACTACTCTCTGCTGTACCATTACTCATTGTCCAGTTACTTGTATTATTATGGTGGCTTAATAATAAATCCGTTTAGTTTTTTATCCTGCCAAAAAATTTGGAAATTATTGAAATGGCATACTTTGAGTACGGAAACTGACGCAGTAATTATGAAAAAGTACTATTCTAAAATTGGATGCCTTCGATTTCGGCTATAGTATGGATGTCCTTGTCACCACGCCCCGAAAGATTAATAATAATATTTTTATCTTTTCCAAGTTTTTGTGCCAATTTAACGCCGTAAGCAACTGCATGAGAAGACTCAAGCGCAGGCAAAATACCTTCAACTCTAGTGAGCGTATGAAAGGCTTCTAGCGCTTCTTTATCCGTAATAGCTACATACTGCGCACGACCAGAATCTTTTAAATAAGCATGTTCTGGACCAACACCTGGATAATCCAAACCAGCAGAAATAGAGTGGCCTTCAATAATTTGACCGTTTTCATCTTCCATCAAGTACGTTCTATTGCCATGAAGTACGCCAACACTGCCTGCACATAAAGGCGCGGCATGCGCTGTAGGGCCTTTATCAAGGCCATGACCTGCTGCCTCTACACCGTATATTTCAACAGACTCATCATCAATAAATTCATAGAATAGGCCAATAGCATTTGAACCGCCGCCCACGCAAGCCACCAATGCATCAGGCAGTCCGCCAACTTGATCAGCGAATTGGACTTTGGCCTCTTTACCAATAATTGATTGAAAATCACGCACCATCATTGGATAAGGATGCGGGCCAGCAACTGTACCAATGATATAAAACGTATCATCAATGTTTGTTACCCAATCACGCATGGCTTCATTCAGCGCATCCTTAAGTGTTTTTGAACCCGAGGTGACTGGAATAACCGTTGCACCTAACAACTTCATACGAAATACATTCAGCGCTTGACGAGCGACATCCACCTCACCCATATAGACCACACACTCCATGCCCAATCTTGCGGCAACCGTTGCGGTGGCAACGCCGTGTTGACCTGCACCCGTTTCAGCAATAATACGAGTTTTACCCATGCGTTTAGCAAGTAGCGCCTGACCAATAGCATTGTTAACTTTATGTGCACCGGTGTGGTTTAGATCTTCACGTTTAAGGTAAATCTGCGCACCACCGAATTTTTTACTTAGATTAACCGCATGATAAAGTGGCGTTGTGCGCCCAACATAGTGCTTTAAGTCATGTTCAAACTCAGCAATAAATTCTGGATCATCTTTGTATTTTTCATACGCTTCTTGCAATTCGGTAACCGCTGTCATCAAGGTTTCGGCAATAAATTTTCCGCCGAACTGCTCAAAGTGCCCTTTATCGTCTGGTAGATTATATTTCTTTGTCATTGTTTTTTTATTGGAAATGGTTTGTTTAAAATAGATAAATACGGCTGAAAAGCAAACAATCTATTACGTTTATTTTTAGTGCGTTCTTTTAAGATGTTCATTTTAACAAGGTCATCAACAACATGTTTAGCAGTTGTTGATGACACGCTCAACTTTTCTTTTGCTTGGCCCACACTAAGAAAGGGTGTTTGGAATAATTCGTTGAACAACCTTAAATTATTACTAGATCGGTTGCCCGATTCATTTTGTATTTTTTTAGTTAAGTCGCTCTTTAGGTTCATAATTTCTACTAAAGTTTCAATACTGTGCTCGGCAGTTTGCTCTACGCCCTTTAAAAAGAACATAATCCAATCAGAGAATTCATTTTTTAATCTGGCATTCATTAGTTTCTTATAATAAGCACCCTTATTAGCCTCAAAAAACGCAGACATATAGAATAAAGGTTTTGACAGCGTTCCCTTGTTAACGAGATAAAGAGGTATTAATATTCTACCAATTCTACCATTGCCATCTAAAAAAGGATGAATAGTCTCAAATTGGTAATGAATAATGGCAATTTTAATAATATCTGGCACAGAATTTTGTTTATGTAAAAAATGCTCCAGATCTGACATTAATTCAGATACCAAATTTTGGTGCGGAGGAATAAATTCGGCACTGTCAATACTTGTGCCGCCAATCCAGTTTTGTGAGGTACGGAATTCACCTGGCATTTTATTCTTGCCTCTGCCAGAGGATAGTAAAGTTTTGTGCATTTGTTTAATAAGACGAACGCCAATAGGCAATTCGTCTAATTTTTTAATCGCATTTTTTATTGTATCAATATATAAAAAAACTTCAAGCCAATCATCCTTTTGTTCCATATTGATGTCATTCTCAGTTTTAAACGCATCATCTAATTCTGCTTGTGTGCCTTCTATTTTGCTTGATTGTGTTGCCTCATTGTTAATGAAGCTCATGATAAATAGGTCAATATCTGGCACCATTCTTGCCATTGCATTAAGCTCACCTAATAATCTTGTTGACTTTTCTAGTTGAACCTGTAAAGGCCCGCTGTCGATTTCAAAACTGTGATTAATAAACTCAGGTAAAAAATATTTGTAATGGTAGGCATCGATAGATTGAAACCTTCCTGCTTTAAATGTAGATATTCTCATTACTCGCCTTTAATTTTTTCTTATTTTACTTTTTTACCATAAGGTGAAATAAAGAAACCTATATTTTACTTTTTCGCCATAAGGTGAGATATGGAATCTACCTTATATTGGATATAAATTGCTTTATTTTAGCAATATCTTTCACGCCTGACGCGCTTTCCACGCCACTAGAAGTATCAACTGCGTACGGATTAACTTGGGCAATAGCATCTGCAACATTTTCAGTATTTATTCCGCCCGCTAAGATAATTGGCAAATCAATATCTAGTGTTTTGACGCTGGCTAAAGACCAGTCGAATTGCTCTCCTGTACCACCATAGGCCTTGTCGCTGAATGCGTCTAATAGCAAGCCGCTTGCCTGATGGTAGTCCTGCGCCATTTGAACAAGATTGGTTTTTTTATTCATGCGCAACGCCTTAATAAATGGCATGGCATATTGTGCACATTGCTCGGGCGTTTCATCGCCATGGAATTGCAAGGTATCCAATGGCACCTCGCATAATACTTCATCAATAAAGTGCGAATCAGCATTAACAAATAAACCCACTCTATTAATAAAGGGTGGCAACGCTTGGACAATTTCCAACGCTTGATCAATATCAACATGTCGCGGAGATTTTTCATAAAAAACCAGGCCAATTGCGTCAATACCCAACATCGCAGCATCGCGTGCATTTTGTGCTTGAGTAAATCCGCAAACTTTGATTTTCATTTATTTTCCTTCAGCGTCTAATTTTGCTCTAATGGCATCACGATCAACCCACCAATCTTCACCTACCAGTTGATCGATTGCACTAGAAAGTTTAGATAAGAAAACTTCTGGCTTATCTAGTTGTAATGTTTTACGCCATAAGTCAAAGGTTGATTGATCTGAAACATGAGAATGCTCATCTGCAACTGAGGCAATCATCTGCGAGGCAAAAAAGGTTAGGTCATCGTCTGTGCCACGTCGAACAGAGACAATATAATGCGCTACTGCAGCAGCATAGGCTTTCGTATCGGCACCCTTGG
The DNA here is from genome assembly GCF_900128515.1 of Bathymodiolus heckerae thiotrophic gill symbiont. Lineage (GTDB taxonomy): Bacteria > Pseudomonadota > Gammaproteobacteria > PS1 > Pseudothioglobaceae > Thioglobus_A. The sequence continues at coordinate 10,531 of NZ_FQTP01000051.1, forward strand.
GAGACTCTTCTACCAAATGCTGCAACATAGCCACGGTAATTTCAGCATCAATTGGGAAGGTAACACCCAGCCATAGTGCGTGACCTAATGCCTTTAATGCATCTGGACCTTCAGACAAGAACATAGCATCACAAGCTTCTATTGCTAATTCCCAAAGCTCGTTTTCTTTAGCCAGATCAAATGCTGTCATGGCTTTTTCCCATGCATCAGCACCCTTATAACGCTCAACTTGAATTCGTGCAATTTCCAGCAAAGTATTGATTTTATCTTCAACTGGTGTATCGGTAGTTTGATCCATCAGTTGCTTTTCGAAAAAATCTAGACGGGCAACTAACTGCTCTTCATTGGCGTACATATCTTCGCCATCTTCAGCATCAAAAATTTGCTCTTTGTTTAGGTATTTTCCCATGATTTATCCTCTAGTAAAAGGCCGCTTCTAAGCGATCTTCCCAATTATCTGGTACGTCCTGGTAGTCTGGCTTAACATCCATACGGAAAAAACGCTCATCGGATGATTTAGCAATAGCTCTAAATGTCACGACCAACTCCTCAAAATTATCTATTTGAGGGTTGCCGATCATTATTTCACTGATTAATAACATAGCAATTCTTATTTAATAATGGGTCATGACAACTTAAGCAACTCTTTTCTGAACATTTCAAGCAAAATCTTATAAAGATTTTGCTTGCGATTATTGAATCTAAATTCACATTCTTTCAAGTGTAGATTAAACATATTTTTATTCATTCCTTTAAATTTTACCAGCCT
>NZ_FQTP01000052.1 GCF_900128515.1 Bathymodiolus heckerae thiotrophic gill symbiont
AGAATCATCAGGTAGATTTTGGATTATGTTAGAAGATGGAAGAGTAAGGAAGATGACAGTAAATGAATGTTTCAGAATCATGGGCTTCCCTGAAAAATTCAAAAAACCTGTGCCAACAGGTAATTTATATAAACAAATTGGAAATTCTGTTTGTGTTCCAATGGTAAAAGATGTTGCTACTTGGATATTGGATGACTTTAGTGAGGTGATATTTCAATGAATATTTCTAAATATAATATCCAAGAATTGTTTGAAAATTCTATCTTGTCAGATTATAAGTTAGACAAAGATATTAAGGGATGGTTAGATACAATAATTCTATTTGGTGAAAAACAAAAGGGAGTTTTAACTGTCATTATAACAGGTTTGGTATATAAGCATTTTCATCCTAAACAAGATGTCAGGAAACATCAAAGCAGTATGCCAGACGGTTATTCTGGTAGAACATTTGATACAAAATATATAACTCCTTTCATGAAGAAGAATCAATTTCCTTCTATGGCTGAATCTGGTTGGCTAACGAGAAGTCTAGAACAGGCTACGCCTTATGTTAAAGGATATACTGGAAGTATTAGCGATAAAGGATTGAAAGACGCATTTTTGAATCTTTACAATGCTATAGAAACTGAAAATTGTATTGATGATATTTTGGCATATCTATTTATTGGTTTAGTGTCAAAACGAGATAAACAAAATATAGTTTTATCAGTTCCTGCTAATTTAACTATTAGCGAAACATTAAAACTTATAAAAGACCATATTGATTTTCCCTATAAGAATGTATCAGGCGCATCAAGACTTCCCAATCTTGCAATTTACTCGGCATATGAATCTATTTTTGGAAATGACAATGGAAGATATAAAGATAAATTTTTATGTAATTTGGATTCACACACGGCTTCTGATAAATCTACAGGTTCTATTGGTGATGTGCAAATAAACTATTCAAATGGAAAACCATTTGAAGGTATTGAGATAAAAGATAAAAAAATATCAATTGATATGCTTGACACGATATATTCAAAAATACAGGAGCATAGCACTGTTTCAAGATATTATTTATTATCAACATATGACGATGAATTAGAGTTAGATATTTTAAATAAAAAAATTATGCAAATTCGTTCAAAACATGGTTGTGATGTGGTGGTTAATGGTGTTTATACAACCTTAAAATATTTTTTGAGATTAAGTAATACAGATTCTTTTATTTCAAGCTATGCTGAACAAGTTTCTAAAGATAAAGCACTAAAATATGAGCATCGTGAAGCATGGAATAAGCTATGTGGAACACTGAATTAATTAAAACATAAAAAATATTTTAATTTCATAACTATTTTTTCCGATGGCTTCCTCTCTCCACTTTCCCAAAATTTAACAGTGGTTGGATCAACTTTTAGAAGTTGCGAAAATTGTTTTTTGATTCAGTCCTTGGTGGAGTCTATGGAGTTTAATTTTTTCTGCTAGAGTAGTAGGTGGTTTTTCTATTGGACAGTAAGTTAAAAATTCCATAATCTTTGGATAGTATTTTGCAGGAATATTTTTAGTGCTATTCTTTTCCCAATTAACTATTGTAAAATTATCAGTTCCTATGATTTTTCCAACCTTTTCTTTTTAATATGGTCGCCCAGTGTGATTAATTCTTTAGGCATACCTGCAATAGGCTTTGGAACAACAAATACGAGGGAGGGCAACAAGGCACAGAAACCCTGCCCTTGCGGATATTATGGCGATGGCACGACCAAATGTCATTGCACTAGAGACCAAATAGATAAATACAAAAACAAAATTTCAGGGCCATTGTTGGATCGTATTGATATGGTTTTAGATGTGACACCCTTGCTTAAAGAGGTGTTACTATCCCAGCAAAATGAGAACATAGAAAATAGTGAAACAATCAGAGCTCGCGTACTTGATTGTTATAATAGGCAGCTGCAAAGACAAGGTAAATTAAACGATCAGCTTAATACTGATGAAGTAGATAAATTGATTGTTTTGAATGCCGATAATAAGCAACTATTAGAAAGTGTGATTGATAAATTACAACTTTCAGCAAGAGCTTATCATCGAATTTTAAAAGTGACTAGAACCATTGCTGATTTAGATCATTCTCAGGTTGTTGAACAGCAGTATTTGATTGAAGTAATTGGGTATCGTCGACATAATGGATAAAAAAATGGTAATTATTCCCGCAATTGATTTAAAAGATGGACAATGTGTACGCCTAAGACAAGGTTTAATGGATGATACGACCGTATTTTCAGACAATCCAGTTGAGATGGCGGCCCAATGGGTTAATCAAGGTGCTAAGCGCTTACACTTGGTGGACCTTAATGGCGCCTTTGAAGGCAAACCTATTAACGCTTCTAGTGTGACTGAAATTACCAAAGCATTTCCAAATTTGCCAGTGCAAATTGGCGGCGGTATTCGTGACATGCAAATTGCCAATACTTACATTGAGGCAGGTATTAGCTATTTGATTATCGGCACAATGGCAGTAACACACCCAGAGTTTGTCTCTGAGTTATGTCGTGAATTTCCTGGAAAAATCATTGTTGGCTTAGATGCAAATAATGGCTTGATAGCAACAGAAGGTTGGGCTAAGCAAACAGATTTACACGTGGTTGATTTGGCTAAAAAATTCGAACAAGATGGTGTTAGTTCGATTGTTTATACCGATATTGCCCGTGATGGTATGATGCAAGGTGTGAATGTTGAAGCCACGGCAGATTTAGCCAAGCAAACTTCGATTGATATTATTGCCTCAGGCGGCATTACTAATATGGATGATATTACCAACTTATTAACAGTTACACACCACGGCATTGGTGGCGCAATTACCGGTCGAGCTATTTATGAAGGTACGCTTGATTTTGCCAAAGCGCAGCAATTGTGTGATCAGCATCAGCAAGGCTAATGAATATTGAAGTTGCTTACGCATTAGAAAAAAAACAAACCTTATTAAGCTTAGAGGTGGACGAAGGTATTAGCTTAAAGCAAGCTATTGAAAATTCGGGCATCTTAGTGCTTTATCCACAAATCGATTTAAGCAAAGATAAAACTGGAATTTTTGGAAAAATTGTCAAACTAGATGCAATATTGCGTGATAAAGATCGAGTAGAAATCTATCGACCACTTATTGCTGACCCTAAACAAGTGCGAAAAGAGCGTGCTGCTCAAGGCAAAAAAATGCGTAGTAGCAAAAAATCCTAATTTTTGGTAAAATAGCGCTTTAATTTAAAAAATATTACATGAGCGAAGATCAACCTCCGTCGACACAGCCTTTCTTAAGAAGATTGCTCAAACAGTTTTTTCACACACCAATAAATTCTAGTGATGCACTTTTACAAGCGCTAAAAGAAGCCGAAGAAAGCCACATTATTGATTCTCATAGTCGTAGCATTATCGAAGGCACATTGCAGCTTGAAAATATGGAAGTACGTGATGTTATGGTGCCAAAGTCAAAAATGGTTACTATTGAGCATAATGCAAAAACCAAAGAGTTGCTCGACATTATGATTAAATCAGCACACTCCCGTTTTCCAATTATTGATTCAAGTCGCCATAAAATTCAGGGCATTGTTCTTGCCAAAGATTTATTAAGTTATTTAGCGGGCGATAAGCGCCATGACTTTAACTATAAAGAATATTTACGCAGTGCAATTTTGGTGCCAGAAAGCAAAACATTGGGCGCCTTACTTAGAGACTTTCAGCAAAAGAAATCACACATGGCAATTGTAATGGATGAATATGGGGAAATTGCTGGCTTGGCCACTTTGGAAGATGTGCTGGAACAAATCGTTGGTGAAATTGAAGATGAACATGATCTAGAAGAAGACAATATTATTGATTTTGGCGATGGGCGTTTCTTGCTTAAAGCCAATACACCAATTGAAGAATTTAACGAATTTTTTAAAGTAACTCTAAGAGTTGACAATGTTGATACGGTAGCTGGTTTTGTTATTACTGGCTTTACTCGATTGCCAGAACAGATGAATGAAATTAATTTACAGGGTTTTAAATTTAAAGTATTAAAAACAGACTCGCGCCGTATTCATTTGCTAGAAGTTGAGTATTTAAATAACAAAAAAGAGAATTAATGGATATTTTACTGAGTGTTTTTTTAATGGGCTTACTAGGTGGTGTACATTGCTTAGGAATGTGTGGCGGTGTGGTTGCTATGTTGACGGCAAGTCTCGATTCAGACGTTAAATCCAATCCCAAAAAAGTGGCATTATTCCATCTTAATTATAATATTGGTCGAATTTTGAGCTATATTTTAATGGGCGTTGCTTTTGGTTTGTTGGGTGCGATATTAACACAAACATTGCAAATGAGCCTTGTTGATAAATCCCTGAGAATTTTTTCAGGGGTGCTGATGGTAATGGTGGGCTTGTATATTGGTGGTTGGTCATCCGGTATTCAAATATTAGAAAAAATTGGTGCAAAATTTTGGGTAATTCTACAACCGCTAACCAAACGTTTTCTACCAGTTAAAAATCTAAAAGGCGCTTTTTTTACAGGATTATTGTGGGGTGGAATCCCTTGTGGTTTGGTCTATGGCGCCTTGAGTTTTGCTATTATGTCTGGCTCAGCTGCCGATGGCGCACTGATAATGCTAGCATTTGGCTTAGGTACATTGCCTAGTTTATTACTGATGGCGAGTTTATCTACTCAGTTAACACGTTTTGTTCAAAAAGCATTTGTTAGGAAATTGTCAGGCTTGCTGATTATTGGTCTAGGCGTAGCGGCATTATGGATGCCTATTAACTCTATGATTAATGGGAAGCCACATGGGCATAATAATACCCAACAGCATAAAATGAATGCACCTCAGCCTAAGACACATAAGATGCAACTAGATGGCCCTATAAAAACACCATATGGTTTAAATAATTTCCCAAAACCAACTGATTTAGATTATCTAACTTAACACTATGTCATTAGAAAACACCGCACAACTGGCCATAGAATTATTAAAAAAACACGATATTAGTGGCTATGAGATTTCCCTTAGTTCGAGTTCTGGTGTCTCTACAGCAGTACGATTAGGCAAGGTTGAAACGCTAGAGTATCACCTAGATAAAAGTTTTGATATTAATGTCTACATGGGCAATTCTAAAGGCCATGCATCGAGTGTTGATCTGAGCGATAACGGCATCCTAAAAACCATTGAGTCAGCTTGTTTAATTGCTAAATATACTCAAGATGATCCGTTTAATGGTTTGGCGCCAAAAGAATTAATGGCATTTGATGTCCCAGATTTGGATATGTATCACCCTTGGGCACTTGATCCAAGCCATAGTATTGATCTGGCAACACAATGTGAAGCGGTTGCATTAGAGCAGAATAATATCAATAATTCTGATGGCGCTGAAGTATCAAGCTTTCAAGGCGAAGGCTTATATGCCAATTCAAATGACATGATGAGCGTACAAAAGGGCGCTAAACATTCGCTGAGTTGTAGTGTTATTGCTAAGCAAGATAAAGACATGCAAACAGCTTATGAATATACTGCAGCATTAGATGCGCAAGATTTAGAAGCGCCAGAAGCTGTTGGGCAAAAAGTGGCAAAACTAGCAAACGATAAATTAGGCGCTCGGTCACTATCTTCGCGCAAATGTTCAGTCATTTTTTCACCACGCTTATCAGGCGGACTGTTCTCACAATTAATTAGTGCCATCAGTGGTGCGAAGCAATATAAAAAATCAACCTTCTTGCTTAATAGTATTGATCAGATTGTATTGCCAGAAACCATTAGCGTGCTTGAAAATCCTTTTGCTTTAAAGACCATTGGTGCTAAAGCATTTGATCGAGATGGCGTGCTAAAAAGAAAGCAATATTTTGTTGAAAATGGACAAGTGAAAAGTTATGTTCTAAGTCAATATTCGGCCAATCAACTTGGTTTGCAAACCACGGCTAATGCTGGTGGTGTTAATAATCTAATCATTGAACATCAGTTTGAGGGTGGACTGGATCAGATGATTAAAAACATGGATAAAGGTTTACTGGTAACAGAGCTAATGGGTCAAGGTGTCAATACCACAACGGGTGATTATTCTCGCGGCGCTTTGGGATTTTGGGTGGAGCATGGCGAAATTCAATACCCGGTATCGGGCGTTACCATTGCCGGTAATTTAAAAGACATGTTGTTAGGTATTGAGCACATCGGCACCGACGTAGATCATCGTAATAATATCAAAGTAGGCTCTATCATGATTAATCAAATGACCATTGCTGGAGAAGATTGATGAAGTACGACATAATTATTAACGGCGGCGGCATGGTTGGTCAAGCGTTTGCACTTAGCATGGCACATACAAATTACAGTATTGCTATTATTGAACCGAACAACGCCAATCCAACATTAAACGATGAGTTTCATACGCGCGTTAGCGCCATCACCCCAAAATCAGAACAACTGCTTAAAGACATTGGCGCTTGGGGTTTAATCAAGCGCAAGCATGCTTTTACTAGTACATCAGTTTGGGATCAAAATTCACACGGTGCTTTAGAGTTTCATGCTGAAGATGAAGGTATAGAGCATTTGGGTCATATTATTGAAAATGACGCCATTCAATCGGCTTTATTCTCAGCGCTTGAAAAAACCGATATTATCTTTATTAAAGCCAAACTTGAAGATATTAAAAAAACACCAGACGGTTGTCAAGTGATACTAGATAACGGTGATCAGCTTGAATGTAGCTTACTCATTGCGGCTGACGGCGCAAGATCACGCATTAGAGAATTATCAGCCATTGAATTTAGTCAGCATGATTATCAACAAAAAGCCATTGTTTGTAATATTGAATCTAACAATGGGTTTAAAAACACCACTTGGCAGCGATTTTTATCAGACAGTATTATTGCTTTGTTGCCACTCGGTGAGTGTCAAGCCTCAATTGTTTGGTCAGCTGAAAATTCATTAGCAGATGAGCTGATACAACTCTCTCAACAAGAGTTTGTCAAGCGTCTGTCAGCTGGTGTGGAATATCGATTTGGTGAATTTAAAGTGGTGAGTGACATTCAAGCCTTTCCACTGATTGAGCGTAGTAGTCAAGAATATGTTAAAGAAAATTTGGTTTTAATTGGTGATGCTGCGCATAATATTCATCCACTAGCAGGCCAAGGAGTAAACCTTGGCTTTGCAGATGTTATTGAATTATCAAATCAATTACAATCAACTTCAAAACTACTTGGTGATTATTCTGTATTAAGGCAGTACGCCAGAGCGCGTCGATTGGATAACGAACTCATGGCAAAAACCATGACAGGGCTAAACTGGATTTATAAAGAAAACAACGAGCCACTCAGATGGCTGCGTGGTTTTGGCATGAATCTTATTAATGATAATCCCACTTTAAAATCATTCTTACAAAAGCACGCGTTAGGCAGTTAAAACCATGCAAGAAAAGTTATTTGTTTACGGTACATTGGGGCCAGGATAACCAAATGAAAAGGTGCTTAGCTTGTATTGGCGGAACTTGGCAATCAGCCTCTGTAATGGGAAATTTATCATTTGAAGGACGGGGTTCTGACATGGGCTATCCTGGCTTAAGGCTTGATACTAATGGTGAAAAAATTAATGGGTATGTGTTTAGTTCAAATAATTTATCTAATCATTGGGATAAATTTGAAGGTGATGAATATCATCGTACCATGATTAAAGTAAATAGTAAAAGTGAAGGCCTAATTAACACCTATATTTATGTGCTAACTTAGTAATATTATTGATAAATAGTGCCTGGCGTTATAATTGCATCTAAAGACACATCCCAATCTTGTGCTTCTAATTGCTTAACTTGTTGACAATCAAATGCAAGACCAATTAACATTGGTTTTTTTGCTAGTTTCTTGCTCTTTTTAAAGGCTAACGTGCGACGTTATATAGCAAAATCACACAAAGCGTATATTGTACGATATAATGTACAAATATAACTTTGGAGTGATAAAGATGCAAAGATTAAGAATAGGGCAAGATATTCGCCCTCTCTCTGAATTTAGAGCAGGTGTGGCAACTTTCTTCAAGCAAATTCAAGAAACCAAAAGACCTTTAATAATTACACAACATGGTAAAGGCGTGGGAGTTGTGCTTGGCGTTGAAGAATATGAAAAAATGCAAGAAACAATAGAGCTTCTTCAGGATGTTCAAAAATCAATTACCCAAATAAATAATGGTGAAGGGGTAGAGCATAATAAAGCTAAAAAACTTGTTTTAAGCAGACTCGGTAGTTAATGGAAATTGAGTGGTCGCCGTTAGCTATAGAAAGAGTAATTGAAATGGCAGAGTATATTGCCTTAGATAAACCTGATGTGGCTATGCAATGGGCTAATGATATATTTGATTCAACAGATAAATTGATGGAACATCCGAGGTCAGGGAGAATTGTTCCAGAAATACAAGAAGATGATTACAGAGAATTAATTGAAGGTAATTATCGAATTATTTATTTGATTGGCGTTTCAAAAATATCCGTTTTAACTGTTCGTCACGGTAAGCAACTTTTGTCTGTTGAAGATTTGACACCATAATGGTAGGTTTCTTTCAATCGCTCACCTTTTAGCAAGACTATATAATTCAATAGATTTTACTCGGAGTAGTGATAGCATCAAGTGGCACATCCCATTCTTGCACTTCTAGCTTCTCAACTTGTTGACAATCAAAAGCTAAGCCAACAATTTTAGGATTTTTTGCTGTTTTTTGCTGTTTTTTAAAGGCTAATGTACGGTCGTAGTAACCACCACCCATGCCAATGCGATTTTTATCTGCATCAAAACCTACCAATGGTATAAATAGGATATCGAGCTGTTCTGCGCTGATAATATCAGTAGAAACTGGCTCTGGAATGCCATATTGATTATTTCTGAAATTTTCACCTATTTTTGCAAATTCAAGACTTTTGCCGACTAATATTGGTAAATAAGTGCTTACTTCTTGTTTTTTTAAGAAGTTTTGTATGTATTTGGTATCAATTTCACCATCATTTGGCAAATAAATTGCAATTTTTTGGCCATGTTGAAAATTTACGATTTTTTGTACTTGCAATAAAAGGCTTTTGGCAAAAGAAATCCGATCGACAGAGGTGATGTCGCGTCGTTGTTGTCGAAGGAGTTGGCGTAGTGCTTTCATATTTGCATTAAAGGCGTTCTGTGGCCGAAGAATTCAAAGTCCGTTGTACCGTGTTGGCAGAAACCTGAACCAGTAAGGTTCAAGGCGGAAATTCGAAGATTACCGCAGGTTTCCCACTTCAAGCGTCCCAAAGCAGTACTCGGGGAGTGCGAGGTGGGCTTGCACAATAGCAATCTATCTCATATCCTTAGTTGTTTATTTATCGGCTCAGGGGATATTAGCCAATCACAAACACAACAGACAAATATTATTATCACCTTTTGCAATGAAAATAACGTACTTTTTATAAAAATATACTGATATACATGCTGATAATAAGAGTAATATTTAAAAAGTTGTGTCTTTTAAATAGGGTTGTTTGTTATGTTAATGCGTCAATTTATATTCGTTATCGGGTTAGTTTTTTTATCAGTTTTTTCTGTGCAAGCAGAATCGGGCAAAATTACGGGCGGCAGTCAATATGAAATCCCCTCTTGGTTTACCGATAGTTTTTTAGATATTGCTGAAGACGCCGAGGATGCACTGGATGAAAACAAAATGGTACTGTTGTATTTTCACTTAGATGGCTGTCCTTATTGTGATGCAATGCTGGCACAAAATTTTAAAAATGGTGAAAATCTAGAATTTATTAAAAAGAATTTTTTGGTGATTGCGGTTAATATCAAAGGTGCGCGAGAAATCACCATGAGTGATGTTGAAACCAAGACAGAACAAGAATTGAGCCAACTACTAAAAGTACAATACACACCAACTATTGTTTTTATAGGTGAAGATGGCAAGCAAGCATTTAGAACCAATGGCTATCGAAATCCTAAAGCATTCCGCTCTGTACTTGAGTATGTGGCTAGTAAGTCTTACAAGAATAATACCTTGTCAGACTACATTGAAAAACAAAAAAATACTTCTGACTATGTATTTGCCAAACATGGTTCTTTGCAAAAACTAACGTCATTGCAAGATATTGACAAGCCTGTTGTGCTTTTATTTGAAGATAAAGACTGCTCGGCTTGTGATGATTTTCATCAAAATTTGATCAATCGAGCAGATGTTAAAGCAGAATTAGATAAATTTATCTTTGTACGATTTGACGCCTATTCAGATCAACAAATTATTGATTTCGATGGAAAAATAACATCTCCTAGGCAAATGGTAAAAGACTATGATCTTAACTACCGACCTGGAGTGTTGCTATTTGATGAGGGTGAGTATATTTCGAAAATTGATGGAAAGCTTTATAGCTTCCACTTTAATACAATGCTACGTTATGTGAGTGGCAAGCACTATCAACAGCATGAAATATTTAGTGGTTATTTGAATGAACGACAAACCGAGTTATTAGAGCAGGGCATTAATATCAGCATCGTGGATTAAGTATGAGTTTTGAACAGTATTTGGTATTTTTGGCAATCACTCTGGCATGGATGTTTGCACCTGGGCCAGCAACATTGTTTTCTATCAATAATGGTATTCGCTATGGCGCAAAAAAAGCGGTGCTAGCTACGTTTGGAAATGTTTTAGCTTTTCAAGTGCTTGTTTTATTGAGTATTCTGGGTTTAGGTGCTGTATTGGCCGCATCTACAGTAGCCTTTCAAGTATTAAAAATAATAGGTGCATTGTATTTGGTTTATTTGGGTTTTAAGCTATGGACGGCGCCTATTATTGCCTTTAAAGAAAGTGACGAATTTAGTCAACAGGAAGTTAGTCAGTCTGTTCTTTTTAGGCGTGCATTTTTAATCACT
>NZ_FQTP01000053.1 GCF_900128515.1 Bathymodiolus heckerae thiotrophic gill symbiont
AACTACCAAAAACAAGCTTTTATTTTAAAGCTCGATATCCAAGGGTATTTTATGCATATTAAGCATGAGGTGATTTACCAAAAAGTTTTACAAATTTTAGATAAAAATAAAACTTATAATGGATTGTCTTTTGAGCTGATTGATTATTTACTGCAAAAGACTATTTTTAATGAAGTAACACAAAATTGTAACCTTAAAGGTAGCAAAAAAGATTGACATGGTTTGCCTAAAGATAAGTCGTTATTTGGTAATGCAAAAGGTGTAGGGCTACCTATTGGCAACCTTACTTCACAGATGTTTGGTAATTTGTATCTCAATGATTTGGATTACTTTATTAAACATACTCTAAAGATAAAATATTATGGTCATTATGTAGATGATATGTTGTTTGTGCATGAAGATAAACAATATTTAAAAGCTATTATTAGTAAAATCCAGACGCAGATTAAGCCAATAGGGCTAAACCTGCATCCAAAGAAAATTTATTGTCAGCCTTATTATCATGGGGTTTTGTTTCTAGGACAATACATCAAGCCTTATCGAAATTATGTTAGCCATCGAGTCAAGCATAGTTTTTATCAAGCACTTAAGCAAGTTAATCGTTTATTGGTTGAGAATGAAAGAATAGATTGGACGGTGATGGAGCAAATACAATCAAAAATTAATGCATATTTGGGTATTTTAAAACATGCGAATAGCTATAAATTGGTCAAAAAAGCAACAACTGTTTTAATCAAGCGTTTTTATTGTTTCTTTGCATTTGCAAAAAATTACACCAAAGTGACGATTAATAAAGAATTCTGGCAATGGCATTATTTAGCGAATTAGCTGTTTATAAAACGGGCTATGATTTTTTACTGGAGATTTATAATCGCACAAAAAACTTTCCAAGAGAGTATAAATTTAGCCTAAGTGAAAAAATGAAAGAAGTTAGCTTGGATTTGCTGATTGATGTGTACAAAGCTAACAAAAGTAAAAAATCAGCTAGAATCAATCACATTGAAAGCGCTAGACAAAACATGGAAGTGTTAAGGCTACTTTTGCGAATTAATAAAGATCTGCAATTATTAAGCACTAAAGGCTTTTCCTCTTTAAACATAATGATACAAGATTTATCCAAACAACTAACAGCATGGCAAAAGTACATGACCAAAGTTGATAAATAGCGAGAGTTTTTATCGAGCGTGTCTGTCTTTATCCTAACAAAACCCCTGTTTTTTTTAAATAACAGGACAATGGTCAATTTTTATGAGAGGAAAAACTTATAAAATTAAAAGTGTTTGTTTTTAAAGTTGCCAGTTGCTGGCAACCGCAATCGTACGAATGGCGCGCTTAACAATGTTGGCTCTAACGCCAACTTGTGGAGTCGGTCCGCTGATGGCACGAATGGTCGCAATTTGAACGTCAATAGTGGCAATGCGAACTTCAACAGCAATAATCGCGCCAACGGCTTTAGTGTTCGTTGCATTAAGGATGAAAATGTACTTTGTTATGCTGTTTTAATTTAAGTAAAGGTCTTCAAATATTTATTAATGTATTCGAGGTCGAACCTCGAATACATTAATTTAATTTTTCTGAGCTAAAAGTTGCATTAAAATAGCTCCAAACTTAAGGGTTTTTATAGAGATGCCCTTAATAAAAAAACCGTTATTTCCAGGGGGAAAATGAGCCAAATCGGCCTTGAGCAGCAAAGCGTTGCAGAATTTTCTGAACGCGCTTATCTTGATTATTCAATGTATGTCATTCTTGACCGTGCCTTGCCGTTTGTGGGCGATGGCCTCAAGCCAGTACAAAGACGCATTATCTATGCGATGAGTGAGCTCGGCCTTAAATCCACTGCAAAATTTAAAAAATCAGCCCGTACTGTGGGTGATGTTTTGGGTAAGTTCCACCCTCATGGCGATAGTGCTTGTTATGAAGCCATGGTACTGATGGCACAACCATTTTCTTATCGTTATCCGTTTATTGATGGCCAAGGAAACTGGGGTGCGCCAGATGATCCAAAATCTTTTGCTGCTATGCGTTATACCGAGTCTAAATTATCTCGTTATGCAGATTTATTACTCAAAGAGATAAACCAAGGTACGGTTGATTGGGCTGATAATTTTGACGGCTCATTGCAAGAGCCTAAAAATCTACCTGCACAAGTACCTAATTTATTATTAAATGGTACTTCGGGTATTGCCGTGGGTATGGCAACAGATGTGCCACCACACAACTTAACTGAGGTAGTTAGCGCTTGTATTCAGTTACTTGATAAGCCGTCAAGTGATCTGGATGAAATTATGCAAATCATCCCAGCGCCCGATTATCCAACCAGTGCCAACATTGTTTCAAGTAAAAGTGATTTAAGACAAATTTATGAAACTGGCCATGGTTCGGTGAAGATGCGAGCTACCTATCAAAAAGAGAATGGTGATATTGTTATTGAAACGTTGCCATTCCAGACTTCTGGTTCTAAGGTTATCACACAGATTGCTGCGCAAATGCGTGCTAAAAAACTGCCACTGGTTGATGATATTCGTGATGAATCTGATCATGAAAATCCGACTCGTATTGTTATTGTACCGCGTTCAAATAGGGTTGATATCAATGTATTAATGCTGCATTTATTTGCAACCACTGATCTTGAAAAAAGTTATCGCGTTAATATGAACGTAATTGGTCTAAACGGTAAGCCTCAGGTTAAGCCTTTGGTACCGATGTTAAAAGAATGGCTAACTTACAGAACTCAAGTTGTTACTAAGCGCCTTAACTATCGATTAGACAAAATTTTGTCACGTTTGCATATTTTAGAAGGTTTGTTAGTTGCTTTCTTAAATATTGATGAAGTGATTGCTATTATTCGTGAGAATGATAAGCCTAAGCCGGTATTAATGTCCCACTTTAAGCTTAGTGAAATTCAGGCTGAAGCTATTTTAGAACTTAAATTACGCCATCTTGCCAAACTTGAAGAGGTAAAAATTCAAGCTGAACAGGAAGAGTTGGCTGTCGAAAAAGAAAAATTAGAGTTGCTGCTATCGAGTGATAGCCGTTTAAAGACTTATATCAAAAAAGAGTTAAAAGCTATTATTGATCAGTTTGGAGACGAGAGGCGTTCAGCTATTAAATCAGGCGTTAGCGTTGCTCAAGCGTTTAGTGAGGATGATTTGGTGCCTGCTGAAAATATCACCGTTGTGCTGAGTGATAAAGGCTGGGTTCGTAGCGCTAAAGGTCACGACATTGATCCGACCACGCTTAATTATAAATCTGGTGATAATTACCTAACTAGCATTCAAGGTAGAAGTAATAAAAATGCTATTTTCATTGATTCTACTGGACGCTCTTATTCGCTACTAGCTAATTCATTGCCAAGTGCAAGAGGCCAAGGCGAGCCATTAACAGGCAAACTGTCACCACCAACTGGTGCCGAGTTTGTCGATGTGATTATGGGTGATGATGCTCAGAATATCTTGCTATCCTCAGATGCAGGCTATGGATTTATTGCTACTATTGGCGATTTACTCTCTAAGAAAAAAGCAGGAAAAGCATCTTTGAAGCTACCGGGTGAATCCAAGGTAATGAAGATTATTAAGGTGGATGATTTAGATAAACAATTCGTTGCTGTAACTACTAATCGCGGTCGTTTGTTGGTATTCCCAGTATCTGAATTGCCAATTTTATCAAAAGGTAAGGGTAATAAATTAATTCAAATTCCAGCAAAAGATCTCAAGGCTAGAGAAGAATTTGTTGTTGGACTTTGCGTGCTACTAGAAACACAAAATCTTAAAGTTTATGCAGGTAAGCGCCATCTAACCATTAAGTTCCAAGATTTAACCAACTATATTGGTTCGAGAGCGCGTCGTGGCAACTTGCTGCCAAAAGGCTACCAAGGTGTTGACTCGATTGAGGCGGTTTGATGGGATTGTCGAACATTTAAAATACAATTTATGAAGCACGTAAAACAGCACCTTTCTTATCCAAAAAAACTCGTCAAATAGCTAGCTATTCTCCTCATTTTTGAATAAGAAGCGCACTATTTTCTGCATTCCCTAAATCGTACTCTCAATATTCAACAGCCCCATGATAACAATCCCACTGTTATTCAGGGTGTAATTTTTATGCCATCAAAGGTATAATCAATCTTTTTTCCAATTTTTCCGAAAATGTTCGTCCTAAAAATTGTTACAGATTTCGCCGCAGCGCATTCCTTAAGAGATTATCCGGGGGATTGCTCCCGCTTACATGGTCATAATTGGCAAGTGGAGGTTCTTGTCGCCTCAAAAGTGCTCGATGACGTCGGCATGGCAATTGATTTTCGAGACATTAAAAAACAAACCAAAGTTGTTGTTAAAAGACTAGATCATCAATATCTAAACGAAGTGACTCCTTTTGATCAGCTCAACCCTACTGCTGAAAATATTGCTAAATATTTCTTTGAAGAAGTGGGTAAATTAATTAACACTGATGATGTTCGTGTCAAAGAGATAACCATTTGGGAAACTCTTCGAGCATCAGTCACTTACTCGGAGGATTAATCATGAAATCTTGTGATTTACCTGACACACAAAACAATTTAGACACTCGCCAAATCGTTATTGATAGGGTTGGTATTAAAGACATTTCCCATCCAATCACCTATGTTGATCGTGATGGTAATAAATCACCAACAGTGGGAAATTTCACCATGACGGTGACTTTGCCAGAAAATGTCAAAGGTACGCATATGTCACGTTTTATTCAAATTTTGAACGAAGGCCCGTGTGAATTTAACAGTGGTGATTTTGGAAAAATTATTGAAAAAGTGCGTGATCGTCTAGAATCAGAGACTGCGTACATCACGGTAAATTTTCCTTTTTTCAGAAAGAAAAAAGCACCATCATCAGGTGTTGAATCGCTAATGGACTATCAAGTTACTTTGTATGGCTCTTTAGAAAATGGCGTAGTTGAAGTAATGATGAAAGTTGTTGTTCCTGTTACCAGTCTTTGTCCATGCTCAAAAAGCATTTCTAAATATGGCGCTCACAATCAACGTTCTCATATCACTATTAAAGCTAAAGCCAGCACTGGAAAAACACTTTATCTTGAAGACTTGATTGATCTTGCTGAGAAGAAAGCCTCTTGTGAGTTATATGCCATTCTTAAACGTGAAGATGAAAAAGTGGTTACCGAAAGAGCGTATGATAACCCTGCATTTGTTGAGGATTTAGTACGTGATATCGCCGTGGCTTTAAATGCTAATAAACATATTAGTTATTACCGTCTTGAATCTGAAAATTTTGAATCAATTCATAATCACTCAGCTTACGCCTTAATCGAAAATCAGAAATAAGGAAGCACTAAGCTATGAAGTATAATACTGACAATCTAAGAATTACTTCAAGCGCGCCTATTATGGCGCCTAATGAGTTAATAGATTTATTTCCACTTAGTGAGCAAGGTTCTGCCGGTGTTTTTCAAGCGCGTGAAACCATTGCTAAAATTTTAACGGGCGAAGATAAGCGCTTAATGGTAATTGTTGGCCCGTGCTCAATTCATGATTCTCAAGCTGCACGTGATTATGCTAAGAAATTAGTTGTATTGAGAGACGAGCTTAAAGAAGATTTGTTTGTTGTGATGCGTGTGTATTTTGAAAAGCCGCGCACAACCATTGGTTGGAAGGGTTTGATTAACGATCCTGATTTGGATGAAAGCTTCAATATCGATAAAGGTTTGAAAATCGCCAGACACTTGTTAACAGATATTGCTGATATGGACATACCAGTTGCTGTTGAATATCTTGATGTGATTACGCCGCAATATATTTCTGACCTTATTTCATGGGGTGCGATTGGCGCGCGTACAATAGAAAGCCAATCCCATCGTGAGCTGGCTTCGGCCTTATCTTGCCCAGTTGGCTTTAAAAATGGCACCACAGGCTCACTTAGGGTGGCTATTGATGCTATTAAATCAGCAAGCAGTCCTCATCACCTGCTTTCGGTTAACAAAGAGGGTGGTGTTAGTCATTACACTTCTTCTGGTAATGAAACAACGCACATCATTCTTCGCGGTGGTGCAGATGGTCCAAATTACGATAAAGAATGTATTAACCATACCTACAAACAATTGCAAGACGAGGGGCTAATGCCTAGGGTGATGGTTGATTTCTCCCACGCCAATAGTGAGAAAAAATTCAAAAATCAAATACTGGTTGGTGATGAAATCGCTAGACAGATAGCATCAGGTTCAGACAAGATTTTTGGGGTTATGATTGAGTCAAATATTAATGAAGGCAATCAGTCGGTTGGGCCACTAGAATCGCTTGAGTATGGTGTTAGTATTACCGATAGTTGTATCAATTGGGAAGATACTGAAATCTTGCTTAAAACACTCTCAAAAGCAGTCCAAGAAAAAAACGCTTAACACCTTGATTTAACAAGAATTTTTCTGGTTAAATTATTTCCAAATTATCACTGTTAATTACACATTTTTATTGTGTAAATTCACTTGTTTAGGGTACAATAAAAGCTAATTTAATTAAGCGAATTTTTTGTATGTCAGACGATACAATTAACACTGAAAATCCAGAAGCTTTTGAGCCTAATTTTCCAATAGTTACCATCGAAGATGAGATGCGTGATTCCTACTTGGAATACGCTATGAGTGTCATCGTTGGTCGTGCCTTGCCTGATGTTCGAGATGGCCTTAAACCCGTTCATCGCCGCGTACTTTACGCGATGGATGTTCTGGGCAATGACTACAACAAATCTTACAAAAAATCTGCGCGTATTGTTGGTGATGTAATTGGTAAATACCATCCACACGGCGATACTGCTGTATACGACACCATTGTACGTATGGCGCAGCCATTCTCAATGCGTAACATCTTAGTTGATGGTCAGGGTAACTTTGGTTCGGTTGACGGCGATTCAGCAGCAGCAATGCGTTATACAGAAATTCGTATGGCTAAGTTGTCGCATGAATTGTTGCGTGATCTTGAAAAAGATACGGTTGATTTTGTTGATAACTACGATGGCTCAGAATCAGAGCCGAGTGTATTACCAACACGTGTACCAAACTTATTGGCAAATGGGTCGTCAGGTATTGCAGTTGGTATGGCGACCAACATCCCACCACACAATCTTGGTGAAGTGATTGAGGCTTGCTTAAGAGTTATTGACAATGAAAACATCACAGTTGATGAATTATTAGAAGTTATGCCAGGCCCTGATTTTCCAACGGCCGGTATTATTAACGGTGCAAGCGGTATTCGTCAAGCCTATGAAACTGGCAAAGGCAAAATTTACCTTCGCTCTGTTTCTCATGTTGAAGGCGAAGACAAGCAAAGCATTGTTGTTACAGAATTGCCATATCAAGTTAACAAGGCCCGCCTAATCGGAAAAATTGCCGACTTGGTTAAGGATAAGCGAATTGACGGCATTACTGGCCTTAGAGATGAGTCTGACAAAGATGGCATGCGTATGGTGATTGAGCTTCGTCGTGGCGAAGTACCCGAAGTTATGCTTAACAATCTTTACAAGCTAACTGAAATGCAAACCGTATTCGGCATCAACATGGTAGCGATTGACAAGGGCATGCCTAAACTCATGACCCTTAAAGGCATATTAGAGGCCTTTATTGCCCATAGAAGAGATGTTGTTACACGTCGCTCTATCTTTGATCTAAATAAAGCTAGAAATCGCGCTCATTTGTTAGAAGGTTTGTCAGTTGCATTGCACAATATTGATGAAATTATCGAGCTGGTTAAGTCGGCTAGTAATCCAGCTGAAGCTAAAGAAAGCTTAGTTGCTAGAACTTGGAATGGTTCGGTAATTAAAGAACTTATTGGTGATCGTGATATGGCTATGTTTAAGCCTGAAACTTTATTGCCTGAGCTTGGTTTACAAGCGAGTGGCGATTATCAGCTTTCTACTCAGCAAGCTCAAGCGATTCTAGATCTTAAACTTCATCGTTTAACCGGCCTTGAAAAAGACAAAATTTTTGATGAATTTAATGAACTATTAGAACGCATTAAATATTTACTAGATATTTTGCAAAATCCAGATCGTTTAATGCAAATCATTCGTGATGAGCTTAATGAGATTCGTGATGAATATGCTAATGAGCGAATGACTCAAATTATCGAGCATAAGATTGATCTTACTTTGGAAGATCTTATCGTTCAAGAAGAGCGTGTAGTAACATTATCACATGGTGGTTATGTTAAAGCACAATCATTAGGTGATTATCAAGCGCAGCGTCGTGGTGGCAAGGGTAAAACAGCTACTAAAATGAAAGATGAAGATTTCGTTGATCAGTTGTTCGTTGCAAATTCACATGACACAGTGTTGTGCTTCTCATCAGCAGGCAAGGTTCATTGGCTTAAAGTATACGAATTACCAGTTGCATCACGTACAGCACGTGGTAAGCCAATTATCAACTTACTACCATTAGAAAAAGAAGAGGTTATTAACGCTATTCTGCCAGTTTCCGAATTTACGCAAGATCAATTTGTATTTATGGTAACCAGTAGTGGCACCTGTAAGAAAACTTCATTAACTAACTTTGCCCGTCCAAGAAAAGGTGGCATCATCGCTATCGAATTACGTGATGGTGATAAGCTAGTTGGGGTTGATATTACTTCAGGTAACAATGATATCATGCTGTTCTCTGCAAATGGTAAATCGATTCGATTTAAAGAGGCGGATGTGCGCGCAGTAGGCCGTACTGCTATTGGTGTGCGTGGTATGAAGTTAGTTGACGATGAAATCGTTTCAGCGATTGTTGCAGATAGTGATAGTCCAATCTTAACTGTTACTGAAAAAGGCTATGGTAAGCGTACTGAACTAGAAGAATATCGCTCTCAAGCACGTGGCGGATCGGGTGTTATTTCAATTAAAACCTTAGATCGTAATGGCAAGGTAGTTGGCGCCATTCAGGTAACTGATGAAGATGAAATGATGCTAATTTCAAACAAAGGTACTTTAGTTAGAGCTAGAGCTTCTGATGTGTCAATTATTGGTCGTAACACGCAAGGTGTAACGCTTATTAACATTTCTAAAGGTGAGAAGTTAGTATCAGTTGCCAAGATTGCTGAGACAGAAGATGATGATTCATCTTCAGAGGGTGCAGTGGAAGAATAACACTTCTGTATTGTTCATTAAAAATGTCACTATTTAGTGGCATTTTTTTTTGAACTTCTTGATCTAGATCAAGTCTTTATTATATTAGAAAAGTATAATATTATTGAAAGAAATAAATAATAACAAAAAGGAAAAATAAAATGAAAAAAGTAATTATCGGATTTATATTAGGCGCAGTAACAGTTGCATTTGTAGGTTGGAACATGATGCCAAATACGATGCTTAAAGAAGCAAAAAGCCCTTATTCAATTGAAGAGACAGTGGCTAAAATTAAAGCCAATGCTGAAGCTAAAGGTTGGGTTATTCCTAGTGTTCAGCCACTACATAAATCAATCAAAAAACATTCAGGTGGCAAGCACATTATTCCACCGGTAATGTTGGTTAATCTATGTAATGCTGAGCATGCTTACAATACATTGGTAAAAGATCAGAATAAAAAAGTATCAGTATTTATGCCTTGTACGATTTCAGTTTTTGAGAAGAATGACAGCACGGTTTGGGTAGCTTATATGAATGCTAAATTACTAGGCGATATGTTTGGTGGTGATGTTGCTAAGGCAATGGTTGAAGTAGATGCAGACCAGCGCGACTTTATTAAATTTGTAAAGTAGCGTAACATCAAAGTTCTATGAAAAAATCATTGATCGCCGCAGGCGCCATCGTAGGGTTTCTTATGATGTCGCTTATGTTAAAGCTATTCTATGACATGACAACTTATGTCAAGTCAATGAGTACAGACATGTCCTCGATGAGGGTGAGTCTGGAAACAATGAATGTCGATGTATCAACTATGTCTACTGACATGAGACAGCTTAAAAATAGTCTTGTTACTATGAATAAAAGCATCTCTAATATTCAATCTAAGATGTCTACTGACATGGGCATAATATCTGAAAATATAGTTATTATCAGTAATGATGTAAATGGCATGAGAGGCGGCGTGGATCAAATGACAACAGACGTTAATCAAATGGGCGAAGATATTAATAAGTATTCTTCTTCGTTTACTTCTCCAACAAATTACATGAGAAATATGGGATGGTAGAATAGATGAAAATACTATTATTAATCACACTATTAACCACTTCTTTATTTGCCAGTAGCAATAATGAGTTGTTAATGTCTCAGTTTTATGCGAACAAACTTATTCATGAACTTGGCGATGAAAGAAAAAATCTGGTTAGTTTAATTGGGTTAGCTGATACTGTGCACATGTGCAGTGTGTCGGCTTCTGAGTCGGCTTACAAGATATCAAATAGAAATAATATAGTCATCAAGCGTGTATCGTTAAATCCAAGAAATATTGGATTATCAGCGGCTGATGTTTGGGAGCAAAAAGCCTTGCTTGCGATTATTGAGTCTAAATTCACATTCTTTCAAGTGTAGATTAAACATATTTTTATTCATTCCTTTAAATTTTACCAGCCTTGTTTTGGCATAACCCCAAAATGATTCTATGCCGTTAATATGTGCATTACCACGAGCA
>NZ_FQTP01000054.1 GCF_900128515.1 Bathymodiolus heckerae thiotrophic gill symbiont
TAGTTCAAATTAAATACAGTCCAAAAAATTCGTCTACCCAAATAAAGAAAGATGTCATTGCTAAATTTCAAAGAAATTAACTGAGATATGTTTATTCTCTTAAAAATAAACATATAAGTTATTGACAAGTAAGTAAAAAAAATCATTCTCAAAATTTCTTAAATTTTTAAAAATACCATTTAGTGAGTATTTTTTAGATGTAATATGGTCAAATTTTATGGCAATATGTTACATACCACACTATAAAAATTACATAACCAGTGTATTTACACTCAAAGATTGCAGTTTACATAGATAATGAACACTAATATTCGAGATACGGGTACAATAATGTCGAGCAATAAATAGTTAGGTGGCTATCCCCACACTTAACCATTTTTTAATTGAGGATATTGGAGAAAGAAATGAGAAAAATAGTAAATTTAGGCATAATGTTTTTGATGATATTAGGGTTAACATCCTGTGCTGGGCAAACCTTAATCAAAAAAGCAGATTTAGATGTTCAAACTAAAATGAGTGCTACAATATTTTTAGAGCCGGTCGGATTGAGTAAAAGAAATATATATGTTAATATTCGCAATACATCAGATGAAGAATTACATATTGAATCTAGAATTAAAGATGTATTAACTAGCAAGGGCTACACTTTAACACAAGACCCCGACAGTGCTAATTTTATGCTGCAAGCCAATGTATTAAAAGTTGGAAAATCAGATTTAAGAGAGTCTGAATCAGCCTTGGCTGGCGGTTTCGGAGGTGCACTTATTGGGGCTTCTTTGTCAGGAAATAGTTATAACTCTACAAGAAATGCAGGGCTAGCAGTTGGCATACTTGGGTTTATTGCTGATGCTATGGTAGAAGATACTTTTTATAATATGATAACTGATATTCAAGTTAGAGAAAGACCGCTAACTGGTGTAAATATTACCCAACAACAAAATACTAATGTGTCTCAAGGAACTGGAACTAAACTTACACAAAAAACAACAGGTGGCAAGGTTAATTGGAAAACATATCGTTCTCGGATTATTAGTACGGCAAATAAAGTTAATCTAAAATTTGACGAAGCACAAAGGGAATTAGAAAATGGCTTAATTCGGTCTATTAGCGGTGTATTTTAAACCACCTAACAAATCATTCCAGCCGACCGCTAACGCGTCGGCTGAATTCAGGTGTTATGTGTAAAGAATGAAAAAATAAGGTGGATTCGCATCAATCCCTTTGAGGGGCGCTAAAAAAAGTGATGCGAATTTACATGAAGTGAAAATTACACAATAAATAAGTAAAAAAAGCCCGATAAAAATCGGGCTTTTTTGTGTATGGAGGCCGGAACCAGAGTCGAACTGGTCTAGATGGATTTGCAATCCACTGCATAACCGATTTGCTATCCGGCCAAGGTAGTGCAAAAAAAAGCTATAAAAATGCCCATCAAGGACACTAAAAAAAGTACCCCTCAAGGGGGTACTAAAAAGAGACCTGATAAACAGGGTTCTTTAGAATTTGGAGCGGGAAACGAGATTCGAACTCGCGACATTCACGTTGGCAACGTGATGCTCTACCAGCTGAGCTATTCCCGCAATAGAAAGTGAAATTATAGTGTTTTTTTAAAAATAGTCAAGCCCTAATTCAAAGATAAAAACCACTAAGATGGCAATGGATGGCGCCAGGTTGGTGATTTTTTATTTTTGGATTAGGACTAAAGCTGATTGACCATTAATGATCAAAAGTTTTAACTCCTTCTTTCAAATAAATAAAACCTGACCATAGGGTTAGAAAAGTTGCTGCCATTAGTAGAGTGACCCCAATTTCGAAACTCGGTAAGCCGAAGAAAGGTTGTTGATACAATAGGAATAAAATAGCAAAAATTTGTACAAAGGTTTTAACTTTACCAATGTAAGAGACGTTAACACTCGAGCGATGACCAATAGTGCCCATCCATTCTCGAAGTGCGGATACCAATATTTCACGAGAGATAATGACCAATGCTGCAATGGTGATATACCAATGTGTGTCTGATGGATAAAAATCAACCAGCATAATGAGTGCGACAGATACAATTAGCTTATCAGCCACTGGATCTAAAAAAGCACCAAGCTGTGAGGTCATGTTGAGTTTTCTGGCTAAGTAGCCATCAAGATAGTCTGTAATGCTAATAAAAGCGAAAGCACCAGTTAAGTAAAAGTTAATCCAGGTGAATGTTGACGCATCAGAATAAGCTGGCTGGAAATAATAAAGGGCGACAAAAACTGGAATTAAGAAAATTCTAGAAAGTGTAATCATGTTGGGGATTGTGATCATGTGCGTATTCTATCAGAAGCTGTTTAAGCGAATAGGCTTGATGGAAATTTGATGGTGGGCCCGACTGGAGTCGAACCAGTAACCGCTCGGTTCGTAGCCGAGTACTCTATCCAATTGAGCCACGGGCCCATCAAGCGCGTAATTATCGCTAGGTTTTTGGAAAAGGTCAAGTGAAAAACAGCTTATTTTTGTAAAAGAATGACTAATCTATCCAATTGGGCGGCTCTAGAGCCTTTAATTAATACTGTAGCGCCAGTATGATGGCGAGTAAGGTGTTCGGCTAGCTGCTGCTGTGTTTCAAAATGTTTGGCATGATAATGCTTGGCTAGATCGCCAAAGCTATATACATTTGGCGTTAGTTGTTGTGCTTGAATACCAACTTTCTTGTGCATCTTAACCTCATCATTACCAAGTTCTGCCATATCACCAAGTACAACAACTTGCTCACCCTTAAAACCTTGTAAAGTGTCGAGAGCTGCTTTGATTGAGGTTGGGCTGGCATTATAACTGTCATCAATTAAAGTGAATTTATCCGTATGAATAACGCTTAATCGTCCCGCTTCTGCTTTGGTGGCTTCTAGACCGGTTTTAATTTGATTGATATTAATATCTAAGGCATATGCACAAGCACTAGCAGCCAAAGCATTGTTAATATTATGCTTACCGATTAATTGTAATTTAACTTGAATTTGTTGATCTTTAATGTGTAGCGTAAAGCTTGAGTTATGAATTTTGCTAGCAAATACATCACCATCTTTGCCGCTCGTTTTAATACCCCCTTGAGGGGTAAAGCTAATGTCACCTTTAAAGTTGGTTTGAGTGTTAACGATATCGATAGAATGATCTGAGTAGATTTCACCTTTGGCTTTGATTAAATTAGCCTTGCTACCAAATTCACCAATATGCGCATCCCCCGTATTAGTAACGATGGCAATATCAGGATTAACAATTTGACGTAAGCGCTCAATTTCACCTAAGTGATTAGCGCCCATTTCAATCACCGCGTATTGGTGCTGCTCTTCAAGGTTTAATAACGTCATTGGCACACCCAGATGATTGTTTAAATTGCCTTGGGTTTTTAAAGTGGGTGCGCTAAGGTTTAGAATATTGGCTAATAAATTTTTAGTGGTGGTCTTGCCATTGCTACCGGTAATGGCAATGGTTTTTGGATGAATACTATTGAGATGGTATTTAGCAATATCAGCGAGAGTTTGCTGGGTATTGTTAACTTGTAAAACAGGTAGTTTGCTTGATACTGGGCGACCAGCGATAATGGCAACAGCGCCCATTTCTTCAGCTTTTTCTACATAATTATGAGCATCAAAGTTGTTACCAATTAGCGCTAAAAACACACCGCCGTGCATTGGTTGCCGAGTATTGGTATAAATGCCTGAAAATTCAACATTAATGGCACAGTTAATGTTTAATAGTTTGGCTAATGTTTTTGTATTAGTTTGTAGCATTGTTTTTTTTGTGTTAGCGGACAATCTTCTATTTACCTTTCTTCAAAAAAATCCTCAATAGCTTAACGTTGCTTGTTTTTTATTTTTTTCAATCTTGCTGCTTCGATAATAGCGGCTAACACCATGTCGTTGTCGTTTGATTCCAAGGTTTCGTGGTTAAAAATTTGCGTAGTTTCATGCCCTTTTCCAGCGATTAACAGACATTCTTCTTCACCCAGAGTGATGATGGCATTTTCAATAGCAATTTGGCGATTTTCAGTAATAATAACTTCATAGCTATCATCAGTGCCACTTAGGATGTCATCAATAATGGCTTGAGGGTCTTCACTTCTTGGATTGTCATTAGTGAGAATAATTGTATCGGCTAATTTAGAGGTGATTTTCCCCATCTTGGCGCGCTTGCTCTTGTCACGATCTCCGCCACAGCCGAAGATTACACGAATGTTGTGTTCTGGATAATGCGCTTGTAGGGTGGCAATGGCTTTTTCAATTGCATCAGGTGTGTGGGCGTAATCTATCCATATTAATTGTTGTGCATTTTTTTGCATTCTGCCTGGTGGCGGATTGAGTTGATGTAGTAATGGGATGATTTGTTCATCAGTAAAGCCACAAGCTTTAAGGGTATTGTATGCAGATAAAATATTCATTAAATTAAATTCGCCTAAAAACGGCACTTCAAAAACATAGTCATTAAGCTGGACAATAAAGCCGTATTCAGTGGTTTTAATATCTTCAAAATCATTCAGTGAATAGTTAAATTTCGTTGCATTTCCACTAGCGGCGTTAAAGTCTGTAAAGCTTGTATCATCTGCGTTTAGCACAACATTCTTAAGTGAACCTAGCTGAAATAGTTTTAGTTTTTCAGATTTATACTGCTCAAGAGTTTGATGATAATCTAGATGATCTTGAGAAAAATTGGTAAATACAGCCTGGGTAATATTCAAGCCCTCAATGCGATTTTGCGCTAGAGCGTGTGACGATATCTCTAGTACAACTGTATTGATATCATTTTGAGCATATTCATCCAGTGCACGATATAGAGTGATAATATCTGGCGTAGTATTGTTCGATTGTTGCGAATTGTTGGCAATGCCCAAAGTGCCAATTAGTCCGCAGTTGGTGCCAAGCTTGTTTAATAGCTGCGAGATAAAAAAAGCAACTGAAGTCTTGCCATTAGTGCCTGTTACCCCGATTGTTTCTACATTACTAGCTTTGGTATAAAAAGTTTTTGCAATGGTTGGTAAATGATCGGTTAAATTATCAATACGAATGGTCGGTACGTTACATTCAAGGTCTTTTGAGTCAATCAAAACCGCGACACAACCTTTATTAATGGCTTGATCAATATAGTCCATGCCATGAGTTTTGTCACCCTTTAAGGCAATAAAAACATCACCAGGTTGTATGTGTTGTGAGTGCAGGCACAAACCTTTAACGGTTAAGTCAAATTTAGTGGGCGCAATGTCTTGCAGTAGTTGATTAATCCTCATGGCAGTATTATAAGATTTTTTATGATGAATACTAGGTCTAATAGTAAAACTAATAAATTTTATTAAAAAACATTCACCCCTTCAGTTTTGTTTTATACTGAGCGCTTGACTGGTGTTTTCCAGCTTTGTTTTTAAGTGCAGCGCTCTCACTACAGCGTCTCTTTGTATCGAAGTCTGTGTAAAATATTAGTCATATTAATTATTAATTATTTTTTGAGGAGAGAATATGTCGTTAACACGTAGAGATTTTATTAAAGTATTGGGTGCTGGCTCTGCAGCAGGTTTGATTAGTGGTTGTGGTAGTGATACATCTACCAAGCTAGCATCACAAGATAATATGTACGAAGTGCCTAAAACTGGCAATGCGCGTATTTTGCATATTACTGATACACACGGTAACTTACTGCCTAATTACTTTCGCGAGCCAAATGTAAATCTTGGTTTTGGCCCAACTTATGGCGAGTTACCGCATGTTGTTGGCAAAAATTTATTAAAGCAAATTGGCGTTAAGTCAGGCTCTCCTGAGGCATATGCATTTACTTATAATAACTTTGAAGATTTAGCAGCCAAATACGGTAAGACCGGCGGTTTTGGTCAGATCAAAACGGTTTTAGAGTCTTTGCGTGAAAGCGCAGGCGGTGTTCAAAATACATTAACACTTGACGGTGGTGATACTTGGCAGGGTTCCGGTACGTCACTTTGGACACGTGGTGCTGACATGGTTGAGGCTACTAATATGCTAGGTGTTGATGTGATGGTTGGCCATTGGGAGTTTACTTATAAAGAAGCGGAAACATTAAAAAATATTGGCTTTTTCAAGGGTGATTTCTTAGGTCAAAACGTGCGCATTATGGAAGATGCATTAATGGGTGATGAATACTTCACCATGACTGAGAAGTTTGATGGCAATGGTTTATATAGTGAAGACGATGCTTTACCGTTTAAGCCATACGTTATTAAAAACGTAGGCGGACATCGTATTGCTGTCATTGGTCAAGCTTTCCCAAGAACATCAAATGCTAACCCGCAAAAATATTTCTTCCCAGATTGGTCGTTTGGTCTTCGTGAAGATGAAATGCAAGAATTAGTAACTGATATTCGTGAAAATGAAAAGCCAGATGCCGTTGTTGTGATTTCACATAACGGTATGGACGTTGATATTAAGATGGCGTCACGCGTTGTTGGTATTGATGCATTCTTTGGTGGACATACTCATGATGGTATGCCAAAGCCAGTCGAAGTTAAGAATACAGGTGGCGTAACTGTTGTAACTAATGCTGGTTGTTCAGGTAAGTATATTGGCGTGATGGATCTAGAAATTAAAGGCCATAAAGTCGTTGGCTACAATTATAAAATGTTGCCGATTTTGACTGACTTTATTAAGCCAGATGCTGCCATGGTGTCGTTTATTACTAAAATGCGTAATACTAAATACGACAAAAACGTGGTTGAAGCGCGTAGTTCAGAAATGTCAAATAATGCAGATCGTTTAGGTAAGACTTACGATGAAATCTTAACTGAAAAACTATGTAAGACCAATCAAACGCTTTATCGTCGTGGTAACTTTATGGGTACTTGGGATCAAGTGCTGGTTAACTCGTTACGTGAAGAGCATAGTGCAGACTTTGCTATGTCAGCAGGTGTTCGTTGGGGTACATCGGTACCAGCTGGTGATGATGTAACCATGGAAGATCTAATGACGAATACATCAATGACTTATGGTGAAACTTACGTGAGTGAGCTTAAAGGTGCACAGCTTAAGGAAATCTTAGAAGGCATTGCTGAGAACTTATTTGTTCAAGATCCGTACTTGCAATCAGGTGGTGACATGGTACGCATGGGCGGCATGGATTACACTATTGATCCTGCTGCAACATTGGGTAATCGTATTTCTGAAATGAAAGATGACGATGGTGCGCCGGTTGATCCAAATAAATCTTACAAAGTGGCTGGTTGGGCACAAGTGGGTTCAATCGGTAATGGCCGATTAATGTGGGATGTTGCTGCAGATTACTTGCGTAAGCAAGGGACGCTAGATCTTAAGAAAGTTAATCATCCAACTATTAAAGGTGTGAAGACTAATCCGGGTATTGAAAACTATGCAGGTAAGTTAATCTAAATAAGATACAAGTAAGTTAAGAGCCCCGCTAGTCGGGGTTTTTTATTACACATAAAAATATGAAATTATTCGCACTACTACTAATACTTATTAGCGCCATTGTACAAGCAGACGTGGTCAAGCCTGCATTGGTGGAAATCTCAATCATTAATGATAAAACCATTGAAATTGAAATTGATTTAAGTTTAGAAGCGGCGATGACTGGTATTGGCACAAAGTATAAGAAAACTACCAATGCGCCTAACTCAGAAAAATATGATGATCTTAGGGCGCTGAAGCCGCAACAATTACGTCAACGTTTTAAAGATTTTGAATCTGAATTTTTAAATAGCTTGACGTTTAAAGTAAATAATCAAGTTCAAAAGCTTACTCTCAGTAAAGCCAAAATTGACATTATTGGTTATAAAAAACGCCCTAGAAAAACCATACTGACATATCGCATCGAGGCTGATGAGTGGCCAGAAACACTTGCTTGGCAATATGCTGAGGTTTATGGTGATAGCGCTCTGCGCTGGCAGGTCTATAACAAAGATGAGTACAATTGGTCTTCTTGGCAATGGTTGCGTGATGGTGCGCCGAGTAGTGTAATTGACCTAAGTCATCCAAAGCCTGTTAATATTTATCAGCGATTTAAGCAATTTGTAAGCATTGGTTTTGATCATGTTATTCCACTCGGCTGGGATCATATCCTGTTTATTGTTGGTATGGCACTCTCCTCATTATTGTGGCGACGATTATTATTATTGGTTACCAGCTTTACCTTGGCACACTCACTCACTCTAGGGTTGGCGATGGTGGGCGTGGTAGAAATTTCAGCGCGTATTGTTGAGCCTTTAATTGCTTTTTCGATTGCTTATGTGGCGATTGAAAATCTACTCACGCATCAATCTATTCGCCGAAAAA
Organism: Bathymodiolus heckerae thiotrophic gill symbiont; assembly: GCF_900128515.1. Taxonomy (GTDB): domain Bacteria; phylum Pseudomonadota; class Gammaproteobacteria; order PS1; family Pseudothioglobaceae; genus Thioglobus_A. The sequence continues at coordinate 8,274 of NZ_FQTP01000054.1, forward strand.
CTTTGGTTGTATTTATCTTTGGACTCATACACGGCCTGGGCTTTGCTACCATGCTTAAAAGTTTTGAAATGGCGCCTGATTCTTTTGCAATAACGTTAATTGGTTTTAATGTTGGTGTGGAGTTGGCACAAATTGTGATCGTGTTTGGCGTTGTTGCTGGATTGCTAGCACTACGTAGCTTGAAACTCAACTACCGACAATTGGCAGTAGTGCCCGCATCTATACTGATCGCGCTGATTGGATTTTGGTGGGGTGTGGAAAGGTTGGTCGGTTAGCAATTGCAAGTATTTTTTCTTATCCAAGGCAGAATTTATAAAATGTGAGGGTGTGTAGCAAACCTACGCAACCGAATATTTTAGAAATTTAACACAGGAGAAGGAAAAAAGACGCAGCAATTTAGATGATTTTGGCTTGCATGAGGGTATGGGTGTTTATGGCTCCAACCACTTGATTATTCTCGTCAACTACTGGCAATGAATTTAAATTAAACTCATCCATCATCTGCACAGCGGCCATCGCAGGCTTATCCGCCAAAATTGATTTGCAATTTGGAATCATAACTTCATCAATCGTTAGTGACTGAATATCAGAGTGTGTTTCCAATACTCGACGTAGATCACCATCGGTAAAGATGCCTAATAAGTTGTTATTATCTGTAATTAGCACCATGCCTAAAGCTTTCTGACTCATAACTACTAGTGTATCTAATAATTTAGTATCAGCGCTGACCATTGGAATATCAGCGCCCGTTTTCATAATGGTATTCACAAAGGTGAGTAAGCGTCTACCCAGTGCGCCTGAAGGGTGAGAGCGTGCAAAATCATCTGGGCTAAAACCTTTATTGGTTAGAATACTAACAGCCAGGGCATCGCCCATAGCCAGTGCAACCGTGGTTGAGGAAGTGGGCGCAAGATTGTGTGGACAAGCTTCTTTTTCAACACTAACATCTAAATGCACATCACTAATCTTACCAATTGATGAATTCTTATTGCCGGTCATGCCAATGATTGAAGCGCCTAGGCGCTTAATAACTGGTACTAGCGTCATAATTTCGTCAGACTCGCCTGAATAAGAAATGCAAATAGCCACATCGTTTTGTTCGATCATGCCTAAATCACCATGCCCCGCTTCACCTGGATGAACAGCAAAGGCTGGTGTACCAGTAGAGGCAAAAGTGGCGGCAATTTTATTGCCAATATGTCCTGATTTTCCCATGCCGATTAGTACTACTTTGCCAGTACAATTTTGGATTAACTCGCAGGCGTTAATAAAGCTTTGATCAAGTTGCTCAGCAAGCTGAGTTAAGGATTTTGCTTCAGTAAGGATGACTTGTTTTGCAGAGCTGAGTAATGGGTTAGACATATAAGTTTTTAAAATTGATATAATGATTGATTTTATCGAACTTAAAAGCCAGTGAGTAGTGAAAAAATCAAAATTTTATTTGTCTGCATGGGTAATATTTGTCGATCTCCAACTGCCGAAGGTGCATTTAGATCGCAAGTAATTAAGCAGAATGTTGAATATTTGTTTGAGATTGACTCGGCGGGCACGCATGCGTACCACATAGGTGAGCAGCCAGATTCTCGCTCACAGCAATCGGCTCTAAAGTATAGGGTAGATTTATCTAATCAGCGTGGGCGTCAAGTGCATGAATCTGATTTTTATTATTATGATTATATCTTTGCTATGGACGAGTCAAATTTGGCTAATTTAAAAGATATCTGTCCTAAGGATCAAGTGTATAAGCTATCTTTGATGCTTGACAACACTCCAAACAATTCAAATAGAAGTGTACCAGACCCGTATTTTGAAGGTCGATTTGATGACGTCTTTGAAATGTTAACTCAGGCAAGTGCAAATATTTTATTAAAATTTAAGGGTCATGACAACTTAAGCGACTCTTTTCTGAACATTTCAAGCAAAATCTTATAAAGATTTTGCTTGCGATTATTGAATCTAAATTCACATTCTTTCAAGTGTAAATTAAACATATTTTTATTCATTCCTTTAAATTTTACCAGCCTTGTTTTGGCATAACCCCAAAATGATTCTATGCCGTTAATATGTGCATTACCACGAGCAAATTCATTCTTGCTATGATGTACTCTAAAATGCTTCTTATAGCCAAAATCTACTAAACCATTATACCCTCGCCAACCATCAGAATGAATGACGCTTTTCAATACTAGTTT